>JBLINQ010000152.1:0-11988 GCA_047639315.1 Planctomycetota bacterium
CCACGCTCCGCTTGAAGTGTGGCCTCTCATTGATCAATCATTGAAAACTCATTCACTCGTCAAATATGGCGGAAAATCATGGCCCCATGAGCAAACGAATCGCATTCGATGAAGCGAAACTGGGCGAGCTTTCAAAAAACTGCATGTGCAAGTTTGACCCCGCAATCCCAGGTTGACTCCGAGAGAAACTTGACGATTCGATTTTGCCAAGGATGTCGAATCCGAAGCTCCCGACCGCGAGTAAATTTACTGGGTCGTTGGCTATGAGTAGAGGGAAGCCGAATGACAGCGGATGATCGACTTGCGCTAGGCTAACACCGTAGAGTCCCAGACTTCCGGGGCTTGCTCCACTGCAACATAGTCGGCCTGTCAGGTCATGGACGCTTCCATTCGTCGGCACCCAGTCAAGCTCTAATGACGTATCCCCGGAATCTGATTTGTATTTCAAGATTGGCAAAGTTGGGACCACATGGATTTGAACCTGAAACACCCCATTTGCATCGACCTGACCGATGAGCAAATCGTCGAAACCGTCGCCGTTATGATCGGGCATGTTGCGCATGTTCTGTCCGAAGCTGTAAGCGGTGAGTGGGGTCTGGGGAGCAAGAGTAAACAAAATTGACTGATCCAAACCAGAATGAATCTCTAAACTGGCTGGGACCGTTATTTGCCCCAAGGAATCTCTTACAGCCGCAAGCGAAACTCCAAAGTCTCGCCGCCCATCGCCATTGATATCGCCCAAGCTCCGAAGAAAGGTGAGATCAAACGACGACGCGCCATTCACATGGAAAAGAACAGCCCCATCCACGCCTGAGTAAACCGCGTGAACTATGAAACTCGTCGCCGGGGAAGTCGTATCCCCACTTAAGATCGCGAGATCACCGAAGCCGTCTTGATCGAAATCTCCAAACTGCTCGACGGTGAAGAACTGACCAGAGGCGACTATAGGCAAGATTGTATGCAAGATAGTTCCATCAATGCCTGAATACAGATGGCAAGATCCCGGTACGCCCCCACTCGTATTTGGACTCTCATCTATAACCGCAAGATCTGGCACGCCGTCGCCGTCCACGTCATCAATCGCATCGAACCGTCTGGGCTTTCCGTATCGCGCCCCGGTATTCATCCCGTTGATCTGATAGAGCAAACTGTTGTCGATACCTGAGCGCACTCGGATCGCACCGGAAAAGGCTCCGTTAGGACCCGAATTGGGATAGCCCAAAACAAGATCCGGGATGCCGTCGGAGTCAAAGTCTCTTTTGGTGACCAAGCCATCGGCATATGAGAACACGCGTATGAGTTGCCCGTTGATGCCTGAAAAGAGGTTCCACTTAGGAAGGCCATAACGCTCATGAACAAGGAAATCGCCGAAACCGTCATTGTTAAGATCGCCTGCACCCGCAACGAGATCACCAAAAAAATGGCCCCCTTGTGTGCCGAGTTTTCGGTAGAGCCGCATCCCGGTTGCTCCGGAGAAAACGAAAGCGGCGCCTAATGCCGATGACTGAGCACCGCCAGAAATCCCGTGTGAAGGGGCCCCCACGATAACGTCGTTGACACCATCGCCGTTCACGTCACCAGCGTTCTCAGGTGAAGTCCCGAAACCGCCTCCAGGGTGGCTGCCAGTAAACGACTGATTGATGACGGTCTGGGCGCGAACGAAATCCGACGCGACAAGAACGAGTCCAAGTAGAAAAATCCCAATTCGAATTGCTGATATCTTCACAGAATAATCTTGATGGTCATGACCACTTCTTCTTTCGCAGAATGACAGCGTGAGTTGTCGACTGACGACCACGCCAAACCGTCGATCACAAAAAAACTGAGCAACGGCTCAGCAAGTGTATGGGTGAGTAGGTCAATAATGAAGTCTATTTCTTGATTCTGCCCTATCGGGCCACGGGACGCCGATGGGTATCGAAACAAAGGCAACTCGATGGACATCGTTGGATTCGGTCACAACTTCTCTCACCCAGTTGGTTCAGGGTTCGTGTTCTTGAAGGGCCATTCAACCCTAAACACCACACCTCAGTACTTGGCATATATATAGTTCAATAGAGTCGCATGATGACTTGTTCATCCGCAAGACGGCATTCGAGCCGGGCACATTGCATGGGATCAGATGTGAGACTCCGAACACTCTCGGGCCGGGACAGAGTATGGAAAGCCACGGAGAATTCGGAAGGCATAGGCAAGTAGTCGAATTAACGTTCGGCAATGAGCCGCCGATTGAGAGATTCAACGAATCGAAATTCGATAGGGAAGTCCACGTCAGTCTTCGGCACTCCCCCATGATCCTGCATGCGCGGGGAATCGTAGCCCGAGGGCATTAGGATCGTCATGGAATTCACCGGCTGGGCCTGCAGATTGTAACTCGTGCGAACCGCAATAGCGCCCCTTCGGAACTGACACCAAGTAATGTCTCGGTCGTTAAGGGCGGCTTCAAATCGGTGAGTTGGGACGCCACCGAGTAAAGTCCGAGCTGGAAAGTCATCTTCGAATTCGGCAACAATTTGTCCCCACTGCGTCGACGTCAGTTCGCGACGTGGCGTCGGCTCTTGACTACATAGCCAAGGCACTCCAGCTGCAGAAAAAATGACAATTGCGCTGAGAATAAGAATCGTTGGGTTGCTGATTTGCATGATTAGTTCTTTGGAAATACACGAATCGTTTGCACTTGATGGTCAAAACTCGTTACTTGGGAAACAACCTTACGATGGGTGGTTCCAACATGGACCCGAACGACCGACGAATCTAACCCGAGCGGGTTGTTTACGGCGTCCTCTGGAGAAGACTGTTCGGTAGACACAGCAAACTCGGTCAATCGACTCGTTAGGATTCTTGGCGGACGGGTGATGGTACCAGACGACTGCCAACTTACTCCGATGCTCTCATGGTGCTCAAAGCGAAAAGCGATTTTTCCGGTTGTTAGATCAATTTCGATATCAACGCGTCGGTAAATGGGGTCGCCGACCGCGCCAAGTGTCTTCTCGAAAATCACATTCTGTACGTTCCCACCCGAAAGCATGACAAAGCGTTCGTAGTTGCTATCGCAACCCGCAACTGAGACTGGCGCGCTTCCATCCGGCGCCCCATCGGTTGTTCCATCCGTGCCAAAGTCGAGCAGATCAACAAAGTCGACATCATCGGCCTGCCACCGCGTCCAAGTACTTTCGATCACACCACTATCAAACAGGTCGGAAATACGCAGTTCAGTTACAGTTAAGTCACAAAAGCCATCCGCATTTGCTCTGGGGAAAATGAAGAGCATGGTATTCCAATGTGGCTTCCCATCCCGAGTCGCAAATTGCCCATTTGACCGAGCCGCCAACATCTTGACACCATCCAGGCTACAAGACTGCTGCAGAAGGTTCCCGTCATAAGGACACTCAGTGATGTCCGATGGAAAATTCTTACCACGAGTGACTCCACCGAAGCCCATTCCATCTCGATGTTCATGACCGCAGATGAGTTTAGATTCAATTGTTGTAAGATCTGCCCGTGTATGAAACCCACAAGTCGCAGAAGGACATTGATTCATCGATAACGAATTGAATCGGTCGCTTTGAAAAATGATTCCATCGTCGACAAGAGTAACTCGGGCCGCTGTATCAATATGCAAAATCGAACTTTCGCTCAGCATCTCCATCAACCGAGGTCCGAGCGTCGAGCTCGAATCCGCAGCCATGACCCTTGAGATACCCGACTTTGATTGCGACGTTGCTGTATTAAGGCTGCCAAGAACAACGAGCATTCCCATCGAGAATAATGCGATGGACACGACAATCTCTATGATCGTGAATCCCTTCTGGAAGAGGGCGTTTTCATACTTCATTGTTCGAGACCCGTCAGTGTATAGGGAATAATCAGTTGCTCGGTGCGGCCGGCATCGCTCCAAGAGACCAAGACTTGAACGGCAACACGCTCCGGGTCAGTCGCGTCGATTGTGACAATGGCCAAGGCATCGACATCATCCACAAGTGGATTCTCCAATCCTTCGACCGTGAACGTCTGATTGGCTGGGTCGCCCCACCAATTGACAAAGTCTTCAATGCCTCTCTCTTGAGAATCGGCAATTACACCTTGGATAATTCCGTGTGCGGCATCAAAGGCAAGTGATCTCTTGCGAACAGCTTCGTCTGCTTGCCCCGCAGAGCTCATCGTTCCTAAGAGCGAGAGCATCCCCACGGCCATGAGAGAAAGCGCCATCACCACTTCCACGATCGTGAATCCAGATTCCCGCGTTTCTTTTTCGTCATGCATTGTCAAGAGAAACTCTCCCGTATATGTGAGTCAACGCTCAAAGGATACCCTGGGTTTTTCCAAGAGGCTGTGAGATTCATGCTGAATCTATATTCGTCCGACCACAGCTCCGATTAAGAGGTACAATTCCCTGTTCGGCCGTCTACCATCAGGTCCCAATTGCTGGTTCTCCTGTCACGACCTGAAGAATTTGGAGCAGAAGCATGAATAAATTTTCGACGCAATCCGGTACCGTCATGGTGACTACGATCTTCTTAGTGATTGTAGTCGTGGTTCTGTCTATGAGTTACCTAAGTGCATCATTTCAATTCGGAATCTCATCTGCTTCCGAAAAGAACCTCATGCGAGCAAGATTGGTTGCTGAAGAAGCGACATACCTTTCCATCGCGGAACTCAAGGCTGGAGTTGATACCGACGGCGACGGGTTAGGCGCACTTTCGTTTCAAGGCGCAGACGCACGCAATGCAACCACGCTTGTTGAAGATCTCGGCGGAAATCTCTATCGCATCCACTCAAACGGGACCTTCGGTACCACATCTCAAGCTATTGAATGCGTCGTGCAAATGATACCGGCCGGTGCCCTGAATCTAAGTGCCCGAGCGGCCGTTACAGCCGAAGGCCCAGTTCTCACTTCAGGCAACATCAATGTCGATGGACGAGATTGGGACGAATGGGGTAACAATATTGTTGGGCCCGGCGTCTTTGGCATCTCGACAACTCAAACCGTTGCCCAAAATGGTTCCTCAACCATTGGCGGGGTCGGATCAGCACCGAATGGTCCAGCCGCCCCTGGGTCCTTCGAACAATTTGCCAGCTGGGCGGATGGAGTCGACAACGACGGCGACCTTCTCACCGACGAAGAGCTCTTCGATGGAATCGACAATGACGGGGATGGCTTGATCGACGAAGACACCAGCAATTTCCCGAGTGATCCCGATGTCATGTTTGGCCTACCCAAGGACACTCTGAAACAGATCGCTCAGGCGGCTGGCACCTACTTTGATTCCGAGACAGAATTAAACAACTACATCAGTAGCAACGGCGGCAATGTTCCAGGGGGAGTTGTTCTATTCGCCGAATTCGACCTTTGGCAACCTGTCGACCTCGGCAATGGGTTCAACGATCCACCGTCTCTGGTCGTCCACCACAATAGCACCGGAACTGCAGTCATGAAAAACGTCCACGGAGCGTTTCGTGGCATGCTCATGGCCGACTTCGTAGAGCACGTGAATGGAGACTTTGTTCTGGTTGGGGCATTCATGTCTTTTTCAGATGAGAGTATCGGCAATGCATTTGGCAATGGTGGTGCAGATATTTTGTACAGCTCGTCCGTCTTGGGCGGCTTGCCAGGAGGCAACGGCAGCTCGCGGGCGCGAGTCTTGTCGTGGAGAAAGGCAGCACTCGATATTTAGCATTTCGACAGCGACAGGTTAGTACGAGGTTAGACGAAAACGATGAAAACACTTCATGCTCTTAGGAGCGTCATATTCTCTCTCACATTGTCGTTGCTTATTGCGACGACGTTAGATGCTCAGTCAAGTAGCATGGAGAATCACGTCAACGAGATGTTTGCCAACGCAAGAAGTAGCTCTTCCGGGCTGCTCTCATCGGCGAAGCAGGTTGTTTCAGATGGAAGCATGGTGACACCGTTTCTCCTTGACGGGCTCCAAGATCGTCAACCAGCCGAGATTGTTTGGGCATTGCGTTGCCTTAAGAATCTCAAAGATAAGTCCTCAGGATCAGTGGTGATTCAGCTCCTAAAGCATGAGGATGAGACAGTACGGTCTGAGGCCATTCTCATCGCAAAAGTTCTGTACGGGAAGAAACTGGGCAGCATGGTCTTCGACTTGACGAAGGACAAGTCTCTTTCGGTTCGTCGGAGAGCACTCGACGCTGCCATTGAACTCGTACCGCATGATCCTCGGATGGTTGATCTGGCTTTTGACTCTCTCGCCGATGGTGACTTTTGGTTGATGTCGCGGGCGCTACGTGTCCTCTCGAAGATGCAAGTCAAAACCCCTGAAGACAAACTGAATCTCATTGAACGTTCTTTGAAGATCGCTCCTCGTCTAAATGGTAACGTTGCAGAGATGTTCTTCGCACACCTCTCGAGAGCCTTAGCAAAAGACACAAGAGTGGTATTAGAAAGAACACTTGATCGTGGAAGAATCGGCGCGAAGGTTGCGGCATTCGAATGCGCCGGAAAATTACGCTTGAGAGAATTTCTTCCCAAAGCTCGAAAGCTGATCCGCGCGTCTAATCGAAAAATTCGAACCGCAGCAATTCGCTACACCGGAATGGTAAAAGACAAAGATTCTGCATCTCTTCTTATTCCGCTCTTGGATGAATTCCCCCCGGGGGAAATGCAAACAGCAGTCGTCATCGCACTTCGCAAAATCTCTGGGCAGACCATTGGCTTCGATTCAAGTAAGTGGCGAGCCTGGTTGAACGAGGTTATCGTTCGCCGTTGAATCTTAGGGAAACAACAAAACAGGCGATGTTTCCCCTGTCCTATAGCCTTCTTGGGCGGAGACCCAAAATACAATTGTCAGATTCCAGAGTCGGGAAGAACCAATCGCAGTTGACCAAGAGCTCGTTTAAGATTTTCCCATAAGGAAGATCGAGCGCACCCGACCTTCTTGGCAACTTCTGAGAGAGATAGTCCTGCCAAGAAATAGAACGGAATCTTTTGGCGGACGCCGGGTTCCGCAGCGACTTGGGCTACTTGGGTCCGAATGCTGAGAAATTCACAGCCCATTATGCCCGTCGGCAAAGAGAACGGCGCGTGCCTGAACCTCCTTCACGCTGCCATCTTCTTGAACGAGATAGAACGAAGACAGAGGATTTGAACTGGTCGTCTTGAGAATCCAATAGGAATCTGCTGTCGCCATTTCGACGGTCTCCCTTACAGTTGACAGGCAAGGGCAACAAGCTGATCAAGAGCTTTCCCCCACCCTTCGTGAAACCCCATTTTTTCGTGGCTTGATTTTCGTTGCTCGTCCGGATGCTTGGCGATGGCTGTGTAGCGCGTCCCGGCATTCTCTGGCTCCAAAAGAATCGCAGCGGTGAAGAACGCACTTCCCTTCGGCCGAAATCCAGGACCCAACGCGTCCGTGTACACCAATTTCCGATTCGCTACGACCTCCAGGAAGCACCCTGGTTCCGCGGGCAGAATTTCACCTTCTGGTGAACGCATCGTGGTACTGAAAATACCCCCGGGTCGCAGATCAATCTCGCAAGCAATCGTTTCCCAAGGAGCGGGCGTAAACCACTGCATCAAAAGTTCTGGCTCGGTCCATGCGCGCCAGAGGTTTTCTGGACTCACATCCACGCTTCGTTCCAGAACGAGGTCGAGGGCAAGATCAATTGAGTAACCGCCAGGCATAGACAACCTCCAAATTTCGCACTTAGGAGTTTCCGAAGGACAATGGTGATGAAGCAATGGATCACCACGCTCACATCAACCAACAGATCATCTATCCTATGAAGCAAGCGGAGAAAGTCGAGTCAGGACCCAAAGTGCCATCATCGGCAAAGGAGCCAACGTCGATAAATCGAATTCAATGTGCTCGCCCGAGTGTTTGGATCACGAATTGCCTCTTGTATCCAAGTTTGAGGTAGAGAGACTCCCCCGCTTGGGATGCCTGAAGCGTGCTGAATTGGACGCCATCCTCAAGGGCCTGTCCGAGCATGTAGTGCATGATCTTCTTGGCGAGACCCTGTCGCCGATTGGAGGAGTCGACGCCAACCATGTGGAAGCCAGCAACCATATCCGTGTCGAAGCGCAAGCCGGTGCCGACCATTTTTCCGTCGCGGAGAGCTGCCACGAGAACGCAATGAGGGTCTTTGAAACTCCTCGCGATAGACGCTTCGTCTATCGGATACCCAAAAGCGCGAGAGGCGGCTTCTGTCCATGCTCGGATACCAGGTTCCGAATCAATGGTTATGAAATCGAAGTGACTGTCATCCTTCGATGATGTCAGGTCAATTGAATCCCGATCTAATGCCATTGCCATGGCAACTTGTTCTAATTGGACTTCATAACCAGCACGAATCAACCTGTCTCGATACTCATCTGATCCCATATTCCAAATGGGCAATAGCCCATCCTTTGTGTTTCGGGCCAAGAGTTCGAGCGCTGATTCGGCGTCCAGGGCACTTGGAGTCGCCTCGTATTCAAACCACAGGCGTCCGGGCCACAGAGTGGAACGAGAGAACGTTACGGCGCTACTACCGAGGTTCTGTTCTACTCCGCAGGACGCCCAGAAACTCGCAAGATTGTGAATATTGGCAATTCCGAGATCGCATTCAATCATGACTACTCTCAGTTCGTTCCTTTTAGTTTCCCACCAACGAGCACTAGGAAAGCACGTGAGGTTTATAACTTTTTGACGAACGAGACTATTCGATCCAATCGAGAATTTTCTCCTCTGGTGCGCGGGGATCTTGAAGAACTTGACAGCCACCCGGACGGCTTCAAATCTCGGATGAGTCAGGGGCTCAGGGGATAGATGTCTTTAACGTGATTAGGCTTGCACCATTCAGGCATGGAAGCGACATTCTTGTACATGCAGCCAGCGGGGATCATTGGTTTCCTTAAGGGCTCCGAACGCAATCAGCCACCCTGCTGAAGATCTCCGACACGCTATCGAACCCTGCATCGACTCGCTTGATTCGCTACTTGATTGCCTGTTCACGCTCGAGCACAACAGGGCTTTCCTGCCACCAAAAGCCAGAAGAATCAATGAAAGCGATCCTTTTGCCGTGGGTTGCCAACCACTTCTTCCAATCGCCGTCCTTAGGATAGATCTCGGGGTGGACGTATCGCTTGAGGCAACTCAATGCGAGTGCTCGTTCTTCGCTCTTTTTCCCGTCGGCGAGGGCCACCCACTTTTCAAGACTGGCACGTTCTCGATTGGGCGTTTTCAGCGCCATCGCGTCGCGGTCGATTTCGAAGAGGTTCTTGTAGCGTTTATGGCGATGATGTTCGCCCTTTCCGCTGAAGACATAAGGCAAGTATTTGTCGACCCAAGCCTTGGCACCGTCAAAAGTCGGGGTGTAGTCTTGTTTCGCTGAATCAACGAGACTACCGGGAAAGTGCTCTTCCACCCCACGCTTGTAACCCTTTTCTTTGCCGAGGATCGTGAAAACCCAGAAGACCTTCCGTGTCTTGCAAACAAATGGAACCGTAATGCTCGCTCGCTTGCCTTTCATATAATGAAGAGAATTGAGCAGTACCTTCTTGGCACCATCGGTGAGTTCATCTGGATCGGCGGAATAGCCCCAATACAAGTAAGTTCCTTGTCTCGCGATTGCGAGGCTGCCGAGCATCTTGGCAGAGTTGCCTTCTGCAAGGTTTTCGAATCCTGGGATATCAGTAAAGAACCCTTCATGGCTTACGATCGTTGGGTTCGACATTTCAGGCTTCTTCTTCTCGAACGCGGAGAGCTTGTACTTTCCTGGAACCCCTTTTGGATAAAGAGGCGAAGTCAATCCCTCGTATTGCTTAGGACGATCCATCACGACGGTTTCGAAGTTTGCCTTGTGGGGGCTATTAAAAATGACATGGTTGAGGGCCAACCCGTGGCCCATGTTATCCATGCAAATTCATATGTACCCGGAAGTCATGGCGAGACCATGAGCCTCAATCAGCTCGGTCCCTAAGAATCCGACGGCCACCATCGGTGTCTTTGTCTTGGGAAAATCAATCGCGGCTTGTCGAGCCCCGCGGGCCGTCTTGCGGAACCTCTTCGAATCAAACAGCACTACATCATGGGCGTCGCATTCGGCCTGAGTCGCTGCCCCATACGTGCGCACGGTTGCGACAAGACCATTCTCACCGAGGAAATTTTTGATCCGTTTACTTCGTTCGTCTTCCACATCAACGGCGAGAAGTACTTTGATGGAGGCCTTCCCAACAACTGTCCCTGTGATTTCGACAGACATCGGTGGCATACACATCAATGGATCGCACGCCATGAAGTTGAAGTTGGCCTTGAGCTGCCCCCCAGTCGCCTTCCGCCTGATCGGTAACTCGAGACAAAAAGTCTTGATCAATTGGCCATTACCGGTCTTCGGGATGACCAATTCACCGGCAGAAACAAAGCCACTGTCTTTGGCCATAATCACGGCGACAGGCTGCCCGCCACCAATGTCCTTGGCGTAGAGATGCCACTCGGGCTTCATAACAACATCAATCAAAAGGCGAGACTCGGTCGCTGCCGCAGTCAGCGCCAATGGAGCAGCGTCGTCGAGTCCTTTCAAAATGAGCTTTGTCTGTGAAGCCGCAATTTGGGGCGTCAACAGAAGGAAGACGAGTGCGATGATCAACTTGTTCATGAGAGGAACCTCGTGTGTGATTCGAGACTTTGCTTTGCTGGTGTTTCAAACACTGGCGTTTGGCAAACATCGGCTACTGGCCACTATGACTCAAATAAACAGGGGCGTCAATTTCAGTCCAGACTCAAACCCAGAGGATTCGCGCGGTCACATAGGTTATGTAGAGGAATAGAAGTGTCCACGCCTCAAGTTTTTGCAATCCTCGCTTGCGCAGAAAGAAAACGAGAGCTGCCACACTCACGAAGGTAAGGGCCGGAATGTCAAAATTCAGCAACCCTGGGATATCGGCGTTGATGCCGGCAATCAGTGCGGCCGCTCCCGGAGGCACCAGCATGTCAAAAACATTGCTGCCGAGAATATTGCCGACCGACAAGGCTCCCGCTTTCCGGCGCACGGCACCAAGAGACAAGGCTAATTCCGGAAGACTTGTACCCAAGCCGACAATGAGAACCCCGATCAATGTCTGTCCAAGATCCCAACTTTCCGCCAGCGCCAATGCCGAGCGGATACAAGCATGGGAGAATCCGGTGACGAGCACGAGTCCAACAGCACATTTACCAAAGTCTTTCAGACATGGGATTCGTCTTTCGGATTTCGGCGCGGGCGCCCTCTCACGACGAATCAAGGAAATGAAGTAAACGACGTAGCTGGTTAGGAGTATTCCACCCTCCACTCGGCTGACTTCGCCATCAAGGCAGACCAATGCAAAGACAATGATTGACCCGAGAACCATGGTGCCGTCAGCCCAAACCCGCTTGGCACCGAGGGTCAGATAACCACTGAGGCCGGCGACACCGAGGACCATGGCAATCTGCCCCATACAGCTGCCGATGGCACTTCCAAGAACAAGACCAGATGCTTCAACCCCCTGAAGACGACCAACGGCCGCGACAATCGCCATCACCATCTCAGGCACGTCAGTTCCGATTGCCAAAACAGTCATGCCGACAAAGGCCTGAGAGAGTCCCCGCGATTCTGCGATTCTAAGAGCGGCACGAACCGATAATTCAGTCCCCCACCAAAGGCCAGCAAGACTCGCAATGAGAACGATGAGGTCCATCATATGTCAAGCGTCTGACGAGGCCTACCGAAGGCGCTCACCACAAGCCCAACAAGCACAGGTATAATACTGAATACACCAATCAACGCCCATTCCGTCATTGTCGGAATTTGGAGTTCAAGCACAGCGGCAACGACCGGAATAAATAAGGCACCGAAGAGGAGAAGAGTGCAAAGCGCAAGAGCTCCCCAAATCCAAAAGTTCTCGGTAATGTCATTGCGAAAGAATGGCGCAGACTTATTTCGCATATTGAAGACATGCCATAACTGGGCAAATGCGAGAGTCAAAAAGGCAACCGTGGTCGCACTTTCTACGGTTCGCTCGAG
>JBLINQ010000153.1:0-11928 GCA_047639315.1 Planctomycetota bacterium
CGTCAGGCCGTCAGGCCGTCAGGCGGGTCCAAGAAAAATAATTTGGGCATACAGCCAGAATCCACCTTTACGGCCAAGAACATGTCGACTGCAAGTGAATTCATATCAAGAACTTAGAGACAATCCAGGACAGTGTGGACATACAGAGAGTATGGTTTAAGCCAATTCACATATTTAGAAGTGACGTCAGGAGTCATTACTAATAAGCTATGTGGGCGCCGATCCCAGCACTCAAAAATCTTAGCTAAGGAATCTCAAGACATGAAGTATCTTCAATCGCTCGCACTCATCGCCATCATGATCGCTGCAGTCAGCGTTTCAGTCAGCGCCCAGGCTTGTTCAGATTTGACTATTGGTGGAACACAAACCGGTGGCGGAGACGTGACCTTCAACGTGACCGGCGCCTCCATGTTCTCACCTGTCTTTTTGCTCGGCAGCGCAACAGCCGGCCCAACAGACATTGGCGGAGTCATCACACTCGGTATCGAGAGCCCACTAATTCCATTCTGGACCATGTTCACTGACATGACCGGTACAGCAAATTCCACGATTACATTGCCGCCAATGCTGCCGCCAAACTTAGTCGGCTTCGACATCTATGTCCAAGCTCTGTCCTTGGATTTTGCTGGAACCACAGCAACACCATCTGGAAACAGCTTGCCATTCGGCATCTGCCTTTCTGACGTTGAGAGTTTCCAACTCAACTAAGAACCGTTCGATCATCAACTTAAAAGAGGGCACTTGGAGCGATTCTCCATGTGCCCTCTTTCAATTTGATGATCAATGCCCCTTGTCAGCCTTGAGGTCGTAGCCGATGTGATAGTTGTGACAATCAACACAGCGATTCGTTCCTTGATCCTCGCCATGGCAACTCGAGCAATCTTTGCGGCTCATCGACTCAAAACCACTGCCGACGTGATGCCCAGGGTTCGACGCGTTCCGGTCTGAATTTGCGCTCGGCTTCCCAATCACATGGCATGTCGAGCAGCCCTGCCCCTGGTTCGCGATCAGGTGAGGACGATGGTTAAAACGAGTGAATTCATGTTTGGCCACTCGCGGACGGGCTTTCCAGTGCATCGTGCTTAAAGCTTCATGAGATGTATGACACTTGTTGCATCGTGCATCGGTGTTCAACTCGGCCCTTAGAGCTTGGGCGTCGGACTTGAGCGCCCGCTCATGGAGGCGAGCCAGTAAGGCGTCATCATGAGTCATCGGGATGTAGCACAAGGACATTGTTTCGGCATCCACATACCAACGTCCTCCGCCGCCCCACTTTTCCCCGTCGGCCTTGCTATCGTTACTCGTACAAGCCCCAAACCATTTGGAAGCGATGCTTGCAAAAGCCTTCTGGACGACTAAACGAGAGGCTCTCTGAGATAAGATACTCAAAGGCTGATCGCCCGCTATATATCCCATCAGCAATTTGGGGTCCTTAGCAATCTGAACGACAAGTCTCTCGAATGCACCGGCAAGACGGAAAGCGGCCAATAGTTGGCTCGGATCAGCATCAGACAAGTCGGAAAGATCAACTCCATCGAGAGAATTCCGATCGTTTCTCGCTTGGGGATACTGATCATCAGCTTCGAGGAGAAGCCAGGAAAGTGCCGTGGGAGCTTCGTCAAAGTCGGCGCCGTCCGCCGGCCACTTCTTAATGACAAGATGATTGTCGGCAAGCGTCTCAATGTCGAGTCCAAACGCAGTCAAAATGGCAACGCCCTCTTTCAGCTTGTCCACGCCGAGAATCTGTTCCTCGTGATGGTGGCAGGAGGTGCACGATTCCTGGAAAGACTTGACCAACATCTGGCCGGTTGGCGAACTTTCATGGCAAAGCGAACATTCGAATTTGGTTTCCTGGTCAGGAAAGTTCTTCAACTGATGGGAGGCATGATCGAAGATGATGTTCGTTTTCTTGGCGTAAGGAAAGTTCCCGAACTCGGGGTGATTGTGAGGGAAATGATCATCGTTGTCTTGGTGGCAACTTTGGCAAGCCATGTCGGCAACGGTCTTCAGATCTTTGTCCACACCACCATGTTCACGATGGCAAACAGCGCAGGCGATTTCGCCTTTCTCGTTCATGGGCAACCCCACCCGAAGCAGCGCCGCTTGTTGGCTCGCTACAAGGCCCGAGTTCCCTTTCAGATTGGTTCGTCCTTCGAGCACCATTCGATCCATGCTGTGCGCCAAGAACGCATTCGAGCCAAGCTCATGACATTCCAAGCAACGGCGCCCTTCTTTGATGGCCAAATCAGAATGAGCCAGGCCACTCAAGAACCCTTTGAATGAATCGATTTCGTCGTTGTGACAATGCCCGCAATCGCTGACAAAAGCCGCGTGATGGTGCGTCAACTTCCCAGGCATGACACGAGCACCCGCATCTTCGCCGAACATGATCCATGCAGTCACGGCCCAAACGACAAGACAGATCATGACAGTCAGAATCCGAAATTGCCGCGTTGAAGCTTGATTACGACTCACGACACCCCCTTGTCTACAAGGTTAGACAGGGCACCATGCGCATGAACGAGAATGCCATTCAACAATGCAACCGGAAGCGTAGCAACGACAAAGCCAAAGTGAAAAGAGCGGGCGCGAGAATAGCCGTCTCTTGTCTCGACGCGAACAACTCCAGAGTTCTCATCCCAATATTGTACGGCCAAATGGAGCCGATACTCGGCTCGACGTAGATTCAGCCCAGTTCCCATGACCAAGAGAAAGAGAAGAAAGAGAAATCCACCAAAGACGCCATTTGGCAATTCATAACTGCTGTAGACTAACTGGTTCGCAATTAGGAAAAGAAAAATAGCCCCGGATGTTGCAAACCGACGCTGAAACCGCGTCAGCTCCGCGCCATCTAATTCTCGATCGTTATGCCTTAGCCCAATGACCATGGCGAACAGCCCGATCACAAACACCCAGCCAGCCACAAAGACCAAATGCCTTTGGATCTGAGCCAAGTAATAGTCGGCAGTGAGCAGCGCCCCTGACAACAGCAAGGCGATGCCGAAGATGAGAAGATTGCGCCAATTCACTGATGGCTCTTTCCACGATACGAGCTTGGTTTCGGAAGCAGACTATCGAGGGCGGTGAGACTTGTACCGTCCATTCGGCTGAATGACTTGCCATGGCTTGCGAAGACCTCTTTCAGGGCGGCAAACTTAGGATTCTTAGGTGTCAACTCCAAAGCATGTAAAGCAGTAACTGCTGAAGCCAATCCGGCATCGCTAGCAAGTAGCTTCGAAAGCTCGCTGACGTTTCTCCTGGCTGTCTTCAATCGCTTCACTGACGACTCAAAGAACGGACCGGCATCGGCCTTGGTCAAGGCCCCCAGGACATACTCAACTTCAATAATTTGCCCCAGGCCAAACAAGACCCGACGATGATTCATATCAGCCTCTGTGTTCGACTTGCCGTTTCCAGTGACGAAATTGTGACGGACTTCACCTTGTGACCATGACAGGAGCTCGAATTCGTCGCTTGTCGGATGGCCGACATCTGGCGCCATCAATTTGGGCTCATCCATGACGTGACAAGAAAAGCACTTGGATGCCAAGTAATAGAGTTGATCGGGATGATTCATGCCTGCCTTGACGAGGCGACTGTGACGAGCTGACTTATGTGCCTCGGACTCGTCTTTGCGGGTGAGCCCCTTGCCGCCAAAATCATCATGAATTGGCATCCAGTCCTTGGCCGGGCCGTGACAGCTTTCGCATGACACACCCAGTTTCGCTTTTGGCTTCTCTCGAACCATGGTCTGGCTGTAGTGACACCTCACGCAGGAATCGTCTTTCTTAATGCGACGAATACCCAGTTTGGCAGCGATCGACTTACCAAGTGACGACTTATGCATCGTTGTATAGCTTGATTGATGAGCGCTTTTCTTCCATGAGGCCAATTCGTCCTCGTGGCACTCACCACACTTCTCTGGCCCCACAGTCTTTTTTACCGCCTCAATTCCCTGGTGAACGGTTGGAGCTAGGTCCTGTTCATCATCATTCGCGACGATCAACCCAGTCGACCAAACAAGAAGCGCGGAAAGACAGCAAGCAGAGAGGAAAAGAGCGCTCCCTGTGGCCTTCGATTTGTTCGTTTTTGTGTTCATATCATTGTCACCCTCATTTGAATTCGACGAACCAAGGCTCAGAACTTGATAAGCAGTTCCATCCTGATCCCATATCCGGGTTTTCTTTCATCGCGTACCGTTGCATGAAGATCCACTTGCAAGATGAAGTTGGCTCCCATGGCATGCTGATATCTCGCGCCAACGGCAACTGCACCAGGGGAATCGTCGACTGTCCTGATTCGCCCGCCTGCTTCTAAGATCAGTTGATCGCGAAAGTCATTCCAAAAGAATTGTCGGCCGACGCTCAGCCCAACGGAATCTGCTGGCTCCGCATTAAGCGCGGAACCAAACCGCCCCAAGCCCTGCGCGGCGTAGAGAATTCCGGTACGTGCCAACGGGCCAGAACGATCCGGCGCACGTGCTGCGGACGAGAAGTCATCAATCCCAAGGAAGGCATTCACATAATAGAGATCTTCTGTCCCAGTTGGGGTCCACGAGAGTTCAGCAAACAACAAGAATCCGTCTTGTGTTTTAGCTGACTCCTCTTCCAGTGGAATCGAACCGAGAAACCGAAACGTCGTATTCAGATGCCCGAAGCGCTGCGTTGCGCTGATGCCAAAATAGAAACCATTACTGTCGTCATCGGTCGACGTCACCAAGGCGAGATCTACCGCAACGGTGCTGTCACCAAAATCAGCCTCGTTGAACAATCCAAATAAGTCTGCCTGATTGTCGAGCGCGCGATCAGATCGATTGACTTGGTTCCAAGCGTAGTAGAACGCCATCCGGAGATTCGCCACGCCATCAAAGACAATGGTGTTTCGGGTCAAACCGAAGGCATCAACCGTATCATCGATTAGAAGCCCACGCTGGATCACGAGTTCTTGCCGCCCAATCGCAAAACCGAAGTCAGCAAAACTCGACTCACTGGCATCTAATCCAGGGAAGATCTCGCCAATATCCCCTTCGAAAAACAAGGTCGTGATCCGCCCGTTAAATCCTTCGTTGAAGCCGTCGTCCGACTCAGGTCCGAATGTATATCCGGTGAATTCGCGGCCGCGAAAATCGAATGGCCGAAAGCCAATGAGAATTCGTTCGGTTGATGTGAGTTGCAGGTTGCCGAATAGATCGAGTCGATTGACCCATTCCGTCCGAAACTCGTCACCATCGTCGAATCCTTGAACCGCGGTCCGGAAGGTTCCAAAGACATAGAACCTTGGGTTCCAGATGGCGCCCGTTCCGATGTCAAACCCCTGGCTGATAGCTCCGGTGCCAAGAAATGGGTCACCGATCTCAATCAGCGGGCCGTTCCGACCTGACATGGTCTTGGTTTGTAAGGGAATCGCAACATCCGACAATCGACTTGATGACCCTATGATTGGCGATTGATTGCCTACCTGGAGATCCGCTATCGCTTGCTCCTTGGCCGACTCATGCGCTTCCTCGTCAATCTCTTGGCCATGAACAATCGACACAATGCACAAGCACAAGATCAGAGTCATAAGGCTATTTGACATAGATCGTGGCCTTTCTTTCCCACAGCACTTGGTGGCCGTCGACGACCCTCTTAGCGACTTCGCGGGCACTCAAACCGTAGTCGAATCCGACTTCGGAAATGGCTGCGACCAAGTTGACTGGAACCATGGCAGCAATGAGGCGAGCCCGAATTTCATAGGTTCCCATGCCGGTCAGGGAATTGGCTGGCACCGAGTAGGCTGCTTTCCTCGAATCATTCGGGGCAATGCCATACTTGTGAATGCGCGCGCCACGAGGTCGACCAGTCAAAGTCGTGGGTGAAGTTGCCGGCCGTAAGAAAGGCAGTGCATCGATCGAGTTGTTGACGGAAAGAACCTGCTCCCGCTCGCCACCCCGCACATTGGTCGTGACGAATTTCGATTGGAGTGAAAATAGTTGCTCGTCCAAAAGTAGCTCGCCGTTGTGGACATAGAGAGAGTGGCTATCCCGCAGATCACCGTTAGGGTCTAAGTCACCCGATCGAAAGATCACTCGCTGTTGGCTGTCGATGACTTCGATTTGGATGAACACCAGCCTCTCAGCGGTGAAGCCAGTCGGCGCCAAATGTCCGTCGGTGCCGTTCGCTACATCAAGATGAAATTCAACGCCCGATGCCTCGACAGAATCGACCTGGATGTCTGAAAGAAGGTAGCCGCGCTTAAGCAGTGTTAACCGTTGCTGTTTGGCATTCTCCAACAACTTGAATTGTTCATCCAGCACCTCGCGAGCATCGTACCGGTCATCGGCGGACTCCCATTGGGAGGGAAACTTGTAATCATCTGCAACCTCGTCTTCGAAGTCGTCAGTGCCCCAGCCAGCTTCATGATCGAAGAGAAGCCATTCAGCCATCGTCGCAAGTTTTTTCGCGTCAGGGCTGTGGGGAAAGAGACCAGGGTGAACGATGGAATAATCCGGGCCAACAAAAGTGTGGCTCGTGATTTTTCGGTCTCGTGTGGGCTCGCCACCAACGACAGCGGCTGGACCAAAGTGATAACCGCTCTTGATGCCAGGTTCTTTGCCCATGTGACAGTCTTGGCAGGTTTCGCCACGTGCTGCCGCTGGTGATCTTCGGTACTCACTAAATGCTTCCTCGAAGCGAAAACCATTGGGTAGATTCACGTCGTGGCAAGCACCACAGAATTCAGGTTTCGACAGTTGCGAGAACTTTCGGGCTTCGCCGTGGATCTTCCGGCCAGTTGCCGTGCTGTCGGTGACTACTCCAAAATCAGCGTCGGCGATGACTCGTTTGAGCTCGTCGCCACCTGTTGGCCCATAAACTGGATCAACGATTCCACCCTCGCGAAGCGGGCGCCTGCCACTGACCTTGCCCACTTCCTGACTCATCCGATGACAAGAAATGCAGGTCACGCCTTCGACCGCTACCGGATGACGATTGACATTGGAAATAAAGAGCTCTTCTTCGATTGCCATGCCAACGGGCGTGTGACATCGAATGCAGAAATCGCCGAGAGTGCCATTCATCTTGCGATTGATGGTGTTGTGCATGGCATTGAAGACTGGCGACAATTGGGCATAAGCATGAGGAGAAACCGACCACTCTTGATACTGCCGAGGATGACAGACACGGCAAGCGGTAGCAGATGGAAAGCGCTCTTTCATGACATCTGCGTGCGGATCATCGGTTTCGTTGCGAGCTTCGACGAGTCGGGCCCGAACCTCACTCACTTCGGTTGCTGGATCTGAGTCCATACTCACACAAGCAATGATAGGGAGCAGCATCATCAAACCGCTCATGGCGGCCAATCTCGAAGTTGGTTTCTTGGAGTCTGTCATTTCACCATTACCCAGATCTCGACCTGTAAAACGGGACCTATCCTCTTCCATTTTGATCGGCATTCTTGCCTACCGATCCCTTCTCAAAATGGGAGAAGTCTTGAACAACAGGGAGTTTGTGTCGAATTCCCCGGAAATTCGGGACGTAAGGGGACCTTGGCGCCTTTAGTCTGAGGCCCTGGCGATTCTTGACGTGCTAAGACGGAGTGCCAGCTGGGTGATTACCCAACTGACTTTACTTGGCCGGGGAGGAGGTCGGTTGAGAGGTCGGCCGGGATTCGGGCTTCGAAGTTGGGAGCCCTGTGTCTTTGCTTTTTCTTTTGGCCGGCGCGTTGACCCTTGTCAACTTGAAGCCCTTTTTCTCTAACAATTCAATCACACTCTTCTTGCCGGGACAGTGCATAGCGCCGACTGCGAAGAAGTATGACTTCCCAGGATGCTTCGTCATCATCTCTGCCATGCCATTGGCCATTCCAATATTGCGATCGTAGACCAGAGACTTCATTCGGGCCTCTGTTTTCTCTTTGTCATTGCCCATGAACTCAATAGTAATATCAAGGAGCTCCTCGACGTCGCCACGCAAATAGACTTCGAGTATGCTCTTGATGCTGGTCGTCCCTTTTGCATCTAACTTGTCCATCAGATCCAGAGCCATCCGTAGTCCCTCGACTTGTTGTTCCGGCGTTGAGCTCGCAAAAACACTGAGCTGATCTGGAACCTTCTCTAACCCACCAACTTCCTTCTTTTGCTTTTCCGCCATTTTGTAGATGGTCTCATCCAGAAAGTGAGTCATGCCATTCTTCTGGGCGTCCAACATTGGAAGGAGCAGCTCGAGGCTCCAAAGTCGAAACTGATTGATCGCTGCCATCGGATATCCCCGTTTTTCCATCCCTTTCTTGAGTCGGGCATAAAGATCTTTCGGAAGCTCACTTTCAATCGTCGTTCCTGCGGGGTGCATCATTTTGGCCAACATCATTTGTTGAGCCGCGGCTTGGTCCCCCCCCATCTCCACCTCACAATAAAGAGCGTCAGCCCCCTTGATCGCCTCGGTAACGACATGGGGTAGCGTCACGAGTCGTTTGTCACCCAAATGCATCGTGCCATACAACCAGGAATCAGTTTTGAGAGGGTTTCCTTTAAGACTGTCGATGCGCCATAGAAATGGGTGCTTGGTAGCCTGACCCCAGGACGCCCCCGACAAGCAAAGAAACGCCAGCACGATGCCGGCATATTTCATCAACGTTTTCATAGGAAAGACATGATTCTTGAGTGTCGCGTTCACAGCCGATTCCTCATCAAGATCCGAGTTCGAGCGCCGTCCCGTAGTCGCCTATCTACATTTTTGGCTCCAAGTTGCAACGGTTCGCTCCGATAACAAGTCGACTTTCTCTCCTATGAGGAGTATGTTGTCGATTAGGTTCCATGTGCTTCTTGGAGGAATACGATGAATAGATTCTCCCTTCACTTTTTGAGTGTCATTATTGCAGCGCTTTTCATTTCTGGTTGTGGCGGTAGCGACGACAACGACTACAGCAACATCACAGAGCGCGAGCTCAGCGGTTCCATCGAATTAACCGATGACGACATCGACAAGTACATCGGGGCAATCAAAGATATTCGCACCACTGGTAAGGAATTTGACCAGCAACCCGACCTGACGGCTGCCATGACAGCCAGTGGGAAAGTGAAGGAAGCGATCAACAAGCATGGCCTGACTCAGAATCGATTCATGGCCATCCAAGTCGCGATTTCCAGAGCATTCTCGGCAAAAATGCACAAGGAAGCATCTGGTGCCATGGGCGCGAACGAAAAGATGATCGAACAATTGGCGAACACGCCCGGCATCACGGCTGAACAAATCGCTGAGATGCGAAAGAACATGAAGAAGGCTAAGGAGTCGGCTGCCAAACAGGCGGCCGAAGTTCCGGATGGCAACATTGAACTTATCAATCGTCGATTGGCTGATATCACAGCGGCAACGAAATAACGGGAACCTTCCAATTGACTGCCATTCCAATCGAACGCCTCCTCATTGGTGTCACCATCCTCATCACCTCCGTGTTGTCAAGTTGTTCGCCGTCCGAGCAAGCCGAAAACAAGATTGATCAAGCTCAATCGAGCCCGAAGAACGTGGTCATGATCATCGTCGATGATCTGGGATGGCAAGACACGGGCGTGTATGGCAGTTCGTTCTACGAAACTCCCCACATTGATAAGCTGGCCCAACAAGGCACTCGATTCACCCAATTCTACTCTGCAAGTCCCGTCTGCTCGCCAACACGGGCAAGCCTCATGACTGGCAAGCATCCCGCGCGTTTGGACTTGACCAACTGGATCGGTGGCGGACAAAACGGCATTCTGCAGCAAGCCTCCTATGTGCGCCAACTGGAGCACCGAGAGCTGACCATGGGCGAGGCATTCAAGAGTTGTGGCTACGCGACTGGCTACATTGGCAAATGGCATCTGGGCAAGAAATCTCATTTGCCCGAAACCCAAGGGTTCGATTGGACCTTCGCCGTCAATGAAGCCGGACAACCAGGCTCTTACTTCCCGCCCTATGAAAACTCCAGCTGGGCCATCACCAACGTGCCTGACTTGCAGGATGACCCCAAGGGAACCTACTTAACTGATCGCCTCACTGACGCCGCCTTGGCCTTCATTGACGAGCGAAAGAAAAAGCCCTTCTTTCTCGTTCTTTCGCACTACGCGGTGCACACACCTCTGCAAGCTCCCCAAGACATAGTCGACCGCTACAAGTCGAAGGCAAAGAGACTTGGGCCAACCGGCAATCAACACTACGAGGCTGAACACAAGTCAGAGACTAAGCTGCGGCAAGACCACCCCACTTATGCAGCCATGATTGAATCGACGGACAACAGCGTCGGACGCGTGCTCACAAAGCTCGATGACTTGCATCTGGCTGATCAAACTGTTGTGGTCTTCGTCTCTGACAATGGCGGCTTAAGTACGCTCGGGCGCAGAAGCCCAAGCCAAGCCACATCCAACAGCCCACTGCGATCGGGAAAGGGATGGCTCTATGAAGGAGGCATTCGGATCCCATTGATTATTCGCAGCCCAGGATCGCTCAAGCCAAATTCGATTGATGAACAGATGGCCATGACAACAGACGTATTGCCGACTGTCTTGCAATTGGCCGGTGCCGCGCCGAAACCTGATCCACACGTCGACGGTGTCGATCTCATGTCCACCACAGCCTCCCGTCCGCTCTATTGGCACTTCCCCCACTATCATGGCTCGGGTAATCGCCCAGGTGGTGCCATTCGAGTTGACAATCTTAAATTGATTGAATGGTTCGAAGACGGAGCCATCGAACTTTACGACTTGTCCCAAGACATCGGCGAGAAGAAAGATCTCTCTCAAACTCGCCCCAAAGATGCCCAGAAGCTCCTCAAGATGCTTCAATCGTGGCGTAAGGCAATCGATGCCAACATGCCGACTCGCAGCAAATAGTTCACCGTTCTCGAGACCGAAATGAAATTCTGGGCCTTCATATCCTATTCGTCCAAAGACCGTAAATGGGGCCAGTGGGTCCACCGTCGGCTCGAGAACACGGCGATACCCGAAACTTATCGTGGCAAGGAGCTTGACGATCAAACCACCTTGCAGAAGTACATTCGCCCGGTGTTTCGAGATCGAGACGAGCTTGCCGGTTCCAGTGAACTCGGTCCTGCCATTGCCAAGGCCCTTCGAGAAACCAGAACGCTCATCGTCTTGTGTTCGCGCAACTCGGCGCAATCCGTATGGGTGAATAAGGAGATCGAAGATTTCAAAGCGTTAGGTAGAGACAACCGCATTCTCGCCCTGATTCTTGATGGACAACCAAACGCGACGGTCAACCCAGACGCCCCTGACACCGAAGAGTGTTTCCCAAGAGCTCTACGGCTACCTTTCGAGCCTCTGGCCGCAGACTTTCGTCACGAAGGAGACGGCAAGGAGCGAGGTTTCCTCAAGATCTTAGCCGGCGTTGCTGAGCTCGATTTTGATGACATCTATCGCCGCCACGAGCGTGCCCAAAAACGACGGCGAAAGATCTTGGCCTCCACGGCCATGGTCATCATCGCGATCATGAGCGTTCTGACCTATTACGCCCTCCTGCAAAAATCAAACGCTGAAATGCAAGAAGGGATTGCCACGCGCAGCGGGCAAAAGGCCGTTGAAGAAAGAAACAAGGCTCGACGCACCCTGGCGAACTTGTTCTATGAAAAAGCGGCCCAAAATCGAGACAAGCCAAATGTGGCCTTAGCGTGGGCGCAGAGAGCCGTCCAAACAGATGGCACGCTCATCGAATCTCCTGACCTACAAGGACAGATCAGTCAATGGATTGGGCCATGGCCTGGCCCGGATTTTGTCATCGGCAATGGTATTCTCGATCAGGACAAAGACGTCGAGACAGTCCTTCAGCCAGAGTCAAAACGACTCTTGATCCTCACGACGGATCAAGCCTGGAGCCTGTTGAGCTGGGACGGGAAAGTTCAAATTGCCAAGGGAACGCTGGATGACCGCATCGAATCTCGATTCTCGATGGCGGACAAGTTGCA
>JBLINQ010000154.1:0-11823 GCA_047639315.1 Planctomycetota bacterium
GCACCGTCTTTCTCTATGAACTGCGCGTTAACGGTCTCCTGGCGGCCACTGATGCATCCGTTACAACGATGCCCTATAACCAAGGCGACTCCTTTCCATTCACTTTCACAATTCCCGTTGATCTTTCTGTTGCTGGTTCAGATACACTTGAAGTGAAAGTTGTCTGGGCAGGTCTTGATCAAGATCCAGGAAATGACACTGCAACCTTGAACCTGCATCAACCCGTTCAGGGCGTCGGTTACACAGAAAGCTTCGACATGATTTCTGGGAACAATGGACTTGGCAATCCAACCATCTTCACTGTTCCAGCAGGTTGGAGCAATGATCCTGTGGATCCAGCCAGTTCGCTTGGGAACATTATCCAGAACTGGGCGCCTCAAGGCGTTGCGGCCGCTAATGGTCCTAATGCTGATCATACTCAGGGGGTAGGTGGCTCTGGTTTGTATATGTACATTGAGGATTCTTCGAACGACACCGGTGACATCAATTTGATCTCACCATGTTTCGATACCTCGACTGCTGCGACATCCGCTGCGATGAGTTTCTGGCATCACAGTTCCCCAACACCCGGCTCAGCCTCGGATAATATCTTGTCAGTCGATGTCATCAACGAGACGACCGGTGGCACAGTGTCGATGTCCGTGGCTTCCTTCATGGGTAACGGTACGAGTAACTGGACTCGCAAGGCTGTTGACCTGGCGGCATTCATGCCTGATGTTGTACGCATGGTATTCCGCTGTGGGAATGACAACGCATCAGGCGTTGACGATGTTGCCATCGACGACGTGACATTCTTCAATCAACTGCAAGCCCTTGGTCAACCACCGACTCCTGGCTTTGCGGTTCTTGAGATGAACACTTCGGTTAACATCAACTCAGATCCAATCATCTTTGGTCAAGCCGGGCCTTACTTCACGTCTGTCGTCGCCAATGACGCGTTGGTTATCAGCATGTCTGGGCAGAGCAACCAAGCGGTTGTCATGTTCTCTGGACCTTTGAATCCACGTGTTGCGAGCTTCAGCGGTATCGGCTTCATAGATATTGGCGGACAACTTCAGGCAAACGGACTGCCAAACAGTCTGTCGATCGTGGGTGACGGAACTCAACCTGGCTTCGTGAATTCGCTCTTTGTGCTTTCGCCATCGGGCCAAACCGACATCGGCCTCACGGCTCCTTCATTGCCGCCAATGGTCTTGGGCGCTTTCCAGTGCGCTATTTTTAATTCCGGTGGCACTGGTCTGATGTTCTCAAACTGCGTCGAGCTTTCGATTCAGTAGATTCGGTAGCGAGTCTCAAAAATAAGAAGGGCGGCGATGATCTCATCGCCGCTCTTTCTTTTTCTTGGCTCCCCAACGGTGGACTTTGCGGTTCAAGATGCTGGCCCGCACTTATTCTCTACGGGTCGAAATCAACCAAAATGCTCGTTGCGGCCAGGGGGATTCTCCCGATCGCACCCGAATTCCGTCAAATGCGCAGAATAATCAATGCCTGAAGCAACAAATCATTGACCTATTGTGGCCTCAAGTATGAAATGCACGACCCTGATATTCGTCACGATTCTCAATTGGACCCTCACCATGAAAACTGTATTCCCGCTCATCGTGTGTTTGCTGGGTTTGTCATTTATGCCAATGACATCTGCTCAAACAGAAACACTGAAACCTGATTCAGGAAAATTAGCGAAGAAAGAAACCACGAAGTCCAAGCCGCCACTGACGAGTAAGTCATTAGAAGGACTCAAGTGGCGTAGCGTCGGACCAGCTGTCATGGGAGGTCGTATTACTTCGCTCGCAGTCAATGAGTCAGACACGAACATGTGGTGGGCTGCGACCGCCTCTGGTGGTTTGCTCAAGACAGTCAATAATGGCGTCTCATTCGAGCACCAATTTCAGCAAGAAGCTGTCAGTTCGATCGGTGACGTTGCCGTATCTCAATCTCATCCTGACGTTGTTTGGGTCGGTACCGGTGAAGCGAATCCTCGCAACTCGGTCTCTTGGGGCAAGGGCGTTTACAAGTCTGTCGATGGCGGCAAGACATGGCAGTACAAAGGGCTCGACAAGACTTTTCAAATTAGCTCCGTGCGGATTCATCCAACGAACCCTGACATCGTCTATGTCGGCGCCTTAGGTCGCCTCTGGGGAGCCAACGAAGAACGTGGCCTCTACAAGACGACTGATGGCGGCGAGACCTGGAAGAACATTCACTATCTCAACGATGAGACCGGTGTCATCGATTTGCAGATGCATCCGACCAATCCCGATGTTTTGTTGGTTGCCACCTACGAGCGGAAACGTGACGGCTTTGATGGCAACTCTCCAGTCAAAAAGTGGGGCGAGGGTGCCGGTCTATTCCGTACCGACGACGGTGGTGCCACCTTCACAAAGATTGAGAAGGGCATGCCCAATTGCAAGATCGGCCGGATTGGATTGGAGTTCTATCGCAAAGATCCCAATACCGTTTACATGATCCTCGAGTCCGAAAAAATGGGTAAGGAGCCTGAGAACGCCTCCTATATGGGTATTACCGGTGAAGACGCAGACGTCGGCGCGCGCCTGATGACCGTCGTCAAAGGTGGCCCAGCCGCTAAGAGTGGCCTTGAGAAGGGTGACATCGTTTTGCGGATTGGTGAGAAGACCGTGCACTCCTATGCTGAGATGACGGCAGAGATTCGCCGGCACTTGGCTGGCGATACGATCACCGTTGAGATATCACGCGATCGCAAGAGTCAAGTCATGACTGTCGCTTTGACGACGAAGCCAAAACCAAAAGCCAACGCCAGTGGTGAAGGAGCCAACAATCGACGTGGCAATCGCGGCGGCAGTGCGACACGCAATCCATTTGGTGTGCGCCTCGGCGGCCAGGCTGCCAACCTTCAAGGACAACAAGGTGGTGGCGAAGAAGAGAGCCAATATGGCGGTGTCTACAAGTCGACTGATTGTGGCTTGAGCTGGTCCCGTATTAACTCGGTCAATCCGCGGCCAATGTACTTCAGCGAAATTCGAACTGATCCCAGTGATGACAATCATCTGTGGCTTGCCGGTGTTTCGCTTTACCGTTCAACCAATGGCGGTGAGAAATTCACTTCTGATGGTGCCGGACGTGAGGTTCATGTGGATCACCACGCCCTTTGGATCGATCCGAAGGACGGTCGACACATGATTTTAGGTAATGATGGCGGCATCTATGTGACCTATGACCGCGGGGCCAATTGGGATCACCACAACCATGTTGCGATTGGACAGTTCTACCACGTGACCGTCGGGCCCAAGCTCAACTACAGTATCTATGGCGGACTTCAGGACAATGGTAGCTGGGGTGCTCCTAACCGTTCAAGGACTGGAGCCGGGACAATCAATGAGGATTGGATCAAAATCGGAGGGGGCGATGGTTTCGTTTGCCGAGTTGACCCCAACGACCCAGATCAGATCTATTACGAAAGTCAGAACGGTGGTATGGGGCGAAGAAACCTTCGTACCGGCACCAGGGGTAGCAACCGTCCGCGGGCGCCACGTCCAGCGCGCCAAGGTGGGGATCAGAATCGCCGTGGCGGTGCAACTGCGAATCGAGCCGGTGGCGGCCAACGCGGCGGCCAACGTGCTGCCGCTCGCGAGCAGTATCGTTTCAATTGGCGCACCCCTTTCATCTTGTCGAGTCACAACTCGAAGATCTTCTACACCGCAGGTAATAAGGTGTTCAGGTCCCTTGATAAGGGCAACAAGATGGAGGCGATCTCACCGGACATCACGGCTTCCAAGCGGGGAAGCGCAACGGCATTGGCCGAGTCTCCACGTGACCCGAAAGTCCTCTACGTCGGTACTGACGACGGCGCTTTCTGGCGGACCAAGGACAATGGCCATACATGGGACAATCTCTTTGTGCCCATGATTGCTGATGTCGCCGCAGTGAAACCCGACGTCGAGAAGAAAGAGATGATTGTCGCTATCTCTGAAAAGAGTGAAAAGACGACAGAAGTTTCTGCGTCCGTCGCTCTGGACCGCAAGTTGGCAGCCGCTGAAATGAAGGAGGTGAAAACCACCGACAAACCAGCAGCTAAGACTAAGGTGAAGACCACCGACAAGCCAGCGGCGAAGAAAAAGATGGCGACGACAACAGAAGGCCGTCGTGGTCGTCGCGGCCGTGGTCGTAACCGAGGTGGCAGGACAGCCGCTAAGGTCGATGTTAAGAGTGCATCTAAGAGTAACTTGGCCAGCGTGCTTCCTGATCGCCGTTGGGTGAGCCAGATCGTTGCGTCGAGTTTTGCGACTCCTCGTGTCTATGCCACATTTGACGCTCATCGCTCTAATGACGACCGTCCATATCCGGTCATGAGTGACGACTTTGGTGAGACATGGCAATCGATCCAAGGCGACCTACCAGATAGTGCTGGCTCGACTCGGACCATCGCCGAAGACATCACCAATGAGAATATCCTCTATCTGGGCTGTGAGTTCGGCGCATGGATGTCTATTGATCGCGGTGAGCATTGGGTGAAGTTCACGGGCAATTTGCCAACGGTTCCTGTCCACGCGTTTGCTCAGCACAAAGAAGCTGGTGAACTGATTGCTGGCACCCATGGTCGAAGCATTTGGATTTTGGATGTTTCAGCGATTCGCCAAATGAGCAAGGAGACAGTGACCGCTGCTTCTCACCTCTACAAACCAGGTCGCGCCATCATCTGGCGGAGCGAGCCATCTCACGGTGGCACCACGCGACGCTTTGTTGGCGAGAATCCAGCCACAGGTGCCCGTATCTACTACTCATTGGGCAAGAAGGCATCCGAGGTCACTTTGACGATCCGCGACTTGAGCGGCAAAGAGATCACGAAACTCGAAACCAAGAATGAGAAGGGCTTCCATTCAGCTGCTTGGAATCTTCGTGGTGCTCCACGTTCAAGAACAGCCGATGGGCGAGCCGTTCCGGCAAGGTTCCGCAGGCGCTTTGCTCCACGAGTGAAGCCTGGCACCTTTGTTGTCGAGTTGACCGTTGACGGCAAGTCCAGCAGTCATCAGCTCATCGTCGATATCGACCCTGAGAATACTGACCAGACCTGGCTTGAGTCCGAGTTCGAGGCCGAACTCATGGAGGCCCAAGAAGGCGATGAAGAAGAGGGTGACGACGACGAAGAAGACGACGCGAACGTCGTCTACTAAGTCTGACTTCTTCTTTGACTCTATTTGATCGACAACGTCGGGCCGGCGACCTTCACTTGGTTGCCGGCTCGATCTTTGCCGATGAAGGTTAAGCTGAATTCACCTTTTAGTTCGGTGTCCTTCAGATTCATCTGGTAGATCCCGCCTCCGATGTATTTCATTTGCACTACACCATTGGGGACCTTCTTCCCGGCTTCCTTAACTTCCCATTGCGCAGACGCGAAAACTTGGGATTCACCGTCATCCTGAATCGATTCTTGCCAAGCCACTCGAACGAATGTCTCGCCTGAAGCGTTAATGATCGTCATAGAGCGTAAGAAGCGGGGCGCCAGGGTATCGGCCGGTCCGTTGTTTCGATAGAAACGATTCTCGAAGCCTTCGAATCTCTTGCTTTCGCCTTGGGCTGTCACGATGTCGGCCCGGCCATCGCCATCGAAATCGGCAACAGTCAAGTCAAGTGTGCCATCAGCAAACACGCTGAAAGCGCCTTCTTTTTGCTTCATGAAACCTGGAGCGAATTTGCCACTATTGATGAATACCTTCTCTTCTGCCGTACTACTGGAGATGAGCGTAGCCACAATTAAGTCGAGAAAGCCGTCGTTGTTGACGTCCAGGAAAGCGAACTCGTTTTCATCCTCGTTGTTGCGCCCTTCAAAGCCATCCTTCACCACGGCAAAAGAGAGTTTTCCGGTTTCGATCAAATTGTTGCGCAAGAGAACGTTCATGTAACGATTTCTGCGGTCGCCACCCCAACTCATGTGGACGGCGTCAAGGTCGCCATCATTGTCGAGGTCGGCCCATTCGATTTCATAGGGTTGACCGCCGCGTTCTGCACTTGGGATCGTCTTGTCGTCGAAGGTGAAATTTGCGTTGCCGTCATTGATATAAAGCTGGGTCACTTGAGACTTGCCATCGACCACAATGTCCAAGTCTAAGTCGCCGTCGATGTCCATTACTTTGGCGTTCTGGGCACCCACCTTATCCTTAGCATTGAGACGCGCGCTGTCGTCTGTGAAGTGACCTTTTCCGTCATTCAGAAGAAGTCGAGCTTTACCCCCGGGAGCGCGGTCTGAGTTTGGCCCAGAATCGACAAACACAAGGTCGAGGTCGCCATCACAGTCAAAGTCACCGTAACTGACGCCATTGCAATTTAGGATTAGCTCTGGGAGTCTTGTCTTGGTTTCGTCGATGTAGCGCTTGCTCTCAGGATCAAAACGCAAAAGTCGTTGTTGAGCACCGAAGGCGACAGCGAACACAATGTCGTCGTAGCCGTCGCCGTCGACATCACAAAGAGTCAGGTTCTTGGCGTGGACGCGAAAGTCTGCGGGTAAGTAGCTGGCGCTCATATCCTTAAAGACGGGGCGTCCGCGCCGTGAGCCAAAGTTGACCAAGATCGTCGGGGGCAGGGGGTCTTTGCTTGGCGCTGCCATGTCACCTGGTTTGTGCCAGCCGTTGCAGTTGGCGAAAATGATATCGAGCTTGCCGTCTTGGTTTACATCGCAAGGGTGAACGCCCTCACTCCACATGGGTTCGCTCGCCAAGGCCTCATGCAGCTCAACAAACTGCGGTGCTTGCGTTTCAGCATTCAGAATAGTCGCGAGGAGTTTCTGTGAATCACCCTTCTTCTCTCCGGCCTTAATGGCGAAACGTAGGACGGCTGCCGCCTCTTTCAGGTTTCCAGAACGAATGAGCGCTTGGGCATTGTCCATCAAGTTGGGCAGTAGCATCTTGTTGTGAGAACCAATTTTTCGCCACAAACTGAGTGCTGTGTCGTGATCTTCTGTGTGAACGAAGCGCCAGAAAACGTCATCCTCGCGTCGTTCAGCCGGAGCTGGTGTGCTGCTAAGAGCAAGTTCGACGAGCGCACGGCTCAGCTCTCGGGCGATCCGGCCTTCTATGTTAGCCAGCACGACTACTGAGCCCTTGTTTTCCTCAAGGTGAACGTGGATAGCTGAGAAGCCATTGATATTGCCGCCGTGCATTCGACCATGGGCGATCGTCCCATTCTCCAAATCGAATTTTGTGCGAAACCAGCCATAGCCGTACTTGCCAGCTTGCTTGTCAAATGATGCGAGCTTGCTTTCATTGGAAAGGACACGATTTTCAGAGATTGCCCGATCCCACTTGTGGAGATCGTCGACCGTGGAATAGAGACCACCAGCACCAATCGGAACGCTCATGTCAAGGTATTCGGCACCTATCAATACTCCAGCGACTTGCTTGTGACCTTGGGCTCGATTCGCCACGATCTTCTGGTTGTAGTCTTGTCCCGTGTTTTTGAGACCAAGCGGAATCAAGAGCGATTCCTTCAGGTAGACATCAAACTTCTTCTTTGAAATTGCTTCAACGATAGCCGCTAGGACAACATAACCTGCATTCGAATATTGAAGTCCTTCTCCCGGTTCGAATTGAAGGTCTGTACTACACCATTGTTTGACAATGCTCGCTAATTCGCGCGAGTGTCTCATGGCGTCACGAAATACCGGATCCTTCATCGGGAAGTTGGGGAGTCCGCTAGAGTGACAAAGGAGATGGTGAATTGTGATCTTGTCGCCAATGTCCTTGCGATACTCCGGCAAAAACTTGGTGATCGGATCTTTGAGGCTCAACGCACCTTTATCTACAAATCGCATGATGAGCGCCGCCGTAAACGACTTGGATATCGAACCAATACGAAACCGAGTGTTCGTTCGATTGGGAGTTGAAGTTTCACGATTGGCCAAGCCGACGCTGCCTCGGTAGAGGATCTCATTGCCTTTGGCCACGAGAATCGTGCCACTGAATCCACGTAGCTGAGCGTATTCACGCATCAACGTCTCATACTTGTTGGGCGGCTGGCGACGTCGCTGCTGGGCTATGGATACAACACTAAGAGTCGTGAACATGACGAGAAAACAGAGAATGCGGCGATTCATCAAATGAGTATCCTTCAAGTGTGGTGTCGGGAGTCAGACTACCATCCACAGCCCGGCCGTAAAGCTCGTAGGTGGACGGTTTAGTGCCAGCTAACACTCTCAAAGGAAAGCGTGCAGTTATCGAGGCATAGTCCCATAGGCGACTCCGGTTCAAGTAGAGTCGCGATCTTCTTGCCGTTTACCTTGATCTGGAGCGCTTTGCGCTTCCTCTTGGCGTGGATCCGATGCGACCCTTTTTTCTTCGGGCGTGGAGTGGTGCCACGTGAGATGTTCGTCCATTTACCATGGCGGCGCTGATCGATCTTCCATTTGCGCCCCTTTACCAGTAATACGGTGTAATCCTTGACATTGGACCAGTGCAATACGATACCACCTGACCAAGTCTTGTTCGATTTTGGTTCAACAATGGTCGTCGAGAATTCTGAGCAGGGCAATTTGGTTCGAGACATGGAAACAACTGCGGCTGCGCCTCTAACAGTTGAGGCCGACGTCCCTTCCCACTGGTTGAACACTTGGACCATGGGTTCTTGATTGGTCTTGAGCCAGGCCAAGAGGCTTTTCAGAGGACTCTTCTCGGTTCCAAGGATTCGCCCTATCAAGGTTGCTCCCGACTTGCCTTGGTTCAAACTCTTAGCGGCGGAACGCCATCTCTTCTGCGCTCTTTTGTCGGGACGACAGAGCCAGTGAATCAGGGCCCATTGTTCGGCACGGTTAGACTTGCGTTCTGACTTAATCAATGATCTCAAATCGTATCCAGGCGCACTCATGATCTTCAGCGCTTCGGCTGGATAATCCTTGAGGGTGATGAGAGGGACGACTCCGAGTTGAAGAGTCTTTCCGTCCCAAGAATGTCGCGAGAGGTACTCGGCCAGACCTTCGATGAACCACTCATCTTTGGGGTTTTTGTTCTTCGTGCTGGAAAGAAAATGGAACTGGTGAATGCACTCGTGAATAAGCAATTGCCGCGTGTAGTAGATCGTTGGTTGACGAAATTGATAAACGGTCTTCGATGGTGGCCAGTAATATCCACCGGCTGATTTGCCTGGAGGGTTCGCCTTGTCTTTGAGGATCTGCTCGTGAAAGGACGCGTATTTCTCGAAGAGATACACCTTGAGCCTTTCGTTCTTGCCTAAGGTCGGAAAGGCCCCGAAGAACTTTCCTAACTCCTGCCAAGCTGCTTCGATGACTTGGAGTTGAGCTTCGGCTTCTGCTGGTGGAAAATCACTATGGAGCGTGTAATGGTCGGAATTCGTTGTGAACAAGTCTTGCGCCGGAGCAGCGGTCGCTCCGAGGCAGATCAAAGACATTAAGGTCACAAATCGCAATCGGCTCATGCTCCGAGTTTTCTCGTCTTCAAAGAATTCAATCGAAAGAGGGCTGATGATCAAAATCATCAGCCCTCATAAGATAGTCGTTTCGTGGCGTTGTGTCGAGTTTAGTCCAGGATGGTCACTTTGATGGCACACACCAAGATCGACTTGGCCCCGGTATCCAGCTTTGCTGCCGGAACGACAAACCACTTGTCTGGAACAATGGTCAAGCTCATCTCGCTCTTGCGGCTGCTCATCACAGGCAAGCCAATTGTTTCGGCACCTTCTTGACATGGAGTTCGGCCAATGACGCTGGTGGTCTTGAGGGCCGATTCGACGCTAATGAAAGTCGAGTTCTTTGATGGTTGAATTTTTGCCTTCATCTTAAATGCGAGGCCGTCTTTGACTTCAGTTGTCTTCATCTCGTAAAGATTCTCATTACGTCGTTCGAGATAAAAGAACTTCTTGAGGTCTTCTGTTTCAATGATCGCTTCGCCGCCATCTAAGACAAGCACACTTGGAGCCGAGACGCCAACTCCGAGCGCTTTGAGCGACTCGACGTTCTCCTCTGTTGCTAACGTTGGAACTCCCTGGCCATTCTCCCAGCGCAAGTTCTGGTTCAACTTGGCAGCAGACATGGCTTTGCCATTGCCAATCTCGATAAAGACGGTCTCGACCAAGAGCTGCTTTTTCTGGTTGCCCTCTCGTCGAATAGCGTTGAGGGTGGATAGTCCTTTTTCAATTTCTTGGATGGCTAAGTCGATCCGCTTCTCGGTCTTCGGTGCTTCCTCTTTCAAGGCTCGCAATTGAACCTTAATTTGTCGCGTAAGATCTACGATGGTTTGCTGCCGTCGCAAATAATTACCACTTTTCAATCGGGTCATGTCTTGAATGAGGACGTCAGCTTCTTGTGCCTTCGTTGAAGTGAGTGGCAACAGAAGCAAGATGAATAGGGTGATGAGTTTCATGAGTTTCCTTTCTAGTTGTTCTTGTGGATGACGAAGCTTCGGCCAGCCAGGAATCCGTTGCCGTATTCGTGGCGGTCGATAGCGATCGATGGCAATTGTTCTTGTTGTCGCGGCTCTTGGATCACGATCTCTTTCACCACGGGTTCTGGGGGCGGAGTCGACCATCGACCCATAGCGAATGTGGATATGGCAACCGCAAACACGGCCGCTATTTTGAGCCAGGGCCAGTGCGACTTCGCTTCGATTCGATCCAATTCGCTAAACAGCCGATTCTCCAGATCCTCGGAAGGAGGAGAGGTGTCGCCGCTGGTGCCGTTGACGATGACCAGCGTGTTGATGGCGTGGTTGCTACAATTTGGGCACACCGTCGCATGTCCCATGAGGCTCTGAATGTCGGCGGCAGAGGTCGTTGCTTCTTCGTTGCCACCGGCGAGAAGGTTGATGTGCTCTTGATAGGTTTGGCACGTTTTCATGCGCTTTCTCCGATTCGACAGTCAAGGCCGGCTCGTTGCAAGCTGGCTTTAAGATCTGCGATGGCATGGTGGAGTCTTGACGCCACCGTACCTTTGGGGATTTCTAAGACAGTCGCAATTTCGCGATAGTCGAGCCCCAAGCGATGCTTCATCACGAAGACATCTCTCTTGTCAGGCTCCAAAGACTGAATGGCTAAATCGAGGATCGCACTCAAGTCTCGCTGCGTATCTGGTGCTGGAATTGAGCTCATGGTTGAGAGACCTGTCGTTTTGGGTGACAGACGGAACTTGGCGACCTTGCGCCTCGCTATTTGCAGCAAGTAGGCGCGAGGTTGCTCTGGAAGCCCACGATCAAGGCCAAGGTAGAAATCGAGCCAGGTCTCCTGAAACACCTCATCGCGATCAGCTTCATGGGGCATCTGATGGTGCAAGAATGCCAGCACAACGGTCTTGTACTGCTCGTAGATGCCATTGAATTGCGTTCGCTTCTGAGTCATGATTCCCTTTCCACAGGCTTAGTGGATCATGAAGGCAGATTTGTTCATCAAAAACACAATTTTCTCATCTTTTCTTGCGAGGTGCCTTTGTCGATGAGAAATCTTCTCTTTGTCTGCAGCCGCAATCAATGGCGTAGCCCAACCGCCGAGTCAATTTGGCGCAAGGACCCAACCGTCAACGTCCGCTCAGCTGGCACCAGCCAAAAGGCGAAACGAAGTATTCAATCAGCCTATATTGACTGGGCTAACATCATCTTCGTCATGGAAGATAAACACAAGCGCCAGCTCAAATCGAACTTTGGCGATCAACTCCAACACACTCCAATCCACGTCCTTCACATCCCAGACGAATATCAATACATGGATCCCGCCCTCATCACTGAATTAGAGAGCTCGGTGTCGCCGATTCTTGAGGACGAGGGCTTATAATCATTCCCGGCTTTCTTGCCGCCGCCTCAGTCACTGCGAAGCTCCTGTCAACATAGCGTTGTCATCATAAACGAATGTCGA
>JBLINQ010000155.1:0-11784 GCA_047639315.1 Planctomycetota bacterium
CAGCGAATTTGAAGTCGGACCGGCAAGCCAATTGGCCGGATGGTTCTTAGGACATATCCACGCTCCAAGTCATGATCAGCTCAGCTCCGACCGCCCGTGCGGTTACTTGGGCTCATTGGTCGGATTAGACCCTGGAGAGCCCGGTGCCCACGGCCCTTGGATCGTCACGGTCGATGAGCAGAATCTTCAGTGCCAACAGCATGCGCTTGGCCCTCTCGTTTTTGATCGTCTCGACCTTAGTCTTTCTGATCATGAATCACTCACCGATTTGGACATCGAAGATAAGATTCAAAGTTTGTTTCGGGCCGCCGTCAAAAGAAACTTTTCTGAATCATGGCTGAAGAACAAGAACATCAAAGCCGTTGCCATTCGCTTGACGCTTGTAGGTAAGGTCACAAACGCTGCTCGCTATCGCAAAATCTCGACACGACTTCTTGAGCAAGGCGATCTCACTCACGAGGAAGACAGCTGTCTTTTCTTCGTGGAGGCCATGATAAATAAGTTGGCGCCACACATCGATTTCGAAGCCATCGCCAACGGCACCGGCGCACTTTCCTTACTGGCTCAGATGGTTGTTAACTCCGAAGGTAACAGCAGCGACCCAAGAGTCAGCGCACTTATTCAGACTATGGAGACTGTTGCGGCTGAGCCCGGATGGCAGTCTCTTTCTTCTGAACGTCATCCCCTGCCACCAATTTCTGAATTAGTGCACGAGAACCTTCTCGCCGTATTCTCTGATTTGCACCAAGAGCTCATGGCAGAATCGGAACAAACACTTTGAAGCTACGACGGCTGAAAATCATTCACCTCAGTGGTGTGCCAAATCTCACCAAGCTTGAATTCGGCGAGGGAATCAACGTCGTCATCGGCCCAAATGGTTCGGGCAAAAGCAGCATTGTCACCTTGGCCAGCGAGTGTTTTTGGCCGACGAAGGCTCCGGGGCGAGGAGATGCCATACTCAATTGGCAGCCAGATGACTCATCGCGGGGGGCCATCGATTTCAAGGTCGAAGCCAACAAGAACGCGGCACTCACCCTCCCCGAGCAAAATTTTGGAGCGCGCCGCGCTGAGTGCTACGTCCTCAAGATCGGTGACTTGATCGAATCCAAGGAGGCCCACAAAGGGCTCGCTTCTCAGATCCAAAAAGAGATGGCAGGTGGTCTCGATTTAGATTCTTGGAAAGCCCGTAGCCGCCGAAAAATCAGAGCCGGATCCAAGGAGAGGAAAGCCCTCGCCAATGCTCAAGGCCAGCTCCGCAAGGAAAGTCAATATCAACAGCATCTTGCCGACGAAGAGAAAACTCTGGAACGGCTGAGACAAGAACAAGCAGACGCCATTCGGGCTCAACGGGAGATCGCACTCCTTGAAGCCCGTACCCTTCAGTTGAAACTTGAAAAAGAGCTCACTGAGCTTCATGCGCACCTATCGACTTTTCCTCCGATTCTGAAACGACTAACGGGCAATGAACTGAACGGCATACAAGGCTTGCGCCGAGAATTAGAAGGCAAGAAAGACGCTCTCAAAGTCGTTCAGAGAGAACGAGAAAATCTTGAGGAAACCTTAGAGAACCTCGGCTTGGGAATGGGACAGATCCCAAATCCCCTTGTCGAAGTTCTACGCCGTTCAAGTGAAGGGCTGAGACACCTGAACCGAGAACTTGAGAATGCCAAACGAGAACTCGAATCGGCGCGTTTCCAATACCAGCGAATGGACGATCGTTCGGCGCCAAAGACAGAACCGGCCGATCAACCATCATCGAAGGCACTGCGAAAGTTTTCGAGCCTCATGCAAAATGCCCAACGCAATGTGATTGAAAAACGCGTTGTCGTCGATCAACTCGAAAACACCGAGCACATAGACGAAATTTGCTCGATCGCGCCATTGATGCAGGCACGTCGCCTCCTCAACACCTGGTTAGCGTTGCCAGATGAACTGGCGACTTCCAGTGGACGCGGCCCCCTACTTCTGGGCGGCGCTTCGCTCTTAGTAGCCTTCGGTGGATTCAATGCTGGCAGGCCTTCCTGGACCTGGGCTGGCGCCGCCTTCTCCTTGGGCGTGTTGTTGAATCATCTAATTGCTCAGCGTCACCGTCAGCACATCGGACAAAAGAAATTGGACGTCGTTGAAGAATTCACAGCCGCGGGAATGAAGGCCCCAATAGCCTGGAGCCGGCCGCCAGTCACGCAAGCTGTAGAAGACCTCGACGTGCGACTCGATACAGCCAGGAAACAACGCCAAGATGCGGCCAGGAAAAATGCGCTACGCAATCGCCTAATGGCCTTAGAATCGGAATCCAAGAGGCACCGAGAGCAGGCAATTAGTTTTGCACGACGCTACGGACTTCACTTGGGAGATGATCCGCCCTTAGAGATCGTCTCTCACTTAGATCGCCTGCAGAGACTACGAGATGCGGCCCAATTAATCGCCAAGCACGAGGGCGCCGTCAGTCACACTAAGAATTCGATCGCTCGTCATGTCGCCCAAGCAGGTGGAGCGTTCGATCAACTCGGCATCCAAGCTGCTGATCAATTAGATGAGCTTGCGGGTCAACTCGGAGGTATTCTCGAAGATGTTGAACAGCATCACGTCGATCTCAATGTCCTGAACCACAAGCTCCGTCATGAGAAGAGCATTAAAGATGATGTCGAAGATCTGAAGGACCGTGTGGCCTCTTTCTTTCACGACATAGGTATTGAAGACCATCACGACGACGCCGTGGCCGCCCTCCTGTCCCAGAAACAGGAATTTGATGAGGTTGACAAACAAGTAGCCACAGCACGGCACAAGGTTCATGCTCTGGCCTCACAACTGGAGCCACATCCGGAGATCGCAAACCTGTCCGGCGAGCAAGTCATGACTCAGCTATCCAATTCTCGGCATCAATCGAGCCGCCTCGATGCCATTATCGAAGAATTGATCAGGATTGAGGGAGATCTCGCGACCGCCAAGAAAAATCAAAACCTGGCACACGCCATTCATCAACAAGAGCAGTGCGAAAACGACTTGGCCCGGGTTCGACGAGATCAAATCGATCGTGCCTTGCAAGCTGAGATCATCGACATCGTTGTTGAGCATCAACTGCAACACACTCAATCGAAAGTCCTCAGCCGAGCGGTAGAGTTATTCTCTGAGTTCACCAATCACGAGTGGGAGATGCTCGTCGATCCGTCAGAGGGGTTCAAAGCTCGGGAAGTCGGCAGCAACACACATCGCTTGCTCTCGGAACTTTCCACCGGGACTCGAATGCAATTGTTGATGGCAGCGCGTTTGGCTTTTGTTGAAACGCAAGAGGACGGCGAGACCTTGCCACTCTTTTTGGACGAAGTGCTGTCGTCCTCGGACTCTCAGCGGACGAGACTGATCGCCAATTCACTGGCCAAGACCGCAGCCCGGGGCAGGCAGCTCATCTACCTCACGGTCGACCCTCAAGACATCAAGGTATTGAAACAGGCCGCAGAAAAAGAGGCCGTTCCTTTTCATCTAATTAAGCTTGAGTCTTCCGCTAGCGCGCAAAATCACGCTCAAAGCGAAGAACAGTGATCGCGTTTCCTATTGGTGAATGCTGAACCACATATTGCAATAGGTGCACTTAACATCACCAGACGGCGAAACATCAGCACCAGGCGGCAACCCCGCGCCGCAATTGCTGCAGTTGTAACCAACCTTCTTTGGTGCGCTCTCTTCTGCTTCAGCCTTCTTCGCCCGGTCGAGAACATCCGTGTACTTAGACGTCAAACTGTCAACTGTGCTGTTTGTCACCAACATGGTCTTGAAAATACGGAAGAACACGAAGCCGGCGAAGAGTATGAAGAAGAGAAAAAAGACCATCAAGAATGGTTTGGCAAATCCAACCGTTTTCTCCATCGCTTGAATTGGTGAAGGAAATGCCGGATCGCTCCCTGAGAACCCGCCGGGACTATTCCGTAGCTTCTCGTTGACCAAACGTTGGATTTCTTTGTCCGTCAGCGGTTCATTTTGAAAAGACCCAGCGACATGAGGAACTGATAGTGCGAATCGGCTCGAAACCTCAGTCGGTGCTCCTACTCCGAACAAGGACAGGGAAAACACGAGCACAAAGAACACCAGCAAGACGGAGCGCCAGAGCAACGGATTCAGGCGCACTGGTTTTGGGCTCAGGCTCGCAGTCGTCATCCTGGTTCTCCATCGTCCAGTAAGGCTTTTCGGGCATTGATGGCATCGTCGTACATGGCTCGGTAGCCTTCGGCACTTTTCTGCCAACTAAAGTCTGAGTTCATGCAATTCCGAATCAAGAAGGCTCGTTGTTTTTCGTCCTTCCAAGATTGAATCGCCCGGAATGCGGCGCTCGCCAACTCGGAGGGCTCGAAGCCGCTGAACGAAAAGCCCGTCCCGACACCATCGTTGGATTGCCATTCGATGACTGTGTCGGCCAAGCCACCGGTTTTTCGCACCACCGGGATCGTGCCATATCGCATGGCATACATCTGATTCAGACCACAGGGTTCATAGCGAGAAGGCATCAGAAAGAAGTCACTGGCCGCTGTGATTTGATGGGCGAGTTCATTATCGAAGCCAATAGAAACAGCCACGCAGTCTGGATGCTGTTCGGCTTTTTGTGTCAGGAAGTCTTCGTACTCCTGCGTCCCCGACCCAAGAACAATGATGGAAGCGCCCATCGAAATGATGTCATCAAAAACTGGAGCAATGATGTCGAGGCCTTTCTGAGCCACGAGCCTTCCCACCATGCCGATGAGGGGTGCATTCAAGCGATCCAAAGAGATTCCGGCCTTCTTCAGCAGGGCGCCTTTGCAGCCGCGCTTGCCGGACAGTTTGTCTTTGGTGAAGTGGTAGGGAATGAGAGGATCGGTTTCAGGATTCCAAATGTCTTCGTCGATTCCGTTGAGAATGCCGCGGACCTTGTCCGCGGAATAACTCAAGACCCCCTCCAAGCCCGCACCGCATTCCGCCGACATGATCTCTTTGGCATAGGTCGGGCTTACAGTGTTAACCTGATCCGAGAAGTGGATCCCCAGCTTCATGAGATTGACTGCATCGTGGCATTCAAAAGGATCATAGGGCTTGCAACGCTCTGGGTCGAACCCCATCGTCGTCAGTGATTCAGCTCCATAGACACCCTGGTAAGCCAGGTTATGAACCGAATACACGAGAGCGGCATCTCGAAGAGAATGCTCTTCAACGTAGGTTTCTCGAACATAGGCCGCTATGATCGCGGTCTGGTAGTCATTGATGTGAATCACATCAGGATTCAGATCAAGACATTTGATAAGTTCGACCGCACCCTTGGCAAAGAAGATGTAGCGGGCAAGTTCGTCTTCGAATGGGTTTCCCTCGGGATCGTTATAGATGCCCTCACGCCCATAGAAATGCTCATCACCCAAGAAGTAAATCGTCGTACCGCCAGCGAGCTCGGTGCGCCAGACTTGGAAGGGATGGTGGACATAGTCGATCCCGACATACCAGTCATCGGGAATAGGGACTTCCTGCAGCTCAAATCCCTCGGTCTTCATGTCGCCGAAATGAGGCATGATAACTGTGGTATCACAATCAACTTGCCGCAAGGCATCAGGCAGCGCGCCGGCAACGTCTGCAAGTCCTCCGACTTTTGCAAATGGGACGGCTTCGTATGTTACAAATACAGTTCGAATGATAGATTTCATGATGGGGATTCTACTGACTAGTCAGGGTCCTGGCGAGATCTCAGTGTCATAGACATAAAGGTTTGCGAAGAACGTGAAGAAACATCTCCTGTTTTGCGCCCAATGGACCCTGTCCGTCGCTTTGGTCATCCTAGTTTGCGCCTGTGGCGCTAAAACCGAAGACCCAAGGCCTAAAGGCGCGTCAAACCCCGCGGTCCAAGTAAAGATCGCCCCAAAACCACCTGAAGAAGAGAAAAAAGGCTCACTCTTCTTCCGTGATATGGCCCACCAGGCTGGCCTGACATTCCGCACCAAGTGCGGAACGGAAGAAAAGATGTGGATTCCAGAGACAATGGGACACGGGGTGGCCATTTTTGACTTCGACAATGACGGTGATTTAGACCTTTATTTTGGCAACGGTGGCCAACTTAAAGGTCCGAAGGACACCAACGAATATTTCAATTCACTTTGGCGAAATGATGGCGATTGGAAATTCACGGATGTGACCCAAGGAAGCGGCGTCGAATGCTCTGAATGGAGCTGCGGAACCTTTGCCGCCGATTACGACGGTGATGGTTTCATCGACATCTTCCTTACCCAATTCGGCAAGAACCGTCTGTTCCGCAATCTGAAGGGCAGCGGTAAATTCGAGGACGTAACCGACAGTGTGGGGCTTGGCTACAAAGGCTGGAGTACCAGCGCCGCATTCTTTGACGCCGACAATGATGGTGACCTTGATCTCTATGTCTGTAACTACGTCATCTTCAATCGAGACGCCCCCCCCCACAACGGCAAACCATGTGAATGGCGCAAACTTAAAGTCTGTTGTGGTCCACGCGGGCTCCCTCGTGCCTACGATATTTTTTACGAGCAACGAAACGGCAAGTTCGTTGATGCAACCGAAAAGTTCGGCTTCGTTCCGACCGACTCCAAGGGCCAAAAGCATGGCGCTTACTCCCTCGGCGTTGTCACTAGCGACTTGGATCGTGATGGCGATGTTGACGTCTACGTCGCTGTTGATTCCCGGCCGAACCTCCTCTATGAAAACCTCGGTTCGGGCAAGTACAAAGAAGTCAGCCAAGAATGGCAGACAGCACGTAATGTGGATGGAGAAGATCAAGCAGGCATGGGCGTGGCAGCTGCCGACCTGAATGGTGACCTCATGCCTGATCTCTTCGTCACGAATTTCTCGCACGACACCAACACTCTTTATCTCAACGCCGGCCAAAAAGAGAACATGTATTTTGACGACCGGAGCTCTCAAGTCGGCTTGGGAGGCTCAGCCAGCTTCCCCTACCTTTCATGGGGCATCGGCATCGAGGACTTTAACTGCGACGGCATGCTAGATATCTACGTGGCTTCTGGCCATGTCTATCCACAGGCAGGATGGGCTCCAGGCTTAGGGACAAGTTACAACCAACCCAATCAGCTTTATATCGCCAAGAACCAACTGCAATTCGAAGACAGGTCGCCGGAAGCCGGACATGCGCTTAGCCGATCTCAAGTATCTCGGAGTCTTGCCTGCGCTGATTTCGATCGGGACGGACGCGTTGATCTCGTGGTGACCAACAACGATGACTATCCCCAAATTTTGAGAAACGAGTGTGACCAAGTGGGAAACTGGTGGGGATTCCACCTGCGCGCCAAGAACACCATGAATCGGACTGCAATTGGCGCCTCCATCGTCTTCGAGACCAATCAGGGCCGTAAGATCCTGCGAGAAATCAATGGCGGCGGCAGCTACCAATGCCAGGGAGATCAGTCTATCCACTTAGGATTGCCGAAAACCGAATCTCTGAAGAGCATGACCTGTGTTTGGCCAGGTGGCAAAAGTGAGCAGATCAAAGTGCCAGCGTCAAGTCGCTGGTATCAGATCATACAGGGCTCAGGGGTTGCCAAACCAGAGTAATGCCAGTGTTCGCTGCGAGGGCCGAGGTGTGCAAAATTCTGACATCGACTCAGGACTCGCGCCCCTAGGGCCGCTGACTGCCGCCCAAAAGCAGTTGGAGTCGTTTTTGAGAGGCTGAATTCGGGGTCTGTGACGATCTACCCGGCCAATTTGCCCTCGACTACCGTCCTTAATATCCTGTCTCACTTGAAGATACGGAGCCCTGGAAATGCGATCAGAACCACTCGTCGAATTAGCTTCAGTCGACCTTAATCACGTCCACTGTAGTCGCGAAGAGCTTCGTGACATCAATCCTCATCGCTTTGAAATGGAGCAACTTAGCTACATTGCTTATTACAGCGACGAGCCACTTGCCGCGATTGCCATTCGGGAAGTTGAGGACAATGAGTTTTGGCAACGTGGGCACTTCCCAGGGAATCCTATGTTCCCAGGAATCCTCATGGTCGAAGCCGCGGCCCAGGCCGCTTCTTACTGCTTTCAACAGAAGCTAGGTAAATTCGACGACAAGATCTTCGCTTTCGGTGGCTTGGAGAAGATTCGCTTCCGCGGATCGATCAAACCAGGTGACAAAGTGGTTGTTGTCGTCAAGGCTGTTGCCGCACGTATGCGCCGCGCCATCTTTGACATGCAATGCTGGGTCGACGATCGTTTGGTCTGCGAAGGCCAAGTGATTGGCGTCACTGTGAAGGTCCCGAAGGAAGGCGAATAGCCTGACTACCCTTCGGCGTCCACGACAACTTTGATCGCGTCCTGGCTTGCGGCACACGACATTGCCGCAGCCAGGTCTTCGCGAGCAAAGCGGTGGCTCACCAAAGCCGCCCCCAGAGATCGCATCTTGCCATTGCGATTCATCAGTTTTAGGGCTTTGGCAAAATCCCCGCAACGAGAACTCGACACGATCAGCTCACGCTCCACAATGTGGAGCAAGAGTGGCGATTGAAAGGTACCCAACCTATCGATGCGAATTCGACCGCGGGGAATTAACCACGAAGCCTCTTCGCCATCGACCGCACGCACTGCCCGATCAAACTCCTCGTCCGAAGAAACAAGAATCTCAGGGCACATGCCGAGTGGCCCAATAGAACTCGAGGTCACCGTGGCAAGATCTGAGACGGAGTGATCTGAATCGGACACCGGATGAGCCGCAAATTCATCGACCACGAACCCCGTCAGTTGATTGAGTCCAACGGCACCTTGGCCATGTGTTGACTTCAAATGTAATTCTCGCCGGGCCAAGCTCGCTGCCAACTCAAGTGCTTGCGGGTTGCCACTGGTATCGAAAACTACGTCGAACTTGGGCAGAGGATTGTCTGTGCTCAGCACAACATCGTCGGCACCCATTTGGCGCGCCAAGGGCTCTAACTCGCGTCTCCGAACCATGGCCGTGATGTTGAATTTGCGCCCCATCTCGTCCCGCCGGCCATCAAGAGCTGCAATGAGGAGCATACCCAAACGACGAGGCCCCAAGACGCAAACGCTATCTCCATCTTGAATTTGAACGGTGTCTACCGCGCGCAGAGCAGCAGCAAAGGGCTCGGTCAACACAGCCGTGTCGTCCGGCATTTCCGGGGGGACCTCAAACATCGCACCTGGAGGCACCAAGACCCAGGGCCCGAAGCCGCCAGGGAGTTGGTTGATGCCAAGCGTCAGACGATTCCGGCAATGAGTTGGCATTCGCCTAACGCACATCTCGCAGAGATCGTGGCTTGCCAATGACAGGCAGGATGCGTTGATGTCGAGAACGAACCTCTGGCCCTGTTCGTCTTGGGCAAGCACCTCATGTCCAATCACTTGCGGCAACGGAAAAGGAAGAAACTTCCGTGCCAAATCGGTGGCGCACACGCCACAAGAGATGGTCGCGAGCAACTTGTAGGTCGACTCCAGCGCCAGATGTTCTTCACCGTTTCGATGAATCATCCAACCGTCTTTTCCTTCAACAAAATCATAGCGTCCCGGTCGAAGAGAACCGTCAGCTTGAAGCTCTATCGCTGTCCAAGGTCTTTCACTCACGACTTCATCTCCCCTAACCAAAGCTCCAAGCAATGATTCGGACTCACGCCCATGCTCGAAGACTTGTCGAGTAACTCCATGACTCGTGATTCGGTCGCCATGATGTGGGCCCGAGCGAGCTCTCTGCCGCGCTCTTCATCTTTTTCCGACTCCACGAGAATGCCTTCGAGAACCGCCCCAGCATTGACGGCGGCTTCCGGAATAAAGAGGCATCCTTCGGCAAACAGCTGATCAGCCAATTCCGAATTTGAGGTTTGTAAGTTTGCACTCCCACAAATGACCTTGAATCGTGACGACTTCGAGTCAAGAACATCGCCCAGCGCACAAGGGCAGAATACGTCGGCGCTTTGAGTCTCGAATTCTGCAGATGTCACGCCTTGGGCTTGTCCGCCCTGAGCGAGAATCGCTTGAGTCACAGTCGTCGTTCGGTCTGCGTCCAAGTCATAGAGCAGAAGTTTTGCCCCTTTGTCGCTCAGGATGAACGCCAAGGATTTGCCTACGGACCCTAATCCTTGGATGAGGACTGTCTTCCCCCGAAGCGCATCATCCCATGCCAAATGGTGAACCGCAGCGGCTAGACCTGCGGCGACTCCTAGGGCGGTCGACGGCCCTGGGTTGTTCTTGACGTGGTTGACGAACCGAGTTTCTTCTGCCACCCAAGAGAGTTCAACAACACCGGTGCCCACGTCTGGTCCAGAAAAATACTGCCCAGCCATCGATTCGATCGCTTGCCCTAAGGATCGATAGATCTTCTCTAAATCCAAACCAACGGAATCAACAATGACTACTTTAGCCGCACCGTTTGGAAGACCGGCAAATGTGATCTTGTCGTTCATTTGCCCGGCAAGCTCTCGCGCTTCTTGCAAAGCGTCTTCAGGGGCAGCAAAGCGGCGACGCCGAATACCACCGAAGGCAGGACCTTTTTTTCCTCTGATCAACGAAAGAAAAGCCAACAAGCCAATGGCGTCATCTCGAATTTCAAAGACCTGCTCCGATCGGGACAAGCCCTCGCTCGGAAGGCTCAATTCGTTGACAATGACGGTCATGCATCTGCACCCTGAAGATGAACAAACGGAAACAGAGCTACGTTCTGCGGTTTGGCCACCAGAATATTACCGAACCAGTTATTGCGGCGCACTCGGAACTCCTCCAACTGCACGCCCATGAGCTCAAATACGCCCTCGTTGTGAAGTTCGACAAACATACCATCCGACTTGGTGGCCAAGATCTCGACGCCAACCAAATTCCCTTCGATGGCTTTGATGTGCGCCGCACTCGTTTGGATCAAGGCTTTGAGGAAAGTGGCAATTTGTCCGCGGCGCCCCTCCGAGTGCCAGATAGCCTCCCAATATTCGTGGCTCTCCCAGAAGTAGCCGTAATTGTAGAGATCGATGGCAAAAAGCCACCTCTCTTCATCACGCCACTGCGCCAAATCGAAACCGCCTTCACTTGGGTGTTCTGTCCCGAAGCTATGGCCTTGAGGCGAGGTTCGAGGATGAGGATTCACGCCGGGCAGAAAGGCATAAGGCGGAAACTCACGTGTACAACAACGTGCCGGCGCCCATGTCCTAAGTTCCTTTGTCCACATAACTCGCTCTGAATGAGGAAGAAATCATAGAGGAGACGACAGGTTAATCCCGATCCGCCTCAGTGCTAAAGCATCGTAGCGGCTGCCGAGACCAACTTCCAGATTGCGTGCACGACCATCGTAATTCACTTCGCATCGAGCCCGATTTGACGGACGGCCAGCGAAAAAAAAATGGGAGTTGCGACAAGTCGCAACTCCCATTTCGGACTACAAAGAGCCGAATCTAATTAGAAGATGTTCAAGATCACCATGTTGGTGCACTTCAACACGCCACTTTCAATAATGACGCCTTGAACAGAGACCACAAGTGGGAAGCCAATACCAGCGGTATTGGAAATCCATGGTGTTGGTGTCGCTGTTGGATCAAGGACCCCAGCCGGTGGATTTGGAGCATTCCAAGCCACCGTGAACAAGAACGCATTCAGTGGATCCAGAATCTGTGGCAAGAAGCAAAGATCGCCAGCCTCCAAGGAGATTGGGAATGCTTCAATCGGACTTGGGCGACCAATACGTGCAAACACAGCATAATCGGCACCAGGTGAACCTGGTGGGTTGTTCAAACGAACTGTGTAAGGAGCACCGACGCCAATTTCCACTTCCTTGTCATCACCGCCACCGAGACCATTGACCAACAAGATCTT
>JBLINQ010000156.1:0-11748 GCA_047639315.1 Planctomycetota bacterium
TTGGGAAACACCGACTCCGCCGTATCGCGGAATTGGTCGAAGCCGACGATTGAGGCGGCGACGAGGGTCGCAGTAATGGCTGTTTTCTTTAGGAAGAGGCGGCGAGGAGGGAGAAGTCGTTCAATGCCCTGAACCGTGTTCTTAGGCGATTTATCTTGAGCAATCGTTTTCACTTGGGGTTCTGAATGCATGATTAGCCTTCTTGTGTTTGGGAACATTTAGAGCCCTTCCACTACGAGGACGTCATGTCGCCGATGTGCGGACCAATTAATCCCAAAATTTTTGTGGGATGCGCATGTTTGGAGAATGGGCTATCAGGATAGCGGTCCGACGGGGTTGTTTCCGTCAGAACTAATTGGGCGTCAATTGCTCTGAGAACCCGGTGCGTGTCTGCCGTTACATGCTCAAGGTGGTGTGGTCGGTTCCACGGTTTCCCGAGCTATCAGTCACAAAGACGACGATTAATTCGCCCTTAGGCGGGGCAGTGAAGCAAATTGTTGCGGTGTGAGACTTGGGATCAATCTTCACTGTCAGATTGAGTGGTGTCACGCCCGTGACACCGACGGCGGAGAATCCAAGGCCGACGTTTGATGCTGTAAGGCACACAGTTGTACCTGCTTCCGCCTTGGTTGGTCCTTTCAGCTTGATCATGACGATTCGATGACAGCAACCAATTGAGTGAGTTCTTCTCTTAGGGTTTCATCTTGCGTTTGCTTGATGCAATTCTGGATGAGCGATAGATGGCTCTTTAGATCGATTGGGTTGATCGTGCGTACGAGGTTAAGGGCGAAGTAGCTGACACGCTCTTTTGGGTGAGCTAGCCCGCTGCAGATCAAGTCGTACATATTCGTGTGGTTACGTGCGTGAATCCAAAACCGCGCACGATTCACAATCGACAGGTTGTTACTTGCAATGTAAGACTCAATCTTGCTTCGACCCATCGTGGCGTACGCAGCGTCTAACGACGCAAAATCTGTAGCGAGCTCTGCCTGGATGGTTGTTTGATTTGTTGACTCCGCCGTATCGCGGAATTGGTCGAAGCCGACGATTGAGGCGGCGACGAGGGTTGCGGCGACGGCGGTCTTTTTGAAGAAGAGGCGGCGGCCTTTTCTTTTGCGATCAGCGATGTTGAGCTTGGCTTGTTCGGCTACGGATAGAGGGAACTCTTCTGTTCCGCCATAAACGAGGGGGGCGCAAAAGGAGCAGTTGTCGATATGAAGCTTGGTGGATCCATGACGGTATCCCACTTCCCAAGACTTGATATAGATTTCACAACTAAATGGGCCAGGGGCGTCAGTTTTCATGGCTTCAATCCACGGTGGGGCATTCAGAGAATCAACATCTAAGATCGTACTCTGATTGATGCTGGGGTCAAGAATTCATGCGCCTTAATGGGCGGGAAATCCATCGTTTCAGTCTCAATTTGGTACGATGTGTGCCCAAAAAGACTGGCCCTGGCCCAAAGTGAGAGCCAGACCGCGTCGCAGTCGTCTTCTTGCGTTAGCGACCTAAGCCGTAGAAATGATCCCGAGAGATTCGCAATGGGCCTCCCTTCCGTTTGATTCAGGTCTCGGATCAAGCGGACTTTTTCCAGCTATCGTCATCCCGTTGTGGTCAATTCACCTGGAATCACGGGCAGTCCATTAGGAGTTATGCCGGTACCGTAGCACGCTATATCTCTCCCTCATTGAGACACCTGGCGCGAGTCATCATGGAATTCGCTGCCCGCATCATCAGGCTCATGCCTGGAACCGTGACTTTTCTTTGAATCGACCTCATGGTCTTTCGCCAGATTGGGGAATGACTACCCCTCTTCGAGTTCAAGCGCCGTGTCACGGATCATGTCGGCATAGATCTCGGTACTCATTTCTGTGCCGTCGGCTTGAGGGTAAACGGTTGTGCGATATTGGAGTTGGGATCCTTCTGCGAGTACCCCATAACCGATATGTGGCGAGACGGATACGAATTCGATCCGGTTCAATTCGTTTGACAATTCCTTTTGAGTTGCTTCGTCTTTGCAAGCCAGTTCAAACGCTTCAATCATCTGTTTGCCGGCGGCGCGAAAGTCAGGTTCGGCGACGGGAGGTAATGTGTAAGTGCTTTCCCAGTCAATGATGATCTGGATCCGCTTGTCTAACAGGGCCTCAATCTTTGCCGACCACGCCTTTATCTCGAATTCCTTGAGGTCTTCGATTTTCTCGACATCATCTTCATCAAACATCGGACTCTCCAATTTTTGAGACAAATCCTAAGTCTGCATATTTGATGAAGATCATCTAGCTCACTCGGCGGAAAACTGACACAAGATCTGCAGAACTTGTTCCAACAATAGGGCGTCAGCCACAAAGCGGTAGTTCGGCATCGATGTCACTGCACGATCTCATGGTCTTCCACCATGTGCATGGCACCGGATGTCCTGCTGGCGAATCAACGATCAACAATGTTATCCACATTGATTTCTTTGGTTTTGCCTGAGAATACGTCATTAAGTTTGGGTGGGGAGTCGTCAAGGTGGTGGGGGGAGATTAACGTAGGATGGTGCATCGTGCTGAGTTTGGTGGTCGTTGTTTGATTGGGGTTGAGAATTGGACGAATCGAAGGAAGTTGAGCCGGAAGTGACGCCGGTGTTTGTTCGGGTTCAAGAGAGCCAGGCGGTGCTAAGGGCGCGGGCTAGCGAACTGAATGGCCTGGCCAATGCTTTGGGGCCCCTGGGCAAAGAAGCGACCTATGACGACATCAAGAAGGCAATCGGGACTTTGGCGAAGGTCGCCTCGAAGATTCCGGCCTCTTTTGTCGATTCGGAGCACGGTGGCAAGCTAATTGAGGAGGTTGCGGCATTTCTTGAGAAACGTGATCAGGAAAATCGGGAGCGACTGGGCGCTGATTTGAAGGCAGCCTGTGATGAGCGTGAGCTCGAGATGAAGGTGCTTCGAAAAGACGATCTGGTTGAGCTTCGCATTAATCCTCTGGCGGTGGTGATTGACCGTAAGAAGGGGCGAGCCTCGATTCAGTTTGCTAAAGAGACCATTCTTGAAGTGCAGGCCGAAGCGCATGCGATCTTGGATGGCTACGATGACGCCTTGAGGATCCTCAGTGGTGATTTTGATCCATCGACTTTTCATGACGATTGTTTTCGCGCTTGGTTAGCTTCGCGCGCGGCAGGGGGTGGGAAGAGCGAAAGAGTAGAAGTCGTTGACTTCTTGCCTTACTTGGCTTTGCAAAGGCAGAGCGCGGGATTTCGAAAAGACCCGAAGCAAAGTGTGTTTCGCGATTACACGCGGGTGCAGTTTGCTTGGGACGTGTTGCGACTTAGGGAACAAAGAATGCTCATTCACAACGGTCTGCGCCTCAACCTTGGGGTGGCGACAGGGACCAGTGCTAGTAAGAAGTCGAGGGTTATCTTCTTTGAAGATGATCGGGGCGACGGTGAATACAAACTGACCGTCTTCTTCACGAAAGAGGAATCCTGATGATCTATGAAGGTGATCCTACGATCCAGCAGGCCAGGCACATCATCCAGAGAATGGGTGAAACTGGGCAGCCTCCGGAACGTGGTGCATTGTTTGTCAATGTGGCGACCAATGAGATCTTGGAGCTTTTGCGCAAAGAGTATTTGCATCAAATGCGAGAGACTCGGCGTAACAGTTCATTCAAGTTGATTCAGGCGCCATTCGGTGGCGGCAAGACGCAGTTTCTCATGAGCCTGCGGGAAGTCGCTTGGCAAGAAGGGTTTTCGACAGCTCGTGTTGATCTTTCTCCTAAGGAATGTCCATTCGACAAACCTGAGAAGATCTATGAGGCTGTTGCTCAAGGAATTGAGTTGCCGCCTGAGGCTTTGGACGAACAACCCGAGCCCGGAATCGATGTGGCTCTGCGCACCATTGCTCGGGCGCGAGCAAAAGAATACGGCGCAGACGTTTTCAAGAACTGGCTTCGTGGTGAGTTTGAAGAATCACCGATTGAAAACCGGAGCTTTCGCAAAGCTGTTTCGATGTACATGGCAGCCGTCGTTGACAATGACTTTGACAAGCGGGACCTCCTTGCTGACTACTTGCGCGGCACACCAGTGCCTGCGAACGAGTTGACACCTTTGCGCATTCGGGAACAACTTGTTGACACCAATGCCTTTGGTTTCCTTAAGAGCCTGGTGCAGAGTTTGTCGCAGCTGCAATTGCCGGGATTGGTGATGCTCTTCGACGAAATGGATCGCAACATGAGCTTGCCATCGAAAAGAAGGCGAGCCATTGGTGATAACCTTCGGCAGATGATTGATCAGTGTGGGCAAGCGACCCTGCCCGGCGTGCTGTGGTGCTATGCGGTGCCGCCTGAATTCATGGACACGATTGTGCCTGAGTATCCGGCCTTGGCTCAGAGGTTGAAGGGTGTCGCGGGGATCTCGAAGACGAACCCTCTTAATCCACTGATCGACTTAGATCGTCTGGCCTTAGGTGCTGTTGATTTGATGAGTGTGCTGGGCGAGAGGCTTGTTGAGATTCACGCCATCGGATTTGAGGAAGGCCTCGATATTTCCTTGCAGAAGAAGAACATCCGGGCATTGGCTGGAGAAATGGGATCGCGGCAGCTAGAAAGCGGCACAAGGCGTGAGTTTGTGAAAGCAGCGATCAGGCTGCTCAGTGAACAAGCCAACGGTGAAGAGCACGAACTCTCCAACAACGAATTGCGCGACTTCCTTTCTATATCATCGAACGCCAACTTGGGCGCTCTCGATGGCGAGCAGGATATATTTTGATGGAGCTTTTCGAGTCTGGCGCAAGAGTCATTCATCAATCGCATGGCGAAGGCTTGGTGGTCAAGAAACGACTTGGGCACTCAGTTGTGGTCAATTTCGATCGACTTCCAGGCTTGCCGCTCACGGTGAAGCAGGATGAGCTGGCGGTCATTGGCTCTGAGTCTGAGTATGACTCGGAGTCGTTGGCAGAAGCAGCTGAGGCGTTCGTCGAGGCCACAGGGGCTGTGGAAGACAACGTCGAGGAATTCTCTCAGGAGGTCGAAGCCGCGGCCGCTCCAGTTCTTCCGACTACCCCAGCTGCCCCGACATCGGCGATGCCCCCTTGTTTTGACTTCACCGCGGCCCACGATGACGAGAATCTTGATCAGGCCGACAGTTTTCAGGTCTTAGAGTCGTTGAGATTGGGTGTCGTGCCTTTGCACGGTGTCTCGGCTTACACGGTTGGCAGAGATTTAGAGCTTGAGTCAATTCGTCAGATGCTCAAAGAGGGCGGTGGTTGCAGAATTATCTGGGGTGACTATGGAGCGGGCAAGACCCACCTCTTAGATGTTACCGAACAAGCGGCACGTCGAGCTGGTTATGCCACCTCAAGGATCGTTTTAGATCCGAGAGAGCATTCCTTAGCCCATCCCTTGCGACTTTACCGCAGGATCGCCGACTCCATTCACCTTCCAGGGGCAGCGACGTTTGGCCTCGACTCGGTTTTTGACAGTTTGGTCGACAGCAAGAATCACAACAGTGTCTCCGGATCGGAATTCAGCCGCTTCTTCTCGTCTTATCTTTATCTGTTGCGAAATGGCGATGAAGAAGAGATTGGATGGTTTCGTGATTATGTTCATGGCGACAGAATTGCCGCTGATGAGCTCAGGTCAATCCTCGCGAAGAAGAAATGGCGAGCGGCGATGCCGCTAACCCTGTCCGATTTCCGAACCTACGGGCGCATGTACATCCATTTGGTTGGCACGCTCTCATCTTGGGTGAAAGACACTGGCGCCAAAGGTCTGTTTCTCTTGTTTGACGAAGTCGAACGACTCGACGCTCTTGACAAGAGTCAGCAGATCTACGCCTTGGAAGTGCTGAAGCACTATGCAGCCGTCACCATGCACGAAGCTGATCTCACCTTTGATGTTGAGAACGGCCTCTACAAGGGTGGGCATTCTGTGCATCGAAGCCTGCCCCTTAAGTTTCGCGAGGATCAACCGCTTTCCGTTGTCTTCGCTCTCACCCCTCTTCCAGAAATTGAAGAGCACTTCGAAAATGTGACGTCATCGAAAGACTACGACATTCGCTTGCGCGCTCCGGCTCGGCGCGACATGCCCGAGCTGGTTGATCGCATAGGTCTGCTTTACACGAAGGCCTATCCAAGTTTCAATGTTGCTCCGCATCGAGAAGACCTGATTGCCGTTTGTGATCATGTGCTCGATCAAGGCGGCGTCGATTTTCGCGCAGCCGTGCGGGCGACTGTCTTAAACATTGATGAAAGACGACTGTCGGGGACGCCTTGAGATGCCCAATCCCAATTGGCGAGAACTTCTGCCTCATGCATTCGGACCATTCTTAGCGCAATTCTCGTCGCTGACTGAAGTGCAGATTGAGGGCATCCCGCCGATTGTCGCTGGCAAGGACGTCGTCTTGTGTTCTGCCACGGCCAGTGGCAAGACCGAAGCATACGCAGCGCCTGCGGCTCAGATGGTGCGTGAACGAAAGAGCGGGCCAGCATCGGTCATCATTGTGAGCCCAACCCGCGCCTTGGCCAACGATCTATTTCGCCGGCTTGAAGGCAAGATGGATCAGGTTGGCGTGACTTTCGGCAGACGCACAGGCGAATACAAGAAGTTAACCAATGGTGCCTTCCCTGAGATACTCATCACCACTCCTGAGTCCTTAGACTCAGTGATTGCCAGGCAGCCAGACCGATTGCGCGGGACGCAGCTTGTTGTCTTGGATGAAATCCACGTCCTTGACGGCAGCGCCCGCGGCGACCAGCTAAGAATTCTCCTTCATCGCTTAGATTCGATTTGCACAACCAGGCCGCAGAAGGTGGCCGCAAGTGCAACCGTCGACGACCCTAAAGGGCTCGCTTCGCGGTACCTGACCGATGCCACGATCGTTTCTATTCCTGGTGCGCGGTCGATCAAGGTCAAAAGCTTCTATGGTCGCGATGCTGAGTTCATGGTCAACCACTTAGATGAGTTGGCAATGGCTGAGCTGCGAAAGATCTTGGTGTTTTGTAATTCACGAAAAGATGTGGAAGCGCTCAGTCGTGGCGTCCGCGATAAGACTCGTTTTCGCGAAGCCATTTTCGCTCACCATGGTTCTTTGTCGAAGGCCCACCGTGAACGCACCGAGCGTCAGTTTCTGACCGCCCCGGTCGGCGTGTGCTTCGCCACCATGACTTTGGAGATGGGGATCGACATCGGTTCTGTTGACTATGTTCTGATGGTCGGTCCACCTCACGATGTGCCATCGCTATTGCAACGAATTGGCCGAGGTGGTCGGCGGGGTGACACCACGCGGGCCGGGTACGTTGTCGATAATGATATCGAAGAATTCATAATTCGCGCGATGTTTCGCGCTGGTGCGAGAGGCTCGTTGCTCACTTCGCCCTATGCCTTCCGGCCTGGCGTCATCGTGCAGCAGGCCTTGGTGAAGGCGGGCGGCGATGTTCGCGTGTCGGCATCAGAATTACAGGCGATTCTTCCACCCTCCGTTGCCAGTGAATTCGGAATACGGAAACTGGAAGGGCTTTTAGAACAACTTGTTCAGCAGAAACGGCTCGAAGAGGGGCGACATGGTTTCTTTGTCCTAAGCCAGGAGTCAGAAGCGAAGTACGACCGTGGGTCGTTGCACTCGAATATCTCGGAGGATGTGACGCTGAAGGTTGTCGATCGGATTACCGGCGACATTGTCGGTGCGATGGACATGCCGCACTCGGCCACGGTTCAGATTGCCGGCGGCAATCGCGATGTCGTATCGATGGACGACAAGCGCATTCTGACCGACCGTTCGAAAGGCCCAGGCGAAGCAAAATTCGTATCAAAGGGTTATCCCGGAACATCCTTCCGCTTAGCTCGCCGAGTCATAGAAGACCTTGGCGTCGCTGAGAATGTCGTAGCAGCATACGCAGATGAAGGACGCCTCGTCGTGCTCCATGGTTTTGGCGCCTTCGGTTCACTCCTCTTTGCTGACCAACTTGGCAAGATGTGTGGCCCACGAAACATCTTGAACGTCACACCTTACGTCGTGCAACTAGCCATCGAACTAAGAGAGCTCCCAGAGATTTCAGCGAACGACGGATTGCTATTTACCACGGCCCACCAGAAAAAATTAGAAGGCATGGCATCAGGTGGTCCTTTCCACAAAGACCTGCCCAACGAAATTCGCTATGCGAGCCTGGCAGAGATGCTCGGCATGTCCGAGTTTCTCGAACACTACGCCAAGATGAAACTCGCCATCGTCACAGCCGATCAGCTTGAACGATCAGACATCGCTGCAGGACTGGGATAAGATTCGCCCTATCATACGGTGTCAGGTTAGTGGTGGAAGCTCGGCTGCGCGGTTTCCTTGTCTTGGCGCGAGCCTGCGGCCTTCCACCATTAATCTGACGCCGACCATCATTCATCAGCTGACCTCACAATGAAGGGAGTCACCAGGATCATGAGGTTTTGATTCGGTTGAATGAGAGCTTCGTTTTGGAAGAAGTGGCCCACGATGGGGAGGTCGCCGAGGAACGGGATTCCCTCTACCTGGTTGCCGCCGCCAGAGTTGGCCAACCCTCCCAAGATGACGGTTTCCCCGTCTTGCATCTGGAGTTGTCCGACGGAACGACCTTCCCTGAGGACTGGCACTAACGTGTTACCGTTCACATTGCCGATTGTAATGCCATCGCTCGTGACATACTGAACCAGTTTCGAACTTGGGCGAAACTCCACGCTGACCGTCCCGGTGTCTGCATTGATCGTCGGGACGAGATCAAGGGTCGGGCCTGACGTGGCCGTGCTCACGTTGGGGTCATCAGAGAAAATGGCCAAATCAAAATCGAAGTCGAGGTCGGAAATGAAGACCTTCTCGGCTCGGGTGTTGATTATCGATCGTTGATTGTCGAGGGCGGTTATTCTTGGTGCGGAGAGCACGACGTTTGACGAACTTGCGTCCACGGCATTGATGATCATCGCTACTTGGCTTGGCGTCAAAGTGCTGCTCAAGATGTCGAAGGGCAATTCCGGCGTTGACGAAATTGGGAGCACCACTGGGTCGCCAGTGACGTTGCCGACGCTGACACTGTGTGAGTTTTCGATGAGGAAACCTTGAGGATCCGCCAATGGAGCTCCTGAGAACACGCCGAATGGTTCAAGGGGCAGGGCGCCATTCTCTAAGAAGAGCGATCCCACAATTTCATTAGTGACGTTGGGCGGAAAAATGGAGTGAGTATTCGCTGGGCCGCCAGCGAATACAGATGGAAGCGCAGTTCGGCTAGTTTGTCCGATGTCCGCAAGGCGGCCATTTGGCGGAGAGTCAGAGAAGGCAGTGGTATCTCCCAGATTGATTCCGAGCGAACTCAGGAAGTTATCCTCTACTGCCAGAACTCGAATTTCAATCTCGACTCTGACCGTACCGGCGACGCGGTTCTCATCAGTGATCTTGGCCAAAGCTGTGCCGCGTTTGGGCGCGTCATCGCCCGACCAGTCGTGTGGCGGGGCCTGGCCAAAATCACCGCCGTGGCAAAACGTCGTGACGCGGAAGCAGGGGTTTGCAACCATGCCGATCGCATCCATAGGAACCATGAAGGTGACAACATTGTCTTTCACATAGCAACGCGCATCTGTGTTGACTGTTTGAAAGTTGTTGTTCCTTGCGTCCGTGACCGTGAGATCCCATGGATTGCCAGGCGACTTCGACAAACGAACCCACAAATCTGTCTCTTTGAAGAAGTCATTGGGGAAACTCATCACCGGCGTGAAATTGTTGGCCGAGTTATTGTCGCGATCAAGCACGAATGAATAGTCGTAGAAACGACTGTCATCCTCGAGCGGCACGTTGCCATTTGTTGTCATCACCGTAATCATGTATTGACCTGGCTGTGGCGTGGTCAGCGAATCAAAAAAGTTTCCTCCGTCTGGACCAATACCGGGCGGCAGCGTTTGATCGAGCAGAGTCAGGTCGTTGGCCGTGAAGAGACGAGTCGCTGAACTGAAACCACTGATTTCTGTTCCTGGTTGATCGGGAATCTTGGCTGGCGCTTGACGGCCACTGTATTCTGTCAATTCTCCGAGAGTCACCACGACAAATCGAGATTCAATTTGCACCTGAAGTGCCGGGCTGCCCCCGGCCAAGGATGTCATGAGAGTTACCAGGCTCTGATTGAAGAACCCGCCCGAGGTGTTTCGAGAGTTACACCCTTGAATAGAGCAACAGAGAAAAACGGCGATCAGTGTGATGATGACGTTCTTAGCTTTAACGAATGACATTGGCGACTCCTTTGCCGAGCAAACGACTTGATTGGTGGCCGGTCGGTTCGCTTCAACGCAATTGTCGATCCAGTCGACCGTGGTCAAAGTCGTCGGTGAATTTTTTTAGTTTCTGGGCTCGATCGTATGCGAAAGACTTGACTCTGGATAGTCAAAATTGCCCGCGAAGGCCCATTTGTATCTCAGTACCCAGAATCGAAACCCTCAATGATGTGAATCGCTGGGTTGCTTGTTGCCGGATGAGTCGAGGGCAACGGTCCCTGGAAGATCAGGATAGGCGCGAATTAGATCGTCGGTGTTTTGATGCAAGGGTCATGCATGGCGAAAACCGATCCGCTGGCGGGCGACTTAGATTGCTCCACCATTAATCTGGAGTCGTATGGACGAGGACTGTTCGGATGGTGTTCTGTTCGAAATCTGTCCAAGAAATGATGGCCTCATTTCCATACCCCGCGATTGTCGGAAATCCGGTTCCCCGAGAGTTCTTGAGGGTGGCTAATTCAATCGGCTTTCCCATATCGCCGTTCTTTTGAATTCGCCTGATGAGTAGCGAGACTTTGTCGTCTGATACAATGCGCATCCATGCTACTAAAGTCGATCCGTCCTTGAGGTATGTGCCTGCTACGCGTCCTAAATTGTCTTCAGCCTCGATGACAAGGGGACTCTCGAATGTGTTGCCATTGTCCTTGGATCGCGAAAGATTGACTTGAGGTTTGTTCGATTCGCCTCTGGTAAACCAAAGGACCGCCAACTGCGATCCGTCCGCCAATAAGGCGGGTCCGTTAACCGGTCAGCCGGGGATCAGCCAGTTGTCGGGATAGACGCTGAGCGGCTTGCTCCAATTCCCATCTTCGAATCGAGACAAACTGATGTCGCGGATCTCTTTGGTGGATCGGTCACGGTAAGCGATGACTGGGGTGCCATTGGCTAAGGCGGTCGAAGTAGCGCAGCAGTCGCAAACGCGGGCATCAATTTGATGTTCTTCTCCTAAACGCCCAGCTGCTGAGAATCGAGCCGATAGAAGTTCCATGTTCCCTTTTGATTCGTGGGATCTTGCATCAAGCCAGCAGGCTCTGAATACTCCTTTGGACTCGGGAACAATCGAGACGAATCCATGCTCGCTGCTTTTTAGGTCTGAATGCAGCCAGAAGGGTGAGCCCCAAGTCTTGCCAGCATCTGAAGAAACACTGACCTTCACTCCGTAGTTGCGCGTATCCTCGATGGTCTCCAACCACTGAGCAGCCATATTGCCTTCGGCGTCGGCAACGACGGATTGGAAATCGGCCCAATTGACCATCCATCCACGGCCTGCCGCAATAGTAGAGGGCGCACTCCATTTATGGTTTTCGAAGAAGGCGAGTTTTAAGCTGTGGCTTCTCTCTGGGCCTTTCTCAATCCAACTCAAATAGAATTTTCCGTTCGGAGACACGCCTACTCGTGAGACCCGACTGCCATCTAGCGCAGTCGTTTCTATGGCATGGGTGATGATCTCGCTCTGGGCTGGCGAGTGTTCGGAACTCTTAGAGCAGG
>JBLINQ010000157.1:0-11737 GCA_047639315.1 Planctomycetota bacterium
TTGGTTACCCCCAGGTTTGGTCGCCACCTCTTTTGTCGTTCGAAACGCTGACTGACAACACGGCTCTCGAAAACACAAAAATGTTGGCCGCTAACCCGGGAGCGCTGGCGTCCCGCCGGCATCTTTGTCTTCTTCCAAGAGACATCCGGTACTTCAAACAAGGTGGCCCAAGCGCACGAAGGTTGTGAATTAGACCTGGTACCGTATCGCTTCTAAGAGAGTGGTTTAGACCTGGTACGGTACAGGTGCTCTAATTCGTCCTGCGTGACTGAAGCCAAGCGCTCAAGGCCCGACCGGTGGGTGTTTCGGCGGATCGCAGTTGAGTCGGCGCTCCGTCGAAAACGAGCTCGCCGCCGTGTCGTCCCGCACCGGGGCCCAATTCCACCACGCGATCGGCCGCGTTAACGAGATCGAGAGAATGTTCGCTGGCGACAACAGCAGCTCCTAGTTGGCTCAGTTTCTCGAAGACGCGAAGAAGGGCTGCTTGATCTTCAACGTGGAGTCCACGGCTGGCCTCGTCGAATAGGTAAATGGAAGATGGGGCTCTCTTGATCGACGTGGTGAGTTGCCGGACGATACCGAGGCGGGCGTTCTCTCCGCCAGAAAGGGAATCACAGCGTCGGTCTAAGCTCAGATGGCCGAGCCCTAAGTCATTGAGCGTTCCTAGCGTCTCTTGAAACGATTTCGAAATGGGCCAAGTCGCTGGGATACTTCCGCAGTCGTGAGCCAATACTTCTGCGATTGAAAGTCCTTGCCACGTCTTGGACAGAATCTCATCTTTGAACCTCTGGCCCTTACAACTGTCACACGTGGCGATGGAGTCGGGCATGAAATCGAGGGGCATGACAGTTTCACCGCTTCCCAAACAAGCTGGGCAGCGTCCTGTTTTGGATGAGAACGCGAAATCCTTCAATGTGAGTTTGGCTGCTTTGGCGTCGTCAGTTGCCGCGAAGAACTTGCGAATCGGATCCATCAGGTTGAGGAATGTCGCCAGGACGCTGAACGGACCGTGCCCTTGGGCCTGGCCGTCAATCTTGTGGATGTTGATCGCGCCCGACTTGTTCTCGACTGAGTCACACCCTGTGGGGCTGGAATCTGACAAGCTCGGCGCTGCGACATCAAAAAGAAGTGTCGATTTACCGCTGCCTGAAACGCCGCATATGACAAGGATTTCGCCATAATTCAGCTGCAGATCGAAGTTGCGAAGGTTGTTGGCAAAAACTCCCCGCAAGATAGGGCCAGCCGATTTTGTCTGATTTGTGATTTCTCGTTCGAGTGTGGTGTCGCCGCGCAAGAGTAATCCCGTCGGCGAATCTACCGATTTTATGATCGAGTCAATCGGACCTTGAGCCACAACTCTGCCGCCATTTTTTCCCGCTTGAGGCCCTAAGTCGATGATGTGATCTGCTTGCTTGAGTAGGTATTTGTCATGATCGACCAAGACCACAGTATTTCCCCGCGCAGACAGTTCTCGGATGACTTGGATTAAGTTCTTCTTGTCTTGGGCATGCAACCCCAAGCCCGGTTCGTCAAGGACATAGCAGATGTCTTGAAGGCCGTCGGTGAGTTGTTTGGCAAGGTCGAGGCGCCGCGCTTCGCCCGTCGATAAGGAGCGTGTCGATCGATCCAGAGTCAAGTGGCCCAGGCCGAGCCTCTCCAAGCGTCGGATCTTTGGGATCAACGATTGAGCGACGTGATCAAAGACTGATTCTGTCTTGTGGTCAAGGCCCGCGCCAAGTGCCTTGGCCTTCATTGCGGGCGCTCGCAAAACCTCCAAGAGTTGACTTAACTCAGCACGGCGAAGATCTGTGATTGTCCACGGCCCAACCGTGTGGGCCTTCACTTCTGGATTCAGTCTGCTCCCGTTGCAGCGAGTGCATTGGGTTGGGCTCAGAAGGGCAGCAAGGGTGGGGCCGGCTTTGCGGTCTCTTTTCTTCTCGTACTCAACTTCAACAAGGGAACACGCGCCTTCCCAAGGCGCCGAGAAAACGTGAGCTCGTTCTCCCTTGTTCTTTGCTATCTGCCAATCGACTTTGAATGCGTTGCTGCCGCAGCCACGAGCAACGATCTGGCGGGCCGCCTTGGGGAGTTCCTTCCAAGGCATGTTGATGTCGATCTCGTTAGCTGAACAGGCAGCGACGAGAATTGCATGGATGCGTCCTTCCAACTCGAACAGCGATCCGCCGCCTTTTGTCGTCGCGAGGGCACCTTCGTCAATGGAAAGATCGGCATCAACGACGAGGTTTTCTATCGGGCACTGTTGGGTCTCGCCCTGGCCTGAGCATTGAGGGCATGCTCCAAGGGCGTGATTGAACGAGAAATGACTGGCCGACAGTGGCTCATCGCTATTCGGGGTTGACACCGAGCGTGAGACGCGGGCGAAGATCAGCCGCAAGCCCTCGTCAATGCCAGAATGCGTTCCGACAGTTGAGGCCCTGTTCTTCATGTGGGATTTCGAACGGATCGCTATCGTGGCCCGAATTCCCGTGGCGTCGGTGAATTCACCTGAACGATGAGCTCGTATTTCGCGACGAAGATATGGTGAGAAACTCTCTGCGAATCGTCCGAGGCCTTCCGCAGCCAGGGTGTCAAAGACCAGGGATGACTTGCCGCTCCCCGATAGACCGCCAACAGCCGTGATGGCACGATGGGGGAACGTTACATCGATACTCTTCAGATTGTTGGTGCTGACTCCCTTCAGGGATGTCGCCTGAGGTGCTGGGCGCTCTTTTTGGGGAAGCGTCTGGATTGCATCGATGGGTGGATCAGGGTGCATGAACTGCTTGAGGCTCATGGCCGTCGGCGAGCCCTCGACGCTGAGGAGGTCTTCTGGTCTTCCGGCAAAAAGCAACTGCCCGCCTTTATCGCCACCTTTTGGGCCTAATTCGATCAACCAATTGGCGCGACTGATGAGATTCATGTCGTGATCAGCTGCGACGATGGTGCATCCGCTTTCAATCACCTTCACGAGTGCAAGGCAGAGGACAGCGATGTTCTTGTCATGCAGGCCATTCGTCGGTTCATCGAGGATGATGAGGGTCTCTGGGCCCCGCATCCTCGCCATCTCCTTGGCGAGCTTCAGGCGCTGCGCCTCGCCCCCCGATAGCGTCGGAGATGGTTGCCCCAATTGTAAGTAGCCAAGCCCTAATGATTGGAGGGCGTGAAGGGTTTTGATGATCTGCTTGTGGTCGACGAAGATCTCAGCGGCCTCGTCAATTGTCGACTCAAGGATGTCGAAGACGGAACGACCGTCATAGCGGATCTTGAGGGTTTCGGCGTCGAAGCGGTTGCCGTTGCATTGAGTACACGTCAATGTCAGAAGCGGCATACTCATGAGTCCAACAGTTTGGACACCTGCGCCTTCACAACTCTCGCACCGGCCGCCTATTTTATTGAATGAGAAGTGGCCCTTGTCGAAACCTGCGGCTTGAGCCGCTTCGGTATTGGCGAAGAGCGCACGAATGTGATCGAAGATTCCACACCACGTCGCCGGATTTGAACGTGGGCTCCTGCCAATTGGCTTTTGGTCGACGACAAGGACGTGCTTGATTGATTCTGCTCCATGCAGGTGAAGCTGTGACACGGAGGAGGCGTTGCGATCATGAGCAGCTTGCGCCAAGCATCCGGCAATCAATGAGGTCTTGCCTGCACCCGACAGACCGGTCACGACGTTCAGAGCATGGGTTTGAAACTTCACGTGCAAGTCGTTGAGGTTGTTTTTGCTGGCATGCCTGAGTTCGAGGAATTGGCCTGTCGTATTCGAATGCTGTGGCGTGGGCCGAAATTGGAGCGCGGGAATGATCTTGTCTGAGGGCCGTGGTTTTCCTGAGTAGATAAGCTCACCGCCGTGGCGCCCAGATCCCGGCCCGATTTCGACCAGGTGATCGGCTTGGCTGCGGAAATGATGGTCATGTTCGACGATCAGGACGCTATTCCCTTGGTCACGCAATCGGCACAGCATGTTTACGAGCGCTTGTCGTTCCTGCGTGTGCAGGCCGGCACTGGGTTCGTCAAAAATGTAGCAGATGCCAGTGAGTCCAGATCCAAGTTGGGTGGCAAGGCGAAGGCGGCGAGACTCTCCACTCGACAAAGTCGCAGATCGTCGAGCGAGTGTGACATGGCCGAGGCTCAATTGAATCAAACGATCGATCCGTTCAGTGATTCGGGCGACGAGTTTCAGTGCTGCCGTGTGGTGGGCTGTTGCAGTTACGGCGGACGGCTCTTCAAGAAACTGCTTCAGGTGGTCGAGGCTGAGGTTGTTGAGCTCGGCAATGTTGCGATCATGAAATTGAGGGGCCCTGGCCTCGGAGCTGAGTCGTGTCCCATCACATGCTTGGCAAGGGTGCGATGACACGAACCTGAGGATGTTGGCATTGCGTTTCTTCTTGAGCGTCTCCGTGATGACTCTCAGGATGCCACGGTAGTAGCCCATCTCCCGTGGTTTCGCCTTGATCCCCGACCACTTCATTCGAGATTCCAGTGAGTGTTTCCCGAATGCCACTTCGATGCGATCTGACCCCCAGTAGATCACGTGTTTTTGTTCATCACTCAAATCACACCAGGGGATATCAATAGAGAAGCCATGAGCCTGGCATACTTCTTCCATCGACTCTGGGGTTACCTGGGAATAGACGATGTACCCGTTTGGAGTGGTGGGGACGAGGGCTCCTTCGCGCAGTGATTTTTCGGGATCAGCGATGAGCGAATCAGGGTCGACTTGCTCCTCGACTCCCAGTCCGTCGCACTTTGGGCATGCGCCCAAGGGAGTATTGAAGCTGAAAAGGGAGCGGCTGAGCGGGGGGCACTCGGTGCCGCAGTCGCAAGTAATCGACTGGTTGGGCCTATTGTTGTTCGGCAGTGCGAGTTGGCAATTGTGGCAGTGTCTTTGGGAGAAGCGTGCAAAGAGAAGCCTCAATTCATCGCCAATCTCTGAGAGCGTACCCACAGTTGAACTGGATATCGTCACATGAGAGTTTTGATCAATAGCAATGGCCGGGCGGACGCCGTTTGCCTCGCCACATTGAGGACGCCCTAACCGATTCATCAATCGGCTAATCCGTGAGCCCAAATTGCTGAGCATACGCCGTTCGCCTTCGCGAAAGATCGTGTCGAAAACGAGAGACGTTTTTCCTGACCCAGAGACACCGGTAAACACCACGAGTTGATCATGGTGCAGCTCTAGGTCAAACCCCTTCAAGTTGTGCTCGACTACAGAGGTCAATCGCAGCGAGTTTGGGCTGACGTTTTCTGCCTTCTTGCTCATGGACTCAAACTATCGTGAGAATCCCATTAGCGGTACTCTACGTGGCTTAATTACTTCGAAATCAGTGCATTGTGGGATACATAATCGCTGCTGCCACTTTGGGTTGCAAGGATCTCAACACCACCGGACGCTCCTTTTGGCACGACGAGGCAAATGGTTGCTGTCTGCTTAACCGTGTTCTGAGTGATCGTGACGTTTACGACGGTACCCCCAACGTAAGCTTTGACGCTTATGTTGCCGGTCACGTTCGAGACGTTGACGCAGTAAGACGTTCCTCGTTGAGCCCGAGTTGGGCCTGAGAGTGAAATCATGATTGTTCGACTTCCCTCACTAGCTCAACTAAGTAGGAGCGGACAAGGTCGTCGGTTGCCCGTGATCGTGATCGATCAATTTGACTCAAGTGAGGCTTGAGCTCGATTTTAGGTGTGTGATCGACCAATAGGATGATTGCTTTGAGCCGGACAGCTTCGCTCTTGTCGTCGAGGCTGGATATGACCATGTCCAAGAGCGACCAATGTTGGCGTCGATAGATCCATTCCAAAATGTTTTTCTTGGTTTGGTCGTTGGACGAGCGCAGGAGATAGTGAATGCCCGGTCCACCTGAGTTCATGTAGACGGTATCGAAGCGAGTGCCTTGTGTGCGAATCGCGAGAACCAAAGGGGAAGCGGCAGGAGGGCTGAAGAAACTCTGCACTGCCGTACTCGTGCCTAAAAGTGCTACGGTTGAGAAGGCCGCCGCAGCCAAGAAACGTCGACGGCTGCTACGTTTCTTCTGTCGTGTTTTTTTAACTTCTTCTGTGACTGGGAGGCGGCAGTCTTCAGTGCCTCCATGGATGACGGGACGGCAGAAAGCACAATTGAGCGTGTGCTCCAAGGTTGATCCGCTGCGGAATCCTAACTCCCATGACTTGAGATAGGTTTGACATCCGAAAGCGTCGGGCGATTTGGTTTTCATTGTTGACCTTGTTGTAAAGGGACGTGTATTCGACTGGAAGGTAGCCGAACAGCAGTGATCAAAACTAAGGTTGATTCGGTCGGTGTCAATGAAGTGAATCCCCTATGCGAAGCATTGGGTTTTTATGCACTCCGGTGGGTTAAGAGATGAACTGAGAAACCCTTACGTAAGTTCTCACGCAGTCATGTCTTCGATTTATTTTTCTGAATGACTCGCCGTCGTAAAGGCTCGTGTGGGTTACAAAAAAAAACGGAAGTCACGTCAGAAGATGAGTGCAATCGGTTCGAGCAATTTTGTTGCAAGGGTGGGTGGGTGGGGAGTCGTTGCCGCGATCAAATTTTTCCAAGATGTCCGAGTTCTAATTGATACAAACTACACAACTTGTGGTTCGAGGCGCGGTCTCTTCTTCTTTATTCGCAATCACTTAGGGTTGTTAATAATCGTTCGCGTTTGGCCTTGAGAAATTAGAATCTCTTTCTGAATTTTGTTCCGAAACTTCGCCACCCAATGCTATTCTCGCGCCAGGCAGTCATGCCTCTTGAGATTTTATCAGACCTTCGATCTTGTTTTTGCGAGCCACTCCAAGGATCGCAGGATGCCAGAGATCTGTTCGACACCGAGGAAAACACATGCATTCACTAAATTGGCTCGCAGGCCTGCTCCTGCTTGCGGCGGCTGTGCCGGCAGCAGCCCAACTGCCCGGCGAACATTCAAATTTAGGAACTCGCCTGACCCAAGGCGATATCACCGGTGGCGCGTTGTCGATCAAAGACATACGTCGAGAAGGACGTCGTATCTTCTCGACGCCATTCAATAGTGTTGATGGGTACGGTGAAAATTACGACGCTTCCAACCCGGACCATACGAGTTTCGCTAATCGCCCGACGTTGCAAAACAACGGAAAATTTCTGCGTATCAACGGATTGGACGCGCAGACTTGCCAGGAATGCCATGGCATCGTGAGTAACTCGACCATTCCAGTGACCCTGGGTATTGGCGGAGTTGGTGGCGCTAGCGCCAATGCCATGTTCATGCCAAACAATATCGACGTCGCCGATGTCGCGAACAACGGCTTCGCTGACTTCAACGGTCGATTCATCAATCCACCATTCCTTTTCGGTGCTGCTGGCATCGAGGCTGTTGGCAAGGAAATGACTTCTGACCTTTTGGCACACAAGCAACAAGCTTTCTTGAATCCAAACACGGTCGTTAGCCTCGACACCAAGGGTGTTAATTTCGGTTCGATCAGCCATGACGGAGCCGACTTTGACACTTCGAATGTTGAAGGTGTCGAACATGATCTTGTCGTACGTCCATTCGGCCGTAAGGGTGAGAATTTCACGACCCGTGATTTCGATCGCGGCGCCATGCAGTTTCACTTTGGCATGCAGCCTGTTGAAGTTGTCGGTGCTGGTGCCGACACTGATAACGATGGAACAACCGATGAAGTCATGATCGGAGAAATGTCTGCGCTTCACGTGTTTGCAAACTTGCAAAAGAAGCCAGTCTTCCGCCCACGTCCGGGAGCCGGCTTTGGGTTCTTACTTTTCAATCAAGTTGGTTGTGCCGATTGCCATAAGCCGATCTTGACCACAGAGAGCAAGAATCACACCTTCTCCTTCCCTGATGTTGCAGATGATCCTTCGGCAAATATCTACGCCTCGGTTGACTTGCGTTCAAAGCCAATGCGCTTTGCCAGGTATCCTGGCGGCGGCGTCGCCTTGTTCCCATTCGCTGACTTGAAGCGTCATGACATGGGACCAGCCTTGGCTGAATCCTTCGGTGCTCCCAATGACGCCGAATTCACGACAGCTCGCTTGTGGGGCATCGCAGACACATCACCATACATGCACGACGGCCGCGCTCTGTCCTTGGCAGAAGCAATCGACATGCATGGTGGCGAAGCAGCACAAGTTCGTACGAACTTTACTAGCTTGTCGTCGACGGATCAGGTTCTCTTGCTCGCGTTCTTGCGTTCCCTTAGAACGCCTAAGAATCCGGATGGTGATCTCGGTCCTGCCGATAAGAACGTGAACAACTAGTCTAAGTGATTTAGACAACACCGTGATTTGATCACGTTGTTAAGTACAAAAGGCCCGCCCTGATAAGGGGCGGGCCTTTTCTCTTGTCTTCCGTTGCGAGCCGAATGCAGCTTCGGGTTATGTGGTTGGCGGAGGGGCGCCCTTCTTATTTGGTTTTCGCCTCGATCTTCTTGATCCACAAGCTCAATTCTTGGGCGCGTGTTTCGTCCTTAGTCTTTTGGGCCAAGGTCAAGAGAGCCTCAAGGGGGGCGATGAGAATACGGTGTTCATCGCCAGCCAGTTTGCGCCATGATCGTAGTACAGCGTCGTAGTCTTTCTTTGCGGCGTCCATAGCTCCTATGGCAAAAGACACGTGACCTCTTTCGAGCTGGCCCATGAGGCGTTGGGGATCAGTCGCACGGAGTTTCTTCTTGAAGAATGCCATGCACTCGTCGATGGCGATCTTCGCGAGATCATATTTCGCTTGCTGACGATAGGAAACGGCGAGGAGTCGATTGAATTCTCCGAGAGCAGTGTAGTCGGGTTTTGGCAAGGCCGCCATGCGTTTTGCTGATTCAACAATGTGCCCCGACTCGTCGAGGTACTTTTTTTGCAAGCGGTCAATCTGTGCACGTAGCTGGAGAACGTAGACAATTTCAGGATGCTTCTTAGTCACTCGCTCCAGCACCATTTGCCAGCGATCAAGAGCTTTCTCCGCCGCCGCATATGACTGGAGGGCAATGTGGCACTCGGCAATAGCGCGAAGTCCCGTCGCGGTGCTAGGGCTATCTTTGCCCTTACTTAGCTCGTATATCTTTACCCAGCGATTTAATGACTTGATCGCTTCTTCGAATGCCTTGGCATTTCGTTGGTAGCGAGCGAGGTTTTTAAGGGGGCCAACAAGATCAGCATGGTTCTTGCCATGCTTCTCTTCTAATCGTTCGATGTAGGTAATAAGGGTCTTGCTGGCGCTCTGCCAATCGCCAATTCGTCCGTAACCACGGGCACACAGGTGAAAAATCTCCAACGAGAGTGTGAGGCGATTCTCTTGCGCACCTTCCGAAAGTTCGAGTGCATCACGATACATCGAAGAGGCAGGTTCTCGCTGCCGTGTCTGGTCCATGAGCTTGGCCGCTCTGAGCATGGGGCGAATCCAGCCCTGATTGCCTTTTCCTTCATCTCGCTTCTTGATGAAACCCAGAACCGCTTGGGCATCTTGCAGAGCAAGTTCCGGTTTTCTGGCCAGTTCGTAAGCCGCACCCCTCAATTCATAGACCTTGATTTGGGCCTCCATCCGGTCTTTGCCTTGAGGGAGAATCTCGAGGACTCGTCCTAAGAGAGCAATGGTTTCTTCTGATTTCAGGCTATTGAATGAAGCTTGGGCTCGGTTCAGGAGGGCTTTCCAGTTCTCGGCTTTCTCTTGTCCGACCAAGCCCGGCTGGAGAACGGCGAAGCCAAAAACGATCGCCAAAGCGTAAGAAGTCAGGCTATTACGGGCGGGATGCATTCAATTCGCTCCTAATACTCGCCATTCGAAAGTGATGAGTAGTTTCTTTTCGGCCTGTGGCCTTCTAAAGTACGAAGCATTCTATCGCGGCTCGTTGACCAAGGCGAGATTAATAAACATGCGCCGTTGTGGTTGCGTGCAAGTAACGTCAGTCCCAGCGCATTGGAGTTTTCATTGTCGGACCGATTGCCAAAGTTAGGACTAATCTGGACCGTGGGAGTGCTGATCTTGCTCTCTTTCGGTGCCTGGGGAATTCTGTCTCAAGAAGACTCTCAGGACGATCTCTCCAATGTTGAAATCGTTGATGGCGACCGGGACGACGGCATCGCTAGGCGGAGCGAAAAGCCCGTCAACAAGGCTCCCATCGGTGGCGTGATCAAAGGCCGAATCCTCGACTCAAAGAAGATGCCTGTGGCGGCTTTGATTCGGCTCAAGCTTGGTGCGCCTCCTGGCACCAAGGTCGGGGAGATGGAGCCGACAATCTTAGAGTTTCGCACTTCCAGTAATGGAACCTTTGTCAGCCCAGTGACCGGCTATCATTTGGTCTCCATGGTTGTTGTGCCTCAGTCGGGGGCGCCAATGGAGCGCCAACTTCTCAAGTTAGCTGGTCAAGATCTTGATCTCGGGTCGATGACAGTGGCAACCGGCGGGACCATCAGAGGGCAAGTTGTGGGCGAGGACGGCGATCCGGTCGCCGGTGCTTCGGTTACGGTTGGGGGTCGTGCAGCCGTAGCAGATCGAAACGGAGTTGGTCAGTTTATCCTCGGAATTGACGCGGAGACAGCGAGAGAAACTGAGACCGACACGGAAGGCAATTTTAGCGTCGCCGGCATTGCATCTGGACGAATCTCCGTGATCGTTGATGCCCAAGGTTACCAGCCATCGTCGCAGTCCAATATTGTGTTGAAGGATGGTGCCTCGGAAACGCTCGAATTCGAACTCGAGATATCGCGCTCTTTGACGATCGAGATTCGCGACGAAACGACCCGCGACTTAATTCCTCGTGCAGTCATTCAACTCAGTGTGCTTGACTATCGCCCGAGTGACCAAATCCTAAGAGCATTCAATGACAAGACCTTGACCGTCGAGAAGACTGAGATTCTCAAGTTTGAAGGTCTCTGTTTTCGTCGCTACCGCATCAGGGTCTTTGCCAACGGCTATGTCGTATCTGAAGATCGTGTCATCGGCAGCAAGGAAAGGACTGCGGTCATTCTCATGTCTCGTTGTGGTGAGGCCTACGGACGGGTGTTTGACGCAGAATCCGGAGAATCGATTTCTGGTTATGTCGTGTCAAGATCTCGCGTGTCGGCGCGTCAGCTCGGCGGTGACTTTGAGATCCTCGATTCAGAGGCCTGTGCAAAGCACTTTGAACTCAATCCTGACGTCGGGTTCTTTGGCATCCGAAACGGTCAGAACAACTCGGTCCGCCTGACCTTCAGTGCGAAGGGGTATGCAACCGGAAGTGTCGACATTGAGAGTTTGGCGAGCGGAGAAAGAAGGCGATTAGAGGTTGCTCTCAATCGAGAAGGGCAAATCGCTGGCAAGATCTTGAGCCACGACTATAAGGCACTGAGTGGGGCGACGGTCATCGCCCAGTTTGTTGATGACCAAAGTGCAGCCGATGACGCTGCAGAGAACGCGATTCTGAACGGCAATGTCGACAGTGTTGATCCACTTAACGGAGTCAACAGGTTGCAACCAACCACTCGGGTGGAAACGGTTACGGACAAAAAGGGCCTGTTCGTGTTGACTGGACTGGCATCGGGCACATATCAGATTTTTGCGACTCATAGCCGTCAGCAAGATTCTGCTTCGACCGAATATGTTGTCACCCAAGGCGCGACAATCGAAGACGTGGAGATTCAACTGCGACCAGCGGGCGGGGTTACCGGACAAGTCTTTGGCAAGAACGGCAAACCCCTATCTGCCGCCGCCGTGAGTTTGCGTACACCAACTCCAGCTGGAGCAAGCGGTGGCCTGGCGAGCTTAGT
>JBLINQ010000158.1:0-11618 GCA_047639315.1 Planctomycetota bacterium
CGTCCCTTACATGATCAAAAAGCAAGATTTGGTCGGCAAGATTCGCGACTTGGCGCTCGACAAGAAGATCCCACAAATCCTCGACGTTCGAGATGAATCGACTGACATCATTCGCGTCGTCCTCGAACTCAAAGCTGAGGCCAATCCGGCCAAAGTCATGGCTTACGTTTACAAGTCGACTGATTTGCGAACCAACTTCAATGTCAACTTGACGTGCCTCGTCCCGGTTGTTGGTTCAGATGTGGCAGCACCGCAGAAACTTGACCTCAAGGAAATACTGCGTCACTTCCTCGACTTCCGCCTTTCGGTTGTGACCAGGAGATTCGAATTCGAACTCCGAAAACTTCTTGAACGCATTCACATTCTCGATGGCTTTGCCAAGATCTTTGGTGACCTTGACTTGGCGATCAAGATCATCCGCGAGTCAAAGGGCAAGAAGGATGCCGCCAAAGGCCTGATCGCGGAATTCAAAATTGACGACATTCAAGCGATTGCCATCCTCGAGCTCATGCTCTATCGCCTCGCCTCTCTTGAGATCGTCAGAATCCTCGAGGAACGCGGCGAGAAGAAAACGCGCGTCAAGGAAATCCGCCTCATCATCGGGAGCCAAGAGACACTCTGGAATATCATCCAAGACGAGCTCGAAGAGGTCAAGAAAGCTCACGCCAACAAGCGCCGATCACAGATCCAAGCACCAGCGGCCGACGATATCGTCGAAGTGGACGCCGCCGACTTTATCATTGACGAAGATCAATTCGTCATCCTTTCGCAAGGTGGATGGATCAAGCGTGTCGGCAAGATCACGAGCCTCGACAAGTTACCCGTCAAACAAGGTGACTCCCTCGTCAACATCGTGGCCGGGAGCACGAAGGCCCCGATTGTGTTCTTCTCTAACAAGGGCGTGGCCTATACGACCTTGATTCACGACATTCCGGCGACCCGTGGCTATGGCGACCCGATTCAAAAACTCTTCCGTCTGAAAGATGGAGAGAGCATCATCGCCATGGTTTCTCTCGACTCGCGCGCCATTGGCGACTACGAAGCGCACAAGAACTCCGAGTATTGCCCGCCCGCTCACGCCCTGGCGGTGACCTCAACCGGCTTCGGCTTGCGCTTCGGACTCTCTCCGTACCAAGACCCATCCACCAAAGTGGGTCGTAAGTTTGCCCGCGTTAGTGGCGATGCCGAAGTCATTAGCCTGCACATCGTGGAAGGATCCGAGAATCTCGTGTGTGTTTCGAAGGATGCGCGCGCTCTCCTCTGCCCGGTCGATGAAATCAACTTCCTTGAAGGCCCGGGTAAGGGTGTCTACGTCTTGAAGGTTGAAGCTCATGACAGTGTCTTCGCCAGCGCAATTTCGACCAAGGACAGCGAGGGACTGACGGCCGTGACCAACAACGGCGCAACCCACAACATCAATCCGCGCCGCTACCGCGTTACCAGCCGGGCCGGCAAAGGATTCAAAGTGATCAAGAGAGGTGGCTTTACTGAAGTGAAGGGCAGCGACATCGTCGTGCCGAAACTATAGCCGCCCAGCAATCAGCAGAAAGAAAACGATGGCAAAGTCATATACCGCAAAAGACATTCAGGTTCTTGAAGGCCTTGAACCAGTCCGCAAACGCCCAGCCATGTATATCGGCGGCGTTGATACCAAAGCGTTGCATCACTTGATGACGGAAGTTCTCGACAACTCGATCGATGAAGTCATCAACGGCCACGCGAGCAAGGTGGTTGTGTCCTTGGACGACGACGGTTGCGGCATGACTGTCATCGATAATGGTCGAGGCATTCCTGTTGACGTGCATCCGAAACACAAGAAGTCGGCGCTTGAGATCATCCTTTGCACGTTGCATGCCGGCGGCAAATTCGAAGGTGACAACTACAAGCATTCGGGTGGTCTGCATGGTGTTGGTATCTCGGTTGTCAACGCCTTGTCCAAGCATCTTGTCGTAACTGTCCAGCGCGACGGTTACCGCTACGAGATGAGTTTTTCTCGCGGTAAGGCGACATCGAAGCTCTCCAAGTCCAAGAAAGCCGGCCCTTCCGGAACTCGCGTCTACTTCCAACCTGACCCAGACATTTTCTCCAGGGTCCGCTTCGACCCCCAAGTCATCAAAGACTCCCTCGAAGCAAAGTCATACCTCCATAAGGGTTTGAAGATTGCCTTCGATGACCAAACCAGTGGCGAGAAACATCGCTACCACAGCGCCGATGGACTGCCGGCCTACCTGAAGAAGATCATCAAGGAACGTGGTAAGAATGAGACCTTCGATCAGGTCTACACCTTCGAGCACACCGACGATCCTCGTTTAGAAATTGCCTTGCAGTGGACCGACGAGACTCAAGAGTACTTCCGTTCCTACGTCAATGGTGTCATCACACCTGGTGGCGGTACTCACGAGAATGGCGCCAAGACCGCGATCACACGCGCCCTCCGCAACTACATCAGCACTCACAAACTCACGCCAAAGGGCGTGACTGTCACGACGGAAGATATTCGTGAGGGTCTCACCGCTCTCATCTCGCTCTACCATGCTGAACCTCAATTTCAGGGACAAACCAAAGACAAGTTCAACAATCCGGAGGTAGCAGCCCAAGTTGCTGGTGTCTTAGGCCCTCACTTCGAGAGTTATCTCAACGCCAACCGAACGTTTGGCGATGCCATTGTTTATCGTGTTATTCTTGCCGCCCGAGCACGGGCAGCTTCCCGCGCTGCCGCTGGCGATGTTCGCAAGAACTCGAAACCTGCGAGCCGCCTAAAATTGCCAGCGAAGCTCGCCGATTGTTCCGAACGAAAACCAGAAAAATCTGAAGTGTTCATCGTGGAGGGTGACTCCGCTGGTGGCAGTGCCAAACAGGGACGTGACCGTAAGACTCAAGCGATCCTGCCGCTGAAGGGAAAGATCCTCAACACCGAGTCTGTTTCCTTAGCCAAGCTCCTCAAGAACGCCGAAATTAACGACCTACTCCAAGCCCTCGGATGTGGCATTGGCAAGTCCTATACGCCCTCGGGCTTGCGCTATCACAAGGTCATCATCTTGACCGATGCTGATGCCGATGGTCACCACATTGCAACCTTGCTGATGACCTTCTTCTTCCGCCATATGCCCGACTTGATTCGTCGCGGACATCTGTACTTAGGCCAACCGCCTCTCTATAAGATCCGCGCCGGCAAAGAGATTCACTGGGTCAAAGATGACGTCGAAAAAGAAAAGGTCCTGAAAAAGATCGGCGGACGAGCCAAGCCGGACATCACGCGATTCAAGGGCCTGGGCGAAATGTCAGCCAAAGAACTTTCCCTGACGAGCCTCGCGCCGAAGACGCGAATCCTGTGGAAAGTCGTCGTCGACAACGAACTGAAGACCGATGAATGTCTGCAAGAAATGATGGGTAAAGACCCAAGTGCGCGATATACGCTGGTGATGGAAAGATCAGTCGAAGCACAGGAAGTCGACATATAGCCCGCTTCCTGGCGGCCTTCCGCACTTGTACCAATTAGACACAGAACTTCATGCCGATTGGATAATTTCCCCTTCTCACGATTCGTCAAGCGAAACGGATAAAGCTCCGACAATGACTAGAGGAATGGGCTTGAAGTCCTGAGGCACAATTGATGACCACGGCAGATATAGCAAATTTGAGAGTTCTCTTGGTTGAAGACTTCGCCATCAACCAGAAGGTGGCACTTCGTATGCTCGCCAAGCTTGGAATCGATGCTGATTGTGTCGAAAACGGCGAAGAAGCAGTCCAAGCCCATGCGAAGAATGGCTACGATCTCATCTTGATGGATTGTGAAATGCCCATCCTGAATGGTTTTGATGCAACGGGGAAAATCCGCGAGTCAGAAGACTCCGGAGATCACGTCTCCATCATCGCCATGACCGCTCATTATGGTGACGACGAAGAACGCCGCTGCAAAGACGCCGGTATGGACGACTTCATCGCTAAGCCCATCCGCGTCGACGGCCTCCGCGCCAAGATCACGGAAGTCACTTCCAGCTAAGCTCATTCGATCAAGATCCAACTCCGGAGCGATTGCCACAATTGCTTGGGAGCACTTTGTCTACGTTGATTTTCACCTCTCTCCACAACGACGTGCTTGACTGGCTCCAACTGGCGTCCTACAAAGGACAGAGAGCTTACGCGACCTGTGCTGCTGTTTAGGAGAAAACACATGACACCCATGAAGACCATTCTGCTTGCCATCATCGGCTCCGCCGTCGTGAGCACATTCATTTGCATCACTCTGATTCCGGCCGCTGAGACTGATTCCCTTGATGCCTCAGCCACCGATCAGCTCGCTTCTATACACAGGAAGCTCGAGCTTCTCGATCAAGACATAGAAGAGATACGCGACAACATGGTGACCAAAGACACCATGAGCAAGAGTCAAAGAGGCTTCTTAAGACGTGAAGCCTTGGCCACTGTGGAAGCTCAATTAGACGCGCTGAAGAACTCCACGCCTTCGACAAACCCAAGAGAAGAATCAAGAACTGGTGGCCCAACAGAAGACGTGGTCGCCGCCATAGTTGACGATCGACTCAAGAAGGCAGAAGAAGCCGCCCTCGCAAAAAAGGCAAGTCAAACGAAAAGAGCCGTCACCGACTGGGCTCGGAACAGCGCAAGGAAAAGATCGCGGCAGCTCGCCAAGCAGCTTTCCCTCAGCACCGACCAAGCCGAAAGACTCACGGTAGCTCTCGAAGACCAAACCATGACCACGACACCGCTCTGGGGCACTCTCAAGGACGACCAAGCCTCAGCCCAAGATCGCTTGGCCGCCATCGCCACCATGCGCGACAGCTCCCAAGAACTCCTCGACCAAGCCCGCAACATCCTCTCCACCGAACAGTACACCCAGTTCGAAGCCGCCCAACAACAGACCGACGAAAAGACTACCGGCTGGTTCCAAACCATCGAGTCGGGTCTAACTGGTGGTGGGAAGTAAACCACCGCAAGAATGTCGTTAGCTAAGTCCTTTGAGATAGGACACGACAAGGTCGGGTAGTTCGTCGGAGTAGCCGCCTTCGAGGACGGAGAACACGGGGATGCCGCAATCTTTGAGGGCGCGGCCGATGTTGAAGTAGTCTTCGCCTTCGAGGTTTTCTTGGGCGAGAGGGTCGCCGCGAAAAGCATCGAAGCCGGCTGACACGGCGATGATGTCGGGTTTGAAATCGAGAATATCATCGAAGCCACGTTTCACAGCTTCGGCAAAATCTTCTCGGGAAGCGTTAGGTCGGACGGGATAGTTTTTGCAGTTTTCACGCGTGTGCATACCCGTCCCCGGATAGGCCGGGCTTTGATGGGCGGATGCATACAGGAGGTTTTCCCGGCCTAATATAATTGCCTCGGTGCCGTTTCCGTGGTGCACATCGAAGTCGAGAATACCAACACGTTTGCCCTCAGCCGCAGCAGCTACGGCGGCAATGGCAATTTGATTGAGATAGCAAAAACCCATCGCAGTTTCGGCACAAGCGTGATGCCCCGGCGGTCGTAGTAGGCTGAGGGCCGGTGTCCCAGCCATCGAGCTGTCCATGGCATTGAGGGCGCCGGAGACGGCCCGAAGCGCATGCGTTTGGATGCCCGAATGAGCCGGCGTGTCCACGTCGAAATCTTCAGCCGCATTCAGAGACTCGACGAAACTGGCGGGGTGCACCAATTCGACTGAGACGAGATCGGGGCCGGTCGGCTGCACGAATTCCAAGTCTAAGTCTGTAAGTGACTTGAGTCGATCAAGTGTCGCCGAGACCCGTTGAGGTCGCTCGGGGTGACCAGGGCGTTCATAGTCGATACATGCGATATCTGTGATGATTTTCATAGCAGCACGCTTTACGCTAACCTGAGGACTGAAAATGATTCTCCGCGACCCGAGGTCGCAAGGATGGAATAGTCAGCATCATTTTAACTGGAAAGCCCCATGATTCGTAACCCTGCTTTCGTCGTCATCACAATCTTCCTGGCATTGTTCTTTTCCTGTGCCCCGGAGCCTGATGCCCCTCAACCAACGCCGACACCTCCACCGGCTAAGAAACCGGCCAAGCAAGCAGCCAAAGAGGCGGCAGAGAGTCCGACGACTGCGCCGACCAAGAGAAAAGCCAATCGCCTCAGCAAGGAGAAAAGTCCGTACTTGCTGCAGCACCAGTTCAACCCAGTTGATTGGTGGCCATGGGGTGAAGCCGCATTCGCCGAAGCCAAAAAGCGCGACGTGCCTGTGTTCTTGTCGATTGGTTACTCGACCTGCCATTGGTGTCACGTCATGGAGCATGAGAGCTTCGAAGATAAAGACATCGCTGCCTACATGAACGCAAATTTCGTTTGCATCAAGTTGGATCGCGAAGAACGCCCGGATGTTGACGCTGTTTACATGCGCGTCATCCAATTGCTCACGCAGCGAGGCGGTTGGCCTGCGTCCCTATTTTTGACGCCTGACAAGCTCGCTTTCTTTGGCGGAACATACTTTCCGCCCGTGGAATTTCAGGGGCTGCTGAAAAACGTAGTGCGGGAATGGAAAGAAAACCGCGTCGGACAAATTCAGAATTCGAAACGCCTCTTAGAACGAATCGCGTCCTTTGAGCGGAAGCCAAAGGGAACCAAACTGCCTGACCCTTCCGTCGTCAGTAAGACCGTCGATTTTGAAAAAGGGAAGTTCGATAAAGTCGAAGGCGGATTTGGAGCGGCGCCAAAATTCCCTCGCACTTCCGTCTACGAAACCTTGATGCGGTCAGCCGACAAAGATGCCCACAAGATTTCGTTCTTCTCCCTGCGCAAGATGGCGCATGGCGGCATCTACGATCATGTCGGAGGCGGCATTCATCGTTACTCGACAGATGCTCAGTGGTTGGTGCCCCATTTCGAAAAGATGCTCTATGACCAAGCGCTGGTCGCTGAGACTTATCTGGATGCGGGGCTACTAAGCCGTGATCGCTTTTTCTTTGATGTCGCTCGAGACATCTTAGATTGCGTGGTCAGAGATTTCACCTCCGAGAACGGCGGGCTCTATTGCGCCTACGATGCTGATAGCGGCGGAGTCGAAGGCAGCTATTACGTTTGGACCAAGAAAGAACTCGACGCGCTTTTCGAGGGCAAAGAAAGAGCACTCTTGGACTCGCGGTTTACCGTTAAGGCCGAAGGCAACTTCAGTCTTGAGAATATGGAGATCGTGACGATACTCGCGGCTCGCCAAGAATGGCCGCAAGTAGCGAAAGACTTAGAACTGTCAGTTCCAGAGACACTCAAAATCTGGGCGCAAGTGCGGAAGACGATGCACAGCACCAGGGCGAAACGAGTTGCACCGGGCTTAGACAATAAGATTCTTACGGGATGGATCGGCCTTGGAATCAGTGCACTGGCACGTGGTGGTCGAATTCTCTCTAGCCAAGAGTTTGTCGGTCACGCGATCAAGGCTGCCGATTTTGTCTTGAACAATTTGCGCCTTGAGGATGGGCGATTCTTGCGCCGTTGGTGCGACGGTGAAGCAGCCTTTGCTGGGACACTCCAAGATTACTCCTATTTTGGGCTCGGTCTTCTGGACCTCTTTGAAGCAACCGGCGACGTCAAGTGGATCAAGGAAGCTGCCGCCCTCGGGCACATCATGATCAAGGAGTTCTCTGCTCCCAACGGTGCACTCTACGATTCGCCCGATGCCAAAGACCTCGTCGTTAGATTGCAAGATGCTTACGACGGCGCGCGGCCATCAGCCAACGGCAAATCTTGCCTCTTCCTTCTCAGACTCAATGAATTCACTGGCGACAAGAAGTTCTTGACCGCTGGCGATGGCATCCTGAAAGTCTTCCAAGGCACAGTCGAACAGAGCCCTTGGTACTATCCTGTTCTGGTTCGGTGTACACAAATTCGAGCCACCGGTATGCGTGAAATCGTAGTCATCGGCAATCCGCAGGCCAAGGACATGAATGAACTTCTGTCCTACTTGAATTCGACTTGGTTGCCTGATTCCATCCTCTGCTTCGTCGATGACGCAACGGCGAAGGAAAACGGCAAACTCATACCACTCTTGGCTCAGCGAACAAGCAGCGAAGGCAATGCGGTTACCTACGTGTGTCGAGCTGGCACCTGTAAATTGCCGGCTAAGTCACTCGAAGAATTGAAGAAACGCCTAAACGAATAAGTCAAAAAGAATGGGCCCCTTTGCGGGGCCCATTCTGCGTTTCTTATTTGATTCGATTGCCGGCTAAGACTTGCGCGGATCGGCGACGTCATTCTCTGACGACCAATGCGCCTCGATGAGAATTTGAGCTTCAGCTAAAACTTCTCGCGCGCTTCGCCCTTCGGTCGAGAGCGGCGGCAGCATCTTGACGACAACAGGTCTGCGCCTGAGAAATGGGATGAAGGGCTTCGGCTTGCGACCGTAGCAAGGAATGATTGGCACGATCCTCACGTTGACGCCTTCTTTTTCAATCAGTTCAAGTGCTTCTTCGACTTCGTGAACACTTCGCAGCCGATTGACCTTTGAGCGATCCCGAGTTCCTTCCGGGAAAAAACACATGGCCTGGCCTTCGCGAATGACCTGGCGACGGACTTCCGCTGCTTCCTCATTCACGTCACGCATTAATTGCCGGAGTTCTTCTTTGGATTGCCCCGAGGTGTGTCGCAGACGCATGAGGTCTTTCGAACGCATAACCGGGAAACCGCCACACCATTTCAGAAAGACGATGACCTTGCCGAGAACCGCATAACCATGAAAGCTCCCCATTTCGAAATGGGGGAAATTGCCGACCAGCTTTCTGACGGCTCGCGAGATCACTGGGATATCCCAGTTGCTCACATGCTTTCCTATCACGAGAATCGGGCCGCGCTCGATGGGTTCGCCTTCAACCTTCAGGCTGAAGCAGCATGTAGCGCCGACATAACCGCTCAGGTAGTAGGCCGCCAGGTAGACGGGACGAATCATATGAGTCAAGAGAGCTCTCCAGTTCCACTTCCGGAGCCATACCCTATCGCACTTCTGACGAAGGTAAAGCGAGCTTCCCTTTGGAGAGACAAATATCCTACTTAAGCATGTCTTCGAGTGGATAGATGAGCCTTGTCTTGGCGGCAACTTGCTGCTCAAAGACCTGGCGAGCCAATTCAAATTGATAAGTTATTTGAGCAAAAGTCTTGTGGCTCCGTGGATCTGAACGATCCTGGCCTTCGTGCTTCATCATGACGACATGGAAACCTTCACTGCTCAGAATAGGCTCGCTCACTTGCCCCTCGGAGAGATTCCTCACGTCAAAGGAGAATTTGCGGCCGTAGATTTCATTCCACCATGGTTTAGGGCCACCAGTATGACCGTTCACCCAAAGGCTGCCACCATATCTCGGCACCGATGCTTCGACATCCTTAGGCAAGATTTCCTCACCACTCCTCAACTTCGTGACCAATGCCTTGGCCCGACGATGCTCCTTGAGCGCGCGCTCCGTGGCATAGGGCGTGCCACGAAATGGGTCGGTGATGGGAAAGAAATAGTGGTCAAACCCAAGTCGGCGTCGCTTGGTCACTTTCTCCTGCATGAAGCGTGCAACTTGAGCTTGAGTTGGCGGTGACGTGTTACGCACCACCAAACTCTCGATGCGCAGTTGATCTTGTAGCTGGACACGAGTCAGACCCGCCATTTGCGCGACAGCAATGAGTGGGAAGTTTGCCGAGTCGGGAAGTGCTGGCCAATCCAAGTCACGATTTTCGAGCCAGATGTCTAAGATCGTTTTTTCGGATAAACGCTTAACAACGCGAGCAAGCTCACTGCGGCGAATGTACTGCTTGAGCCTAGACCAAGTTTCTGCACGGGGCACATTCTTGCTCTGCCCACGGTACTCGACGTGAAACGCGATGTTTGTGTCTTCATGATCGCGGCTAATCTTCATCCGCTTAAACAACTGAGTCAAAACTCGTTGGCGAAGCTGATGAATTGGTTCGATCGCACTTCTTGCCTTTGACCTCTCACGTTGGGCTCGATCGATAGCCAGTAGCCCGGCAACGTGTTGAATGCGAGCGCGTTGAGCGTCGGCGGAACGCAAAGGAATGACCTGCATGAGTTCATCGTGATTGACGAAATGTCGGGCATCGGCGAACTCGGTTGCGTTGGGCGTGCAATTCAAATGCTTGAGTTCGGTGCCGATCACAAACGAAGCTGCAATCATGTCGATCAATTCAAACTCAAAAACCCGCAACGCTTCATGGGCGACATCTTCACGGAGGATCAAGCGTTGAGCGACTTGAAGCGCAGGTTCTTTAGGACCGGTGATGATGCCATCCAAGGACCACTTCTTTGGTTCAAGAATGCCTGCGCGAGGATTTTCATCCTTATTGCTGTCTGCCACGGTCAGGACCGTTTCAGGACTCACAACGCCCAACTGCCCGGCTCGAATTCTCACAGCTCCAGTGGAACTCTGAAAGATCGCGTAGCCCTTGTTTTGGACCCGTACCAAGAGGATTTGAGACAAAGAGCTTTGGAGGACCGGGCGGCCGGAGCCTTCAATTGGACGAGAAGCTAGGGTGATTTGACCATGGCCTTTCAAGCGGCCTCGGTGGCCTTCGCCTGACTCGACCCTGACCGCACCATTGGCCGACGAGAAATCGTACTTGAGAGCACCCTCCAAGACTTTGAGGCTCAACTGACGACCGTTTGCATCACGAATAATTTGGACACGGCTCATCGAGCGAACGAAGACAATCCCGCCACCCTTCATGAGAATCAGAGCCCCTTCACCTTGATCGGTCTTGATATCGTCGCCGGCGAGGACGTTCTGACTAATTTGACCAACCGGAATCGTAGGGATGGCCGCTGCTGCGTTAGTACCGGTATCGTCGAAGTAAGCCACAGAGGCGACACTATCGATCAAGACCTGATTTTCCAGCCTAGGATTTATGAGTTGGGTGGATCGGTTCATCGATGCGTTGAGCCACATGGCGGCAACAAAGACCGCTAAACAAGCGGCTATTGTTGAATAGCGTCGAACACGCCAGGTCCAGAACTGACTCTTACGTTGGCTAATGCGCCCGGTCTGCGCTGCTTCTTGCAAGGCCGACAGAGCAATATCGCCGCGGAATGTCTTACGGCTTTCTGGAAGTGGACGTTGGAACACACGCCTCAGAACGGCATCTGCAACGTCGACCTCTTCGACTGGAAACTCCATGGCTTTCACGAGGAGATTTTCAAAACGTAGATCTTCGCGAGCACGTCCGGCATCAACACCAGGACCAGTGAGGTATTGTTCAACCAATTCGCGCTCACTGTCGGTCAGGTCGTTGGTGACGTAGCGTTCCAAGAGTTTTTCAATATCGGCGCCTTGATCACTCATCGAAGGTTCTCCCGCTCCAAGAGTGGAGCAACGGTTTCTTTGAGTCGCGATTTTGCTCGTCGCATGAGCGCATCAACCGCCATGAATGACAGGCCCAATGTAGTTGCAATTTCGTCATAGCTGAGCTTTGCAAAATACCGCAGTCTCAAGACTTCTCGATAGCGAACTGGCAACACTTCCAGTCCCTTATGACGGGCTAATTGAATCGACTCTTTTTCTTCGTCTACGGCAACCGGAGCAACCGGCTCATCCGATTCTTCAAGCGTGCCATGGGACTTCGCGCGAGCCGCCCAAAATTCTCGGACAACGTTGCGACAAATTCCA
>JBLINQ010000159.1:0-11560 GCA_047639315.1 Planctomycetota bacterium
GAGATCTTCATGGATACACTCTACGCTCTACAACCGCATCGGGTCACAGCGATCCGCTTTGACGATTGGAAGTACGTCGCCCACTACAATTGGGGCACGGCAGTAACCGGAATTCAAGAAGAACTGTACGACCTCCGTTACGATCCAACAGAATCTCGCAATCTCTTGGCCGACAGAGGTGAACATCCGCTGCGCTCGGATTGGAACAGCGATTCCATATGGGAGAGTTTGGGCGGTCAATATGGCTATGATTCCAAGATGATTGTCACGCAACTTCGGCGAGGCCGCAGAGGTATAGCTGATATCTGGTCGCGGGGACTCATGACTCAAGTCGCAAAGCGTTTCCCGCATGTCGCTGATCAATTGGAGGGCCTGTTCAGAAGAAGCCATCACTTAGGAATTATTCAAAGTGTCGGCAAGATTGCGAACGAACTGACTCCTGGCCCCCATTGTTACGAGAAGGTCAATCCGGGGGAGAACATGCCGGCGATTCCCATGCCGCTCGCCTCGCTACCTACGAATCGTAGTTTCGATCCGTCGAACTACTCGGCTATTGACAGCCAAACGAAGCCCTTGGCCCTGACACCGTGTCAGAGCATGGTTTCGTAAATCGAACGTAGGTCATGACTGGATAGTTCAACTGGGTTGTTTCGCAATCGATCCTGATTGACACCTGAGACGAGCTTCGACACAGCCCCTGGGCCGTGCAATCCAAGTTCGGTCAAGGATGTCGACAAGCCGAGGCTGGCAATCAGACGCTTGAAGTGATCCGTGCAAGTTTCAATCGATTCAATGCCAAGAATATCCATCACCAACTGCGACTGCCGATTGCCTGCCCGGGCATTGATAGCGAGCACCGGGCCAAACATGAGGGCAACGGCATGCCCATGTGGAATGCTATAGTCCGAGCTTAAGCCGTAAGAGAGCGCATGCGGTGCGGTCGTCTTCGAACGGTTGATTGCCCTGCCAGCAAGGTGCCCTGCCCGCGACATCGCATCTCCTGCCCGTGGACAAGCATCGATCACGGCTGCCACAATATTCTCTGCAGCGAGTTTGAGAGCCTGGCGGGCCAAGTCTTGGGATTCGGCGTCTGCGTTTTTCGACCACAGTGATTCAGCCGCCTGGCAAAGAGCATCAAGCCCCGAACAGGCTGCCAACTGCCGTGGCATGCAATCGCTTAGGGCCGAGTCAGTGAGGCTCAGCCATTGGTGCTCAGAATGTCCACCCACGTTGAATGAGTGTTTCTTGCCTTGCTGATAGAGAACCGAAAAATCGGTCGCCTCGGCGCCAGAACCGGATGTGGTCGGTAGCATGACTAAGGGAATGTGATCCCATCCATGATTCTCGTCAGCTAGGGTGAGATCGTCGAATTCGCTGATCATGTCGCCACCGACAAAAGCAGAGACCAGTTTCCCAAGATCCAAAGCCGTACCACCGCCGATTGCCAAGATGCCATCGCAATTTGACGTGCGGAATAGAGCCAAAGCGCGCTCAAAGTCTTGGCTCTGAGGATTGGCTGGGAACTCAGTGAAATGAACAAACTCAATCAATGGATCAACCTGGGCTAAGAGGGATTGAACACGAGGCTGATGAAATGAAGTATTTCCATGAATGAGTAGAATGCGTTTTTGTCCGGACTCACTGAGAGCCTCGGGCAGCAAGAACCGACAGCCACGACCACAATAACTCCGTCCAAAGGTAGCGAACGGTAAGTCAAGGTCATTGATCAAAGTCGGCATGGGGATTCTCAAGTCACATTCACGGGCGAGCCATGCTTGAACAAGCTCATGAATTTTTGTTTCGCTTCGATCGGTGACAACTTAGGGCGCCCGAGCTTCGGGCGTGAACCAACTCTTAGTTTCATCTCCAAGAAATTCGGCCCGGCGCTACCAAGAAAGAGCGGCAACTTGTCGCGAAGTTCAGCCGGGGTCGAGGCCGTATATGAGTTCACGTATCCACACCCTTGGGCAATCTTCACAAAGTCGACATCAAAGCCGGCGGTGGGTTGACCGCCCACAGACTCATGCGCACCATTGTTCAGAACGATGTGATAGAAGTTCTTGGGTCGTTTCTGGCCAATGGTCGTCCAAGAACCGAGATGCATGATGGAAGCGCCGTCGCCGTCAAGGCATAAGATACGTTTCTTCGGAAGCGCCAAGGCTGCGCCGAGTGCAATACTTGAAACATGCCCCATTGAACCCACAGTCAGGAAATCAGCGATGGACTCTTCTTCGCCGCGCTTCTTCCTGAGTTCGAGTAATTCTCGTGATGTCTTGCCGGTCGTAGCGAAGACGGAAAAGTCGGCTGGCAGCGTATCGAGCACAATTTCGAGCGCCGCTTCTCGGGACGGATAGTTGGGCAATTCGATAGTGAAATCTGAATCTGCGGAATTAACTTTCGAGAACGTATTTGCAGAAACCATGATGGCAACAGGCTGGGAATCAAGGATTGCCAATTCTGCCGCTTGGCTAATAGTCTGCTCCGCAAGATGTGGATCACTTGGCAAGTGAAACGTCGGAATGGCCATAGAGCGAAAGATCGCCTCGGTCACCGCGCCTTGTTTGATGTGTTGTGGTTCATCGCTCTGTCCAGGTTCCCCGCGCCACCCGACCAAGAGAATCATCGGGATCGAATAGACTGCCTTGGAAGCAAGCGAGAGAATCGGATTAACAACATTGCCTTGCCCAGAGTTTTGTAGATAAACGAGAGACAATCCGCCTCCAGCCAAATGATGTCCAGTCGCAAGTGCGATCGCGTTGCCTTCATTGGCGGCAATCACATGTCTATTGGATGGCATGTTCTCTTGCAGATGAATACAGAATTGCTTCAAGAGCGAGTCCGGGACGCCACAGAAGAAATCGACAGATGCCGCCTGCAGGGCTTTCAGAGTAAACTCGACACTGAGCATCTATGCGCCTCCTGGGATAAGATGAAGCAACTCACGTATTGGCATACACGATTCGGATGCTTCTTCAGCTCGACCATTTTCAAGGATGCTCTCAGCGGCTTTCGACATCGCCGGATAGGCGGCACGAAGCAGGTGATTGGCATAAATCACAACATTGACGCCAGCGTCGTACAGTTCTTGTTCGGTCACGTGGTCGAAGGCCGTCGGCACAACAACAAGCGGAGCTCGAATTTCAAATTCCTTGAACACGCGGCAGAAAGCGAAGAGTTCCTTAGGATCTTTATCTTTGCAGTGGATCAAGATCGCATCGGCACCCGCTTCGATATAGCAACGCGCTCGAGCAAGTGCGTCTGCAGGCCCTTTGCCTAAGACAAGCGACTCAATACGAGCGATCACCATGAATGAATCAGTCACCTGGGCATGTTTGCCTGCTCGAATCTTGAGTGCGAACTCTTCTTTCTCGGCCTGCACCTGGCCGGCTCCTTCCCCAAACAGAGAGTTCTTTTTCAGCCCAACTTTGTCTTCGATGACAATGGCAGAAACCCCAAGACGTTCGAAACTTCGCACGGTCAGAGAAAAATGTTCATTGAGACCACCACTATCGCCATCGACAATGATTGGTTTCGTTGAGCTTTCCATAATGTCCTGAATCGTCACCATTCGCGACGTGTGATCGACATATTCGATGTCAGGTTTGCCCTTCGAAACTGAGTCCGTCAGGCTACTAACCCAAACGGCATCAAATTCATCGCGCTTCCCATTGTGATCGACATGAGCGCTTTCAACAATCGTCGCACTGATACCGTTGTGAGCTTCCAAGACTCTGACAATTGGTTTCGATGTGATGAGTCTGGACAGTTGGCGCATGCGAATTTCGGGAGTCGTCCCGATGCTACGGGCGGCTTCATTGAGGTGAGTTGACGAGATGCCTGGCGTGTAGCCTGGCTCGACGAGCTTGCCACCCCATTCGTTCAGACATTCAATGACTCGTTCTCTGGTATTTGCCTGCACACCTTGGCGCCAATCATCACCATGGACGACGATGTCCGGGCGCAACTTCTTCAGGTTCGGTACATAATCCAAGGTGTCTTGGGGAATCACATGCTCGACACCCTTGAGCTCAGCCACGACGTCATATCGTTCGTCGTATGTCATGAATGGCAGGCGCTTATACTTCGCGATAGCCTCATCCGTCAGCAATCCAACGGTTACCTCCCCGAGTTCACGGGCAATTCGAATAATATTGATGTGGCCGGGATGAACGAGATCGGCGCTCATCGCTAAGTAGACTCTGGGCATAGTGGTCCTCCGCATCACATATCGGGTAGATACCCAAGGAATCCTTAGACCGATTCACGGAAGGTGGGTTTTATTTCGCACGTCCGAAATAACACCCGAATTGGGCTCTGAAAGAAAATGGGTTTTCGTTTGAGGAATGACGGTCACTGGGTAATCTCCCACCCTTCACCCACGCCCTATCCGGCATTTCTGTAAATCTACTCGGATTGGAAAAGAAGAAACTGCCACGATGAAAAATCAAGTGACCTGCCCTGTTTGCCAGAATAGTCGCGAATTACCTGAAGGTTCCGAAGGACGGAAATGGAAATGCGGAGGATGCGCCTCTGTTCACCGCATCCTCCTCGGCGACCAAGGATTCGAATTGAAAACTTTGGAAGAAGCAATGCCAGTAGCATCCGCACCTGCAGAAATGAGCATGGCTGCGGAAACGGGAGCAGGATTCGAGAAAGCTCCGGTAGGCCCGAAGCTTCAAACCCGCCGCGGCAAGATACGCGAAGAGGTCGCCGACTCGGGGCCGTCACGGCGTACGACGCGCGGTAACAGCCGTCGCGGCGGCAAATAGCCCCACGAGGCAACAGCGAGCACAAAAAAGCCAGAACACGCAGCAGCGCGTTCTGGCTCGTTTCATTCCGGACCTACTCTTTGTCGGTCGGGTTGTTGAACAAGGGACTCAAATCAATCGAGCCGTGCCCACGTTGCGGATAAGTCGGGTTTGACGGATCGGCTGGATCCAGAGTCGACGCCGTGTCTGGCGGCCCAAAAATGACCAAGGTCCTGAGGAATGTCTCGATTTTCAATTTGTTGATCTCAGAAAGAGCAGCAAAGCGATTCCTTGAGACACTTGCTTCGCCACCATGACGCAGGATCACTGAACGCAAATCGATGCTCCGCCCGTCATGTCCATAAGGACCTGAAGTCCCTACGCCCCACAACGGCTCAGTCATGAATTCCTTCTGAATAGAACCATCGAAATTCCGTTCGTGGAAGTTCGGCCCAAGATCGTGACGTTTGAAGTCAGCAAAGATATTCTTCACTACGAAAATGCCACCCGTCGGAGTCTTGAGATCAGGGAAACCACTTCCATCAGAATTCACGTCGAACTTAGGAATTGCGGTCGCGAATAGATTGTTGAACACGCCATTCACAGGATCGAAAACAGTATCCACATCGGCGACACGTCGATCATGCTCAATGACAAGATTTTGAACGTGGCACTCCGCGCATCCGACCGACTTGAATTTACGGCGACCCTGACTCGAGAATGCAGTTTGCTTTCCAATAGCAGGCTTGAAGTAATTCAGAAGATAGAATTCCATGTGATCAACCAAAGACGTGTCAATCTCATTGGTGACACCATCGCCATCGGCGTCATCTATTGTTGTGGACACCGGCGGGCCACCAATCGTGTCTTTTGATCCATCAAGAACGAGCCCTGAGGGTGTGGTCACCGCACCACCTGTCGCCGCTGCCAGCAAGTCAGGGTCCGGGCTCTCCAGACCCATCTCTGCACGAAAGGCACCGACAGCAAATCCACGAATCGAGAATTCCGAACCTTCGTGAAAAAACGGACGAACTCGCAAGTCGCCGTCCACACCTTTCACCAGGGAGATATCCACGGAGCCGTCCGGATGACCTGTAATCTTGCCGTACTTAATGCCCTTGGCCTTCAGCTTCCGCGTCGTTGGTTGCCCACATGCGATGGCATGAGCCACAGCCTGGTCACGAATGCTTCGCAATTTTGTTGTGATTTCGTCACCGAGCATTTCGACGAGGCCCAGTCCGAATAGATGCGGAGCGTCGCGGCTATCTGGGCGCGTGAACACATCACCACCGAATCCTGCAGCACCGCGTGGTCGGCCATGACAGGCAGCACAGGAATCTGCGAGCCCGGCGCCATGGGAAACATCGGTCTCAATATTGCCAATGCCATCATTGGTGCGAGGGCCCAATCCCTGGGTCAAAGTGAACTTGCGCTGGAAGAGCTGGCGTCCTCGAACAATCGAGCGAAAAGGGTCACGCTTGATGATGAAGAGGGATGAATCTGGGATCATGACATCACCCCGCCCCGCCCCGACTTGACCGGTCAGAGATTTTTTGATGCCGACGTTCTCCGTATTGGGAGTCTGCGTCACATCATTGAGTTGGGCATAAGCCAGTGTGGAAAACACCATGCTGACCGCCACGGCAACAAAAGTCGATTTCAAAAGGATCTCCAATTGGCACGGATGAAAAGGTAAGGCGCGATTCATCATGCTGCGCCTCGTTGACAAGACTGTCAAGTAAGCTCCGCGTACCACTGGTTTCCAATTGGAGAAAAATCACGATCGTGTGCTGGGAGAATTACACGTCGTATAGTTTTCTGACGTCCGCACCATTCAGCATTCCCAGGTTGTACCACTAACCAACCACTTTTCGTATAACCCCGCCAGTCAAAACCTGACCGCCTTGAACAACTTTGGCATTGATGCCACGGAGATGAAGAGATCGGCCTACTTCTGAATTCACGAACTTAAGTGCGAGCGACCCGAATCTTCTTGCGAACTTGGCACATCCTAAATGAGGAATCTCGGTCACCTCCAAGATGGCAGATCCAATTTCAAGTTGGGTTCCAACAGGGAGGTTCTCGGCGCTGAGATCAAAGTCGACATAGAGTTGATCTCCGGCGAGCGGCCATCGTTCTTTCGATCCAGCAAAGAGTTGCGCGGCCCTCGAGTTCATGATGTTGACCTGCATGTGAGGATGGGCCGAACGATCGGACGTCTTCTTGCAGGGTTTAACCTGCCAGTTGTCGCCTACGAGGCCGACCTCCTCGTCGAAGGTCCCTTCTTCAAGCACCTCGCGCTCTTCGTCTCTTGGACGACGGACGATCAAGTCAATTCGACCTTCATCCTTCGGCGCGCTCGCGATGTGCGGGATGCCTTCTTCAAGCACTTCTGCGGTGGGATGGTCCATGTCTCTACTCCGTTATCGCCACTTGATCGAACAACCGATGCTTGGGCTTTGTATCTTAGGTACTTCTTTCTGCTTCGCGATCACTTTCATGGCGTTCACCAATTCTGGGACTCTCTGGCCAGAGCCTTTCACACCAATGTTGTCGATGCGTCCGCGATATTGAAGCACTCCGGCAGCTGAATAACCAAAGAAGTCTGGGGTACAAACGGCTCCGTAGGCTTGAGCAACTTCCTGTGTTTGATCAAGAAGATAAGGAAATGTCATGCCATGTTTCGCGGCAAACGCACGCATCTTCTCTGGGCCATCTTCTGGGTAATTCTCATAGTCGTTAGACATGATGGCGACCATGTTCACGCCAACGCCGCGCAATTCGCTGGCATCCTCAACAAGCCGATCAATGATCGCAATGACATAAGGACAGTGATTGCAAATGAAGGCAACCACCACCCCATTCGGGCCCAAAACATCTGCCAATGACACAAGCTCTCCACCTAAGTCAGGGAGAGTAAATGGAATTGCCTGGGCGCTAAAATCAGCATCCGGCGTTTCAGTCAACATGATTTCATCCTTCAATTCGATCTTGGTGATGGGACGACAGCTATCGCATAGCGAACAAGATCATAAATCGCGGCCTTGTTCATGACCGAGTGCGACAAGATCACGTAATATCGTCGTTTTTCTTTGGGCTGGAAAGAAATTCTCACGCGATACGCTTTCTTCGAATCCTTGGCGACAACGACGCCCTTATCGTCAACGACCAAGATGTCGATTCTGGCGCCGTGGGAAATAAGTTCCAGTGCTACGGGTGCTAATGAGAGTTCTTCAAGTTCAATTCGAATGGCGCGCGATTTTGTGACTGTAATCTTCTGATCAGACCTCAATTGCGTCAGTAGGTCGCTCGCGAAAGGTGCTTTGAGCGTGAGTTGTCCCCGCGCCGTCATTCCCGGTCGAAGGATACGCTCATGCGATTCGTGCGGCAGGAGTTTCTTAAGAGGCGCCAAACTGATCAGTACAGATCGTTTCGCTCCGAGTTTTGCGACAATCGAAGACACATGGTCGTGGTAGCCGCTCCTTGAAACGACCAGTTCGTGCCCCCCAGGGTCAAGGTGCAGGACGCAAGGCTCGTCCGTTGAGAGATTGCGAACAAACACGCGGTCGAGGTACACAGCACCGCCGACGGGAAAGAGACGTATAGTGAGCTCTTCATTCTTCTTTGTCGGTGTTTCTAGTGTGGTCACAGTCGTCGAACCAACTTCAGAAGTTTGCGCCCCCACAGTGACAAGGTCCTTCCGAATCGAAGAACGAAAGTCTCTGAGCGACTGCTCGAATTCGATCTGTCGGTTATTTTGGGTGCTGAACCTGATGTGGGTTCTGCCATCAGGACTGGTAAAAAATCCTGGACGCTCAGTTCCAGGACGACGATAGGCTACGTATGAATCGGGGTCGCCATCTTGCAAGAATTCGAGCGGTTTTGATGAACCAAGCAAACTGGTATCGAAATGAAAACGAGTCATCTTCTGCTCGAGCAGGCACTGGAAGAATAGGCGACTCATTTCCAAAGCGGCGGTGGAATCTTCAATCTTGGGGACTCGGATGACCAACCCTGCGCCGCGCCTAGGTTTCCATGCCTTACCAGCTTTGTTCCTGGCATGACGCCCACGAAGCCCGGCACCGTCGACAACGATGACGGGTGCAAGTCCGGGGAATCTGAGTCGCATGTTTTGAATCGCTTGCTCTAAAGCGATCAACACACAGGGATCGGCGTAGATCGGTTTGCCGCTGGCTTCTTCAACGCCAAAGCATGGGAGTCGATTTTCGACTTTAATCAACCCAGATGCGACCTCTTGCGCCCTAATCGCTGAAGTCGGCATAGCTCCTGTCCCTGGCGGCTGAAACGTAAGACCAAATCCGATGTTTTCTTCGGGCCTTGCCTGGTTCAGTAAGAGTATGAGTTGCTTCAAGTCGCCGTCATGAACCAGTGGCACTGAGAGTCCATTCGCATCTACGCAGACAAGTGACTTCTCTGATGTCTGTTCGAGGCGAAGCCCCAAGTATGCCAGATCGTGCAAAGAGACGAAGAGGCGACGATTCGAGGGGAGCGCGATCTTTGCCACAGCCAAAGTCGAGGAATCGACATCGACCTTCCCGTGAATGAGCGCACGTTCTCCCAAGCGAAGCATGACGCCTTCCCCGTGGAGGCTCCGAGTGACTTGCCCGCCCAAGAGTGGAATGAGCTCCTCAGCTGATACGAAGAGCTCCCCAGCTTGTTTCTTCACGGTAGGCAGCACATTCCGATGGGCTAAAGGACGGAAGGCGCGCGCTCTCGTGCCACCGACATGTTGCAGAAACTGTTCAGCAATACCCCGATCGTGGATGCACACCATTGAATCATCAGCTTTGATCACGCCCATGCACCATGCGCCGGATGAAAAGCACACCACTGGCTTCGTGCCGACTCCGAGCACATCGATGACCATGGCGCGATTGTGAACATTGATCCAACCCTGATCGTCATCGCGATCATGAGAGCCGACAACATCGGCCGGTTCTTTCCAGCCATCAGGTCCTTCGCCGCGAAAGATCTTAATCAGAGGATTAGCATCGATCGACCAATCAGGTTCGCCTTGAACCCCGTAAAACTTCACCCCCTTCTTATCGATCAGGTCACGAATAACCTTCCCAATATCAATGTCACCAAAACCCGACGCCAGGAAGCCGACATCTGACGTGGCCCTTAGGAGCAACTGGGCCAAGATAAAATTAAGCGGGCGAGTCAGTGGCGAGAAGCTTGGCTTCTTGGACGGACCAAACCCGATGTCAACACGCACTTTCCCATGCAGTCCTTGGATCATGCAGAAGTGATGATTTCCGGGCTTTTTCGCAACGTTGAATCGACGACTCTTCGCTGGAGATTCAACTCCGACTCCACCCCACATCTGATTGAATTCATTGCGATAGATCGCAGCTACTGGTTTGCCATTGATGCTCACGAAGCTTTGGTTGACGACATCATGGGATCGCGCCGCTTTAGCATGACCCATCAGGACAATCTGCTCATCGACAATCATGAACTTGTGGTGCATGTAGGTCGAATCTGCGAGGTCACGGCCGTTCGTGATCCATGGAACTCCAGCTGCAGTGAATTCGGCGCGTGCCCAGGGCTCCTCGTTCTTAGCTCGTTGGTCGGTAATGAAACGCACCCGCACGCCCCTTTTATGAGCGCGGACAATGGCAGTGATGTAGTCAGGGTGGTCGAAGTCGGACATTGCGATATCCAACGTCTTCTGTGCCCGATCAACATGAAGAGCCATGGTGCTTCCCATTCCCAGGGGGCGCACGATGTCAGCAAGACTTGAAGCCTGCCTGGCATCTCCTTGCCAGTTGAAATAGCAACGAAATGCGGGAATGGCCACAACTCCGACCTTGCGACGCAAGCCAGTCATGCGAAAGTAAAGGTCATAGATCCCGACGTCTAAAATAGGGACATCAAACTCAGCAATCATCGTCGATTGGTAGGAATCCCCCGATCGTCCAAATACGCTTCGTTCGGGATTCGACTGACCTCTTGCCACGAAGATGAGTTCGCCATGGCTCCTCTCAAAAGAAAGGTCAGACCCGAGAATCTGAATCGCATGGTGAATGTTGACCTGCTTCGGCGCCTCACTCATGGCAGCATCACAGTTCAGAATCAGAGTGCCTCCGTCTCTTTCGATCCATCGCTGTGCTTGAACAAGTTGGCAAAGGGCAAGGAAAACAATGGCAATGGGCAAGATTCGGTGGCACCACGGATCGCGGTTTAACTTTTCTTTAACTCTCAATGATGTCACGGATGCGATCTCGTAGTTGATCTCGTCTGAGTGGCTTGGGCACAAAACCGGCCAAGCACTTGCCAATAAGTTGATTTGTCGTGTGTTGTTCATTGAAGCTACTCGTCAAGATCACTTTGACATCATGACATAACAGTCGCAATTCGCGAAATGTCTCTTCCCCGCTCATGCGAGGCATAGTGAGATCCATGAGGACAAGCTTAAAACCCTGTGGATCTTGGCTGAAATTTTCGACACCATCGACGGCCGAAACAACGCCGAAGCCAAAACTCTCGAAGATTCTTCGAGCTACATTGCGAACCAAATCATCGTCTTCGATCAGAAGAACTTTGCCCTCAGAATGCCACTCGTCATCATCAACAGGTTGCACTGGCTTCTCAATCGGTTCTTGGGACGAAGCCGGAAAGAGAACCCGGAAGGTCGTGCCGCGACCGACCTCACTGTAGACCTTGATGCTGCCTTTGTGCCCACGAATGATTTCGAGAGTCGCAGCGAGGCCTAACCCCCTGCCGGTCAACTTCGTGGTAAAGAACGGGTCAAAGAGTCGTTCTAACGCCTGTTGTTCTAAACCGCT
>JBLINQ010000160.1:0-11422 GCA_047639315.1 Planctomycetota bacterium
GGGCGTCCAGCGCGTCCTGTTCGACCGATACGGTGAATGTACGCTTCGGTGTCATAAGGGATATCGAAGTTGATCACGTGACTGATGCGGTTGACATCTAAGCCTCGAGCTGCGACGTCCGTTGCGACTAAGATGTCCAACTTGCCTGACTTAAGGCGTTGAACAGTTCGTTCGCGTTGGGCCTGAGCCAAGTCACCGTTGAGCGCAGCGGCTGCGAAACCGCGAGCCTCCAACTTTTCGGCCAGGGCATTGGTTGTCAGCTTAGTGCGTACAAAAACCAGCATCGCATCGAATGGTTCGGCTTCGAGAATTCTGGTCAACGCATCAAGTTTGTGCATGCCAGCAACAAGCCAGCCACGCTGATTGATCGTACTTGCGGTCGCCGTCTTCTCTTTGATCGAAACGTGCTCAGGATTCGTCAGATGCTTGGCAGCGATCTTGCGAATCACGTCGGGCATGGTGGCGGAGAAAAGAGCAGTCTGCCTCGAATCCGGTGTGCGCTCGAGAATCCACTTGACGTCGTCAATGAATCCCATGCGCAACATTTCATCGGCTTCGTCCAGAACCAAGCCTGCTAGGTTGTCGAGCTTGAGAGTGCCACGACGCATGTGATCCATCACCCGGCCCGGAGTACCAACGACAACATGGACACCACGCTTGAGGGCGCGGAGTTGAGTCTCGATTGATTGTCCACCGTAGATAGGAAGAACATGGAAGCCGGCCATTTTGCCAGCATAGGACTGCATCGCTTCTGCAACTTGAATGGCCAGCTCACGTGTTGGAGCTAGGACCAAGAGTTGAGTTGATTTAAGTTTGACTTGGATCTTGGAAAGGAAGGGCAGGGCGAATGCAGCCGTTTTGCCGGTTCCTGTTTGTGCCTGTCCGACGATATCTCGCCCGGACATAAGAAGCGGAATCGTAGCCGCTTGGATTGGTGACGGGCTTTCATAGCCAGCCGCTTCGATGGCCTTTTGGACGTTGGCGCTAAGTCCGAAGTCCGCGAAGGTCATTGTTTCTGTCGTCATCTATTATCCTCTTAGGATTGGCCTGCCTGCCAAGGTTGGGCCGCTGTCGTAGTTCGTTTTGGAATTCTGGTAGCGGCCGGCAGTGCATAATCTGACGGATCGCGCTTAACTTTAAGAAAAGGCATAAGATCCGCCAAGACAGGTTGACGGCATGGCGAAAGACAATTATGCCCAGGAGGCGCCACCCCGGCACTCCTCTTATTTCTTAAATCGTGACTACGTTGCTAATTGTGGTCGTTCACGACGATTGCGCCCAAATCTGTCGTGCCTCTTGTGACGCGGAAAACCACCCTGCGGTCGGGCGAATTTTGATCCCGAGATTGACCCCAAATGTAGAGAACCATGGCGTTTCCTGCTTTCAGACGCGACTTAGTCAGGAACATATAGCCATCCATGTCCCCCCGAAGGCTCCGCCGTGAGTTGTGCCACGATCCAAATTTTCTGAATCGAGACCTGGATTTTGTGCCCTTGATGAAGTCTGGGGGGGTGAAGGAATAGCCAGCTATGAAACCCTCTCTATCCGGCTCGTTCTCGGTCTTCCCAGTGAAGACGACTTTGAGTTTGTATTTGGGCAGGTTGGTGCCAACGTCGACCAATTGCTGACGAAGTCCCTGAGCGACTTTGTCTTGGTCAAGGTCGACGATGGAGGCTTCGGCCCACGGGATGGGACGGCCTTGGGGGTCGACGATCCGCATAGCAAGGGAGGGGCCGGTAAATGGGATTTCGAAGACCCCGCCGTTGAGCTTCTCTTTGCCGTGAATGTCGTAGTTGAATTTGGTTCCAAGATCTCGGTGGTCTTCTCCTCCTTGGAGGGTCACGGTGAAACGATCAAAGCGTCTCAAATGATCTGCTTTCAATTTTTCGATCGATACAACATCGCGTCCAAGCTCTTCTGGAGAACGGCTGCCTCTGTGAGTCCCTTGCCAAGCATCGTGAAATGTCCACGCCAGTTTGTATTGCAAGACATACTCGCGCATCGTCGGCGAGAACCCTCCCATGCGAAGTGTAAAGAGATCGTCCCCGAGGGTAGGTGCCCGTTCTTTCGTCTGCGCCAAAGGACTGGAATTCGTCACATTGAGATTCCCAACATTCGTTTCATTTCGATTCTCCATGCCACGCATCTTATCGCTTAGCTCTGGACTTAGGCGCACAGTGAAAAGTTCAGGAATCTGTATCTTGTCCTTGAACGTTGTTGCCATGGTGAACGATCTTTGCCCGTGGTCTTTTTTTCGAAACGGGATGTCAATGGTATTCACAGCGCCGATGAAGACTGGAAGGTGCCATGCACCATTGTCGAGAAGGAGAGCACCACGTCCATATGTCAGGGAATTATGGTGGTTTCGAGAATAACCTCTTTCCGTGAAAACGCTTATCGCCCCGGGGGGCTTAGCGAGAACCTTGTCTGGTCTTGCAGAGCGCGATTTTTTCGGCAGCGTCTGGCTCTTCGCACTTACGGTCGGAGCGAAGTTGATTCGGTCAAGAAGCCTGCCACTTTCGTCTTGGAACCTGATAGCTAATACGTGTCGCCATATAGAAAACTGAACGGTATCGACGAATGTCTGCCCCGGACCGATGCGAAAAGAAATTCGCTTAGCACCATACGGACTGCAGTCGGCATCCAATTCGTACTCCCCGGGTTCGAGCCCAACATGAGCCGGCCCGTCCACTTTGAGAATGGCGGAGTTCTCGTCAAAGAAGGTCGACTCGACCACCTTGATCCACTGGTCTTGGTGTCTTCGGAAGAGGGAGAATTTTGGTGGTGTCTTCGATCTAAGGGGCCGACGGCGGCCATCCGTGAAAGAGAATTCGGCCCGGCCTTGCCCGCGTCTTAAGAATGGCCCGTAGTCGGGGACGAAGAGTTTTTCACCTGGAGGAATTGGGGAAAGGATGATCGCTTCGGTCTCGTTAGCCGGGGACGATGTCAGTTCGGTCTCGTGCAAAGATCTATGGGGGATGCGGGCTTGTGAGGGCAAGGTCTCGATAGCTTGACTCGCTTCGTGATCGATGGCGGCCGGATCTTGCTCATCCGTTGTGAGGGCGTAGATGACCAAGGACGCTACCAGCAGGCAAATGAAGCCAACAGCTAACCGGTTCTGCATTGATTCGGTCATGACGCACCTCTTCTGGTTCATCTTGATGACGCAGATGGGAAACGCCGGTTCAGACAAATTTGGTTTATTCTCAGCAGGTGGGGAGGCGACTATTCGTAAGTCTTGCCGTTGTGGTTGATCCAACCACTCGTACGTTCTGGAATTGGATCTCGGTGTGTCATATGGATGATGCCACCTTTTTCCGTCCAAATATATTCACCACGAACTTCGACTTGATCACCGTTTGACATGGGAACTCGCGGTGACGTGGTTGTGTCGTGAGAAACTTCAACTTGGTGCCCACCCGGGAATTCCAAAGTGAACTCTTGTCGCCTGATACCTGGGGCCGAGTTGTCCTTCAATTTGCTCACGGAGCCAAGGACCTCAACGACGACATCTGACTTCTTCGCCTGATATAACTCTTCGACAAAACTCGATGGCGGAGCTTCAAGCTTGCTCGCGCTTCGAATCTCGATCCATTGGGTCCATACAGCACCACCAAGGAGGATGAAGACAACGGTAATGCGGACCATCATGGACATACGGATCCCTCAACCAGTTTGGAGATAGGTTCATCAGTTTACGATTTGTGAAGCAAAGGAGAATCGACGTGGTCGATAGGGAGCTATGCTCAAGGAAAAGGATGGAATTGTCAATCAATGATTGGCATAGGAAGGTCCACTGACTGCGGTGGCGTTGAATTATTGGCCCCATGATGACTCAAAGTCATCATGAGGATTCGGGCATGAGTTTGACGAGGACTTAGCCAAGAACAGCTTCAAACTGGTCGTCACGGCCCATTGCCAAGAGAATTGGCTTGTCCGATTTTTGTCGCGCGGCGAAATCGGCCTTATTGTGGATGCCTTGCCAATTCTCTAAGACCAATGTTTGTCCGACTGACCCGCCCAAGGTTGTCCCTGGTCCGAGCAAGATCAGAACGTCAGGAGCGAATTCGCGGAGCGCGACGCGCAACGACAGAGTGAAGTCGTAAGTCTCAAGGACTTGTTCGCCCAAGGTGTAGTCAAAAATGGACTGATAGTCAGAAGCCAAAGGTCGGTGGATGCGTCCACTGCCGTCGATCAAGCTGATCTTGGGCGCCTGCCATGGCAAGTCGTTAAGTCGCTCGCGACCGAAAGCTGAAGCGCCTTCCATCAGACTTGTATGGAAGGCTGCATGTTGCGCCAACTGAAAAGGGTAGTCGCGACCACCCCAATTGATCGTGGGCAATTGTTCGCGCAAAGCGGCAAGAGCAGCCTTATCACCGGCGAGAACAAGGTAGCCTCCTAAGTTGATGGAGAGGGCGCAGGCGCCGATCGTCTCATCAATCGACTTGACGATGTTCAGGAGTTGTTCACGCAGGGCGTAGTTTGGCTGCCAGTCTTCATCTACCCATGGGATAATAAGTTGTCCGCCAACGAGCTGCCCTTGTTGGCTCTTTGACATGGTGTCGACTAAGCGCAGGGCATCACCAAATTCGAAGGCGCCAGATGCAAACAACGACGTGTACCAGCCCATGGAGTTGCCGCAGACCGCGACGGGTTTGAATCGATCTTGAGGGATCGACACGAAATCGGCGGCCGAGCAAGTGAAGATGAGCGAGCCTGCATTCGGGCCCGACATATGAAGCCCAGCCGAAAAACGTTCGGCCGCGTCGATTTCGGTAACAGTCTTGCTGTCGACACTTTTGCGGAATCGGTCAGCGGTCTCAACGATCGCAGGCACCGAAGTGCAGCGAGGATCGGCCTTACGTTTCGCTAAGTAACCTAATTCGTTGGCCGTGTATGTGCCACGACCAGGACAGACGATGAGTGCGCGTTGTGGTGCAGTCATGATCAGTTCTCCTCAAGGATGCTCTTGATCCCTGCTTCAATGCCCTCTTCGGAAACCATCACCATATGAGCGGCTCCGGCGAGTGGAATGTAGCTATCGTGAGCCACAACTCTCTTCACCTTTGCACCCGGTACCGTTTCAGTGATACAGGTGACGATCTGCTCCGAGATGCTGGCCGTTTCTCTTCCTTCGTCTACGACCAGAACTCGTGAACATTTGGATGCAGCTTCGGCGATGGCATCACGATTGAGCGGCATGAGCCAACGAAGGTCAATCACACGACATTTGACGCCTGTTTTAGCGACGGCCCGTAGGGACATGCGAACGCCATTGCCATAGGTAATGATGACGACTTCTTCGTTCCCATTTTCTGCCGGATAGTCTCTCGGCTCCCACAGCGGCGTGTGCTCATCATTTGCCGGGTACGGGAAGCTCCAGCCCTCGTCACCATCTTCGTAAAGGTCTTTCGTCATGTAGAGCGCGATGGGCTCCATGAAGACAACAACCCGCCCGCTCGAACGTGCGAGTGCAAAAGACGAACGAATCATGCCAACAGCATCGTCGCCTCGAGTCGGGCAGGCGAGTGTTAGCCCCGGGGTGTCACGCAAGAATCCGAAACCATTGTCATTGTGGAAATGCCCGCCGAAGCCTCGCTGATACCCGAGTCCGGCGACACGGATGACCATGGGATTCTGATAGGTGTTGTTGGAGAAGAATTGCAGCGAGCACGCTTCGCCACGAATTTGATCGACGGCATGAACCAAGTAAGCCAAGTACTGGATTTCCGGACACGGTAAGTAACCAATTTGGGCGGCGCCAATCGCCAGGCCCAAGATTGTCTGTTCGTCGAGCAGTGTGTTGAAAACACGGCCAACACCGAAGCGATCAAAGAGGCCGTTCGTGATGTTGTAGACGCCACCTTTACGACTGACGTCTTCACCGAAGATCATGATCTCAGGATATTTGATCATTAAGTCGTGCAGCGCCCAATTGAGGAGCATGGCCATATGACGCTTGCGAGGGCGGGCATCTGGCAACTTGTTCTCGCCGCCGAAGACCTCGATCCTTCTGGCTTGGTCTGGCAACCTTTTGACTTCGTCTTCGAAATCTTGTGCGTCGAATGGCGTCAAGGTTGCCATGACCTGCTCAGCATCTTTGATCTTCGGACGAGAGCTGGCTTCTTTCGATGCCGCCTCGATGCGTACAACCAATTCATCATGAAGGTTAATCAGGTCTTGAGCTTCACAGAATCCTTGCCACACCAGCCAATTGGCGATTCTGATCAAGGGGTCATTCGATTCGGCCTTCTCGATCTCTTCCTTCGAGCGATAGTTCTGCTCGACGTCGCTGCCAGCGTGACCCATCAGGCGAACTGTCTTTAAGTGGAGCATGGCTGGCGCACGATTCTTACGGGCATATTCTGCAGCGCGTAGAGCGGCATCGTAGGATTGTGCCAAGTCACCGCCATCGGCAGCGAAATAACCCAAGCCACTCCGGTTCGCGTATTGGCTCTCGATCCAATTCTCTGGCGTTCGAACACTGATACCGATGCTGTTGTCTTCACATACAAGCAACAAAGGAAGGGGCATTTTTTGGTGCGAAGCCCACAGTGCTGCGTTGATTGCGCCGACGGTTGTTGAGTGGTTCAAGCTCGCATCGCCGAAACTTGCCATGATGACGCTGTCGAGTGGAATTGACGGCCCATCGCCCAAATCTTCGTCGCGGGCAATTGCTGGCCAACGCCCCAAGGCGAAAGCAGCGCCCAAGGCTTTGGGCAAATGAGAGCCAATGGTGCTGGTTTGCGGTGGGACGTTGAGGCGTTTAGATCCCCAAACTTTGTGGCGGCCACCACTCGCAGGATCTTCGCTACTCGCCGACAAAGAGAGGAGGGTATCAAAAATCGGCGTGCTTCCGGGGACCTGTGCTGAGCGTTGCATCATGAAGGCACCGCTTCGGTAATGCAGAAAGCACATGTCTGTCGGGCGTAAGGCAGCGGCCACGCAGGCATTACTCTCATGACCAGCAGAGCCAATCGTATAGAAACCGGCGTCACGGGCTTTCAGCGCGCGGGCTTCCATGTCAATCAAGCGGCTCGCCAATTGAGATTCAAAGATCTCCATGGCGGCGGCGCCACTGAGCGAACCTCGGGAGCTGACTCCCTGAGACGAGTGTTGATTTTCGGGCCCATCGGCCGCGATTTTTTGGAAAGCTGCGACTAGCTTTTGCGCGACTAATTGGTGGCGACTTACGGCCATGGACAAGCTCCTTCTTTGGTTCGGCGTACACTAACGCAAAGGCGCCATTTTTCCGAGTAGAGAAGAGCTTTGGATTTTGGAGTTCTGGTCGCAATTCTGACGGGGTTCTGGTTCCTCAGGGAATGCTGAGAAACCCCTTCAATCGACTATTTTCGAGTGTATTCGATCTTCATCGAGAGAAAGTCTTTTTCTCCGCCCAGGATGTACATGTAGAACTCGTACTTGTTCTTGTCGACGATGATCGTCTCAAGACGCGCTGGCTTTAGGCCGCTACCTTTGACTTCGACTTGTGCCTTGAGGACGAGCTTCTTGCCACTGGCATCCAACTTGCCTGATTGCACCATCAAATGAGAGCTCATCGAGTCAATCCAGGTGCCGGAGCAGTGCTTCGTTTTGGGATTGAACCCGATAACACTCCGCCCATGGAACTTGGTGCCACCCATGTCGGCCTTGAGATCGCCTTCTAACCACAATCCACCACAGATGAGCTGGTTCGTTTGGGTGCCAGTGACTTGGAATGCGATCTTCCCAGGCGCTTCAAAGAACTTCATTGTCGCCGTGTATGATCCTTGGCGAGATGTGATGTGCTCGGGAAGTGAGCTCTTAGGCTGTGCGTCTTGCCAAAACGTAGAGATGAAGGGGAGGGCTAAGGCAATAAGGATGAGAGTCTTGGTTTTCATGTCATGCTCCTGGTTTAAGTGATTCTACATGGATGACGGGTGGGGTATCCCAAAATCGACAGAGAGGCGACTTTCTTTTGGCCCAGCCCGAGATTATTTAGCTGGTGGCGTCGTCTGGCGGCGGTGAAGAAGAGTTGGGCCCCAATTCGACGAGTCTGTCGTTGAGAAAGAGGCGATCGGCTTGGTTCTCGGTCAAAGTGAGGGCCTGTCGATAGGCCTCTTTCGCTTCATTGACCTTTCCAGCCCGTCTGAGGATGTCGGCATGGGCCGCATGGAAGGGCTGATAAGATTGCAGATCTGATTGGCCCGCGAGGCGGAGAATCTCGGATAACCCTCGTTCGGGACCATCGGCGAACGAAAGAGCGACGGCGCGATTGAGCTGGACCACGGCCGAACCCGTCTTGGCGAGGAGGCGGTCATAGAGGAGGGCGATTTGCTTCCAATCGGTCTCCACGGCTGTTTGGGCTTCTGCATGCACGGCCGAAATAGCTGCTTGGATCTGATAGGGGCCGATTCGCCCCAAGTGCATAGCCCCCTCCAAGATCTTGACGCCCAAGGTGATCTTCCCTTGGTCCCAAAGACTCCTATCTTGTGAATCCAAAGGCACCGGGCGGTTGCCGTGATACCTCGCAGCACGTCTGGCATCGTGAAGCATCATGAGCGCCAGGAGGCCAGCCACTTCGGTATCGCGTGGTAAGAGTCTCGCCAGGACCCGCCCGAGTTGAAGGGCCTCATTCACCAGATTTGCGCGCACGGGTGCTTGCCCGGTTCGCGCGGCATAACCCTCGTTGAAGATGAGGTAGATGATCGAGAGTATGGCCGTGATTCGTTCAGGGAGTAAATCAGGGGAGGGGATGGCGAATGGGATGTGGGCGGCTTTGATCTTCTTTTTCGCTCGAACCAGTCGTTGTGCCATCGTTGACTCTGAGGTCAAGAAAGCGAGTGCGATCTCCTTGGTCGTCAGGCCGCCGAGTGTTTGCAGTGTCAAGGCAACTTGCGTCGCTTCGGTTAGGGCCGGATGACAACAGGTGAACATCAGCATGAGCCGGCGATCTTCAATCACTTCCTCATCATCCTCGGGATTGCGGATCTCAAGAGCTCGAGCTTGGGCCTCCAAAGCTGAGAGTTTTCTCCCATAGGTTTCCTGGCGTCGAATTCGGTCGACGGCACAATTTCTTGCGGTGCGAAATAACCAAGAAGCCGGCGCTTTCGGGATGCCGTGGTCTTGCCAGTGCGCGAGCGCTTTGGCGAAGGAATCTTGAAGCGAATCTTCGGCCAGCTCAATATCGTGCACGTCGCCAATGAGGGCCGCCAAGAGGCGGCCCCATTGTTCAAGGTGCAACGATGCGATTGTCTCGCTTGGCGACGGCAAAGTCATCTCTTCTTAGTTTTCGAAGACCACGAGGGGACGTACTTCAATACGCCCGATGGCTGCGGACGGGATCTTGGCTGCGCATTCGATGGCCTCATCGAGATCTTTGCAATCCAAAATGTAGTAGCCACCGAGTTGTTCCTTGGTTTCTGCGAAGGGTCCGTCGGTCGTCTCCGTTTTTCCATCCCTGATAGAAACCGTGGTTGCGGCGCTGATCGCTTCGAGAGCGTCGCCGCCGACAAAGACCCCACGTTCTGTCATTTCGGCGTTAAATGCGAAATAGGCTTCAATGTGAGCGCTGAATTCGGGCGTGCCGTAAGCAGGTTCTGCGCTTTCAGCGCTATAGATGAGCATCATGTATTTCATGTTTTTCTCCGTGTTTGAGGCACGCGATGTTGCGGCCTTTGAGTCTATGACGAATGGCGCCCATGTGTCTCGACAGCATCGCCCCCATTTTCCAAAAAAACCGAGATTCGTGCGAAAAACCCCAATGACGCCCGATCACAGGATCTTGTTCTTTCTACATTGAGGGCCCCCTCGCATGAGGAAACCCCATTTTGGGGTAGGCTTGACCTTGGCGATATGTCGGATGGCCTATCTCATAGTCTCTTCTCCTGACCTCGTCGGCCAGGAATAGTGATTTCCCAAATTAGAACGACGAGCCAAGGCTGCCAGGCTCACATGGACGGGGACCTACTGAAGTCGACGAAGAGTAAACTCAAAGAGAACATCTGGCAATGAACACGGAATCCCAATCTCAATCCGCCCCCACCGACTCACCCAGGACGAAAGTTCTCAGGCGCCTAAGAAAATTTGGGATCGGGGTGGCGGCCTTCGGTGTTCTCCTCTTCATGCTCTTCCTGGTCAACGCGAATTCGGAGAGTTGGAAAGAACCCCGTGTCGGATCATCTTCTTTGCCACTAAGCCGAGACGCCCAGAACGAAGTCAAGATTGTGGCGTACAATATCGCCAAGTGCTTTGCCTACACCGGAGCGACACGCTTCGCTACGACTGAGGAGGTGAAGGGCAGGCTTGATCGCATTGCCTTGTTGCTGAACGAAGAAAAACCCGATCTCGTTTTCCTTTCTGAAGTGGTGAACGAATGTGGGCCTCGCCCATTTGATCAAGTCGAGTACCTGGCAAACAAATGCGGCTTTGCGTCTTGGGCGACGGGCGACAACTACAGTTGGGGGCTTCCCTTCTTTCGCATTCGTAGTGGCAATGCCGTTCTATCGCGCTTTCCGCTCTCGAACTTTAAGACTATGGGGTTAGTCAGTGAGAGCTCGATCTGGAACCCAACCAATAATCGCCGCGTCCTTTGGTGTGATGTCGAGATTAACGGACAGACTTACCTTGCCGGGTCTCTAAGGAATGACTCCTTCAACCTAAAAAACAACAGTCGACAAGTTGACGAGATTCTCGAGTTTATCGGGCAGAGGCCGACGATTCTGGCCGGAGACTTCAATGCCGAGCCCCAAGACGAACCCATGAAGAAGTTCAAGGAATCCAAGAGATTCAGTGGCGCCTTTCGAGGTGTGGCGACCTATCCGACACGAAAACCATGGCGCCGTATTGACTACGTCTTGGCGCCCAACACCTGGACGCTGAAGAGCGACCTGGTCATCAACACCGACATCTCAGATCATATTCCCGTGGTCGCCGTTTTCAGCGTCCCGCGTTAGCGGCAAAGCCGGGCTAATCCCTCGGCTTGTCGGCCACATGACTTTCAAATCGGTTGTAGAGGTAACTTCCTAACAACAAGAAAAGGCCGGTTCCGACAAACGATAAGATTCGGCCAATCGCATCAAGATTGACGGTGTCAGAGAGGAGGATCTTGGCGATGACAACCGCGAACAGCACTAAGCCCGTCTTGCGCCTCATGCTGCTCTGGGTCCTGAGACCGACGGCGATGAGGCTGATGGCTTGAATTGACCATGCCAAGGAAAGTGCCCCGGCTCGTGTGTGACCCTCATCGATGCTGAAACGAAACTGATCCATGAATTCCCAGGCCAGGAGCACGGCCAAGCCTACCTGGGCCACCGTTTCGACTATCTGCCACCCGGCCCGAGCGCGGTCTTTTTGAAACAACCAGCTGCAAATGAGCGTGCAGACGACGATGCTCAGGCGCGCCATGAACTCGGCGTTCAGAATGAGCACAGAACCTATATTT
>JBLINQ010000161.1:0-11329 GCA_047639315.1 Planctomycetota bacterium
TTGATCTTGTTGATGCAGAACGGCGTCGTTCCTTCATGCATCGCAAAGATCGTTGTCGCGTCCTCAGCTGACTGCACAATTTCTCCACGGCCTTCGGCGTGGAGTTTGAACAATGTGTACAAGGACACTTTGTTGGCGCTATTCACAACAACTTCCAACGTGTCCTGGATCGACGCTCGGTTCGACACCACATTGTTGCCGCCCATCGTAGTCCTCGTGTCATCGACAAGTCGGCCCAGATCGCCTTGCGCTCCACCAGGTCGAAGACGAAGGGAGCCACGTTCGTCGAGCCGCTTGCAACGTCTAATTCCGCATCGACGTTCTTCGGATCAAAGATCTATCGGCTCTTCGGGTTCGCCCTGGTCATCCAACCGACATGACAAACATCGTGCTCCTTGAAGCTGGGCCCACTGTAGACAAGGACATTCATGGCAACGTGTCGAATCTTGGATTTGATCGCAGCATTCATGTCAACATCGATGAACTCGCATGCTCCATCCTCAGCATCTGTGATGTCGCCACTGTGGTAAGCCTTGAGTTTCTTGTTCTGTAAGGTCGTGTAACTGACGTTATCAATCATCTGAAATCGGTCGTCATGAAACGTCGCGCTCAAATCAATGTCTCGTCCAACCCAATAGATGAAGAACCGTAGGGTGCTCTTATTGCCGATCAAAATCTTGGTGCCGCGAGCCACCGCGATGGAGGCTTTTGATGGACTGCGCTGTTGAGATGGCAAAGGGCAATCCTTCAATGCAGGATCAATCCACACCTGGTCTAAGGTTTTCAATTGCGCGAATCGGTCTCGCAAAGAGCTCTCGATTGAGTCCATTAAGTCGATCACGACTTCTCGTTATAACCTTTCCGTTTTCTTCATGACCAACTGAGCCTTCTGGGTCTGCCCCTTGGGGAAGATCACCTTCTTAAAGCAATCGGCAAATCGAGTGTTCAAGTTTCCCAACAACTGCAGCAAGATGCGTGTCGGCACTTGGTCCACGACTTCCTTAAATCCATCGATCACCTTCGGCGAAGAGTCAAAGACTCGAAGAAGGTGGTCGAGTGTTCGAGCAAACTCGCCAGGTCGTGAAGCGACAAGATTCAAGGTACTCAACAAGTCCCTGCCAGCAATTGATCGTTCGACTTGCCCGTTGAATGAATCGATATGGCAATTTGTTCGCACTTTCTTAGCCAAGGCAAAGAGACGACTTGAATACTCGCCAACGTGAAGACTGTGGAACACTTTGTTCCACTTCTTGTGATGGCGCTTAAGGTCTTCTGCGCGAGCGACTCGATCCAAGATCTTCTCAAACATGCGTCGTTGTCGACGTGGGAGAGATTTATACTTCGTGTTCTCAGACAGCGAGATGTCTCCGCCAGACAAGTTTGTGATCACTCGCAAGACATCTGTCGCTGTCTTCAAGAACTCGGAAAAATCGCGGCCGTTGGTCAAGCATTCGGCAACCACAAAGCACAAGCTCTCCTTGTAGGGGATGTCCTTCGGGATACTCACATCTGCCTTGTTCACGAAGAACCAACGAACAATGTCTTTGTCTTCTTGTGAAATGGAATCCTTCGAGCCCAGAATCTGAGCGAAAATTGTGTCAAAGTCATCACGTTTCGCGATCTCGATCTGCGTGCAATCGGTCGGCTCGAAATCAAACTCTCGCGCCGTCTTCACATAGTTTGGTCGCCAAGTTCCAAAACTCCAGTAGTGGAGTAGGGCGTTGCTGTACAAATCCAAGGTCAGGGTCTTCGCAACCTGCTCAGGGAAGTTCGGATACATGGGCTCATAGACAACATCGGCGCCCTTGATGTTCTTGAGCACGGGGGTGACGGAGTCGTAGAGCTTCTTGGCATCGTCCTTCGCAAGTGTCGCAACACGGTCGAAGAGATCGGCGCTCATGATGTATCCCAACTGCATGAATTCGGCGTTTATAACCAAAGCTAATTCATGGTTTTTTTTTCGGTGCCGCCATCGACGAAGAGCGCGCCCAGTTTCTTGATCGTAATCATGTGCATCATCTTGTTGCTCCTCTTTCAAAGTGAGGAAATTGGATGGGCTAGGTTTCAACAATAGGATTGCACTGAGAAGGAAGCCCATCCGTAGCCTCGAGTATCAGCGGGGCCTGGAAGCCCAGTTCTTGAAAGTGGACGCTGCGGGACTCGAACCCGCAACCGCAATGCCCATTAAGAAGGAAGACCCTTCGTAGCCAACACCTCTGAGATTGAAGAACCTGTTACAGGATTTGAATCCGGAGCCTCGAAAGGCAACCAATTAGAAGGAAGGTTCGTTCTGGCCGAAATCTCTGGAGATCGAAAGATCTGTTTTAACTTGTGCTCTACCAATTGAGCTAAGCGTCCATGCGTCGAACCACCAAGGCTCAACACAAATCCCCTAACTCAATGGCTGTGCCAAATGAGAAACAGTTGCATGAGAAATCTGTAAGTCCATGAAATCAAGGGGATTGAGGATTTGGGTGGGTGGGGCGCGGGTCCTGGAATTCCATCTCGACGATATAGCCAGCGAGACTTATAGAAAAATAGCGAGTATCACTGAGTTCTCGACGGGAGGGGATGTTGTCGACTACGTCAGATCTTTGGCCACTTAGAGCATGAGACTTGCTTGATTGGAAGCGTGGTGATGAATCTCCAAGTTTATTCGATTTTATGCACTCACCTTCGTGTTCATTTCTATGAACACCATACACGGCAGAAATGTCGTACAAGCGCTGATGTGCTTAGTGAATGCATAGCCATTCTTAGCTGAGCCTGATCAGTGCTGCCAATCCCTCAAACCGAATAACTGGAGAATCAAAATGGAAATCGTCTACTTCTTACTCATTGGTGCTTTCGCAGGTTGGATTGCCGGACAGATCATGAAGGGTGGCGGCTTTGGCCTCATCGGAAACATCATCGTCGGGATCATCGGAGCCCTCCTCGGTGGCTTCCTCCTCGGTGTGTTGGGCGTATCAATTGCTGATGGCCTTGTCGGTCAAATCATCACAAGTGTCATCGGGGCCGTCGTGCTTCTGTTCGTGGTTGGTTTGGTCAAGAAGTCCTAAACTTCTCTTGCCGACGAATAAAGGCCTGCTGTTTCATCGAACGAAACGGCAGGCCTTTTGTCTTTTCATTTCGCTCCTGTTCTGCCGCCGACTTTGCGTTGCTTCAAGCCGTGTTCCCCAATGACGCAGCGTACTTTGTTGCCCCTCCCGTTGATTCTCTTGCAATGTCTGAGTAAACCTCCAGAATGGCGGCAGAGGAGGATGATGTGCGTAAACTCATGACCCGAGTTTGTATTTTTGTGATGATGTTGTGCTGCGGTTTGTCTTTTGAGGTGAAGGTGCATGGGCAGAGCACGGAAGAGCAGGAGGTCTTGGACAAGAAGTCCATCCGTGCCGCCACGAATCTGGCGGTGAATCTTGCCAAGGCTGGCTATAAGCGAGAATGCCGAGCGATTTTTGGTGAGCTGGAACGCTGGGGCGAGAAACGGGATGTCGTCAAGAAGACTAAGGCGAAGTCGGATGCGAGTTTCGCCAAGGTCAAGAAGAAAAAATCCAGCAAATCGCTTAGCAAGGCTGCGGTTAAGTTAGCGGCTTCATTGATGAAGAAGTCGGAAGCGTTTGCCGAGGACGAGAAGCAATTCCGGGCCAGTGTCGCACTCTTCTTCGATTCAACAAACGAAACTGCAAATGGGGTGCTGGGGCGAAGCCTTATCGACGGGGAATGGTCGACGAAGATGCGGCAAAGTGCACTAGCTCGGCGGGCGGAATTTGCCGATGCGATTCGCCGAGTGCGGGCACTTGAGATCAAGGTCGAAGTTTCCCCAAGCATGCATGAGGTCTTGATAGCGCATGCGGGCACGAACGGTGTTCTCATCGAAGCACACGGTATGGCTGTGCACACCAATATTGACGAGCATCAGGCTGTTCGCATGGTGAAGGAGGCGCTCCGTGCCTTGGCCCTGTCAAACTTCGTCCTTCACGGGAAACTTGCCGTTCCCAAATTCTTCCGCAATGAGTGGGTCTATTTTGATTCGATCGCCCCCTACCTGGCGGCGGCGAAAGCTTGCATCGATAGGAAGGGCATGGACGAGGAGTACGGCAAGATTGCTCTGACCAGCCAGGGCTACTTCCGCAAGGACCGAGTCGGCGTGTTCTATAACGTATCCGAGAACATGATTTCGGGTGCGCTCTTCAAGTTTGCCAAGGAAAATTCGGAAGATTTTCGTGGGACGATTCCCATGCTCAAAGTCGGTCATCTCCATTGGATCTCCCGGAGTTACTTGGGCGTTCCGCTCGCCGGCATGATCTGGTTGGAGCAATCCCTTGGTGACGTCGCGCCCAAAGAATACGATCGAGAATTTGATAAGGCTGAGAAGAAGAAAAGAGCACTCCTGTTTCGCATGTCTGAGGCTGGCATTCTTGGATCTCTTGCCTATGTCAAGTACTTGGAGGAGCAAGGCGACTTACCGCCCACATCTGATTTACTCGTTCGTGAGATGGGCATGCTCAACGGAATCAATTTGCTTAAGGCCATTCATCTTGTTGAATATCTTCAGGAAAGGGGCGACGCCCAGGAGGTATTCGAGGACAGTGGAACTGCGGTCTTAGCTGAACAGGAAAGTAAGCTTGTGGCTGTTCTTGGTCGGCTTACTGATTTCGACGAGGAATGGGCGACTTGGTTGAGGGGGAACAAACCTGGAATCGCCCAACTCTTGGGATCAGCCAAAGACGAATGGAAGCCGAGTTCCGACGCTCAAGATCTGATTGCTTATCTCAACAAGCTGAGAGTTTCGTCACAAAAGTTTGAACCCGAATACGATTGGCCCAAAGCCGAGTTAGTGCGTTCGATTTCGACGGGGTGTCAACTTCACGCGGTCTATTTAGGCTTCAATCCGAAACAGGTCCAGACGTGGCCGGGCGCGCATGAAGAATATTCTGACAAGAAGGGATTCTCACCGAAGGGGTGTTGGGCTGGGTTGAACAGCGTGATCATGCCGGGCGTCAAGTCAGGGCGCGAAGCAATCGATGTCTGGATGGGGACGTTCTATCATCGGACACCACTTCTTGAGCCTGGCCTCATCGGCATTGGCTACGGACTGTTTAAGAATGTAGCGGTCATGGATACGGGATCGTTATTGAATAACGCACAGGAAGCTCGATGCATCGTTTGGCCATACCCTGGCATGAAGAACGTTCCGCAACGCTTCAACCCTGAGCTTCCGAATCCAGTTAAAGGTGAGGATCAGAGTACCTGGGGTTACCCGGTGACAATTCAGGTTCTCGATGACCAAGCGCGCGCTCCTCGCTCAGGAACGATGACCCTTCATCTTGGTGGCACAAAAGGGACTGTGATTCCTTGCCATTATTCGACCCCGGCCAAGCCGACGAATCCGGATGCCGCCCCAGCGGGGTGTTTCTGCCTGATGCCGAAGGCCCACCTCAAATCGGGGCAGAAATACACGGTTGTTGCCGCTATCCAAGGGGAAAAAAAACGCGTCTGGAGTTTTACGACGGCGCGCTGATCCCTTCTGCCTCTTTCTTTCGCTCAAAGCGCCGTTACGTCGTGGATGTCGGAATGTTGAACCTGTCAGAAATATCGGATCACCAACTCGAATCAATTGCGTTCGAGTTGACGAGGGGCCCAGGCATAACCCTCAGAAACAATGCGAAAGCGGGATTTCGCGTGGAAACCCTTGGTTTCCAGGACCGTCCTCGGCGGGTCAAGCAACTCAGGAAAAGTGCTTGATTTAGCCTGGGATGAAGTTTTCTTTGCGGCAAATCACTAACACCGAAGAACACGATAAATGTGTCGGTCAATGCCATGGGACTCTCATGGCACGCATGGTCGGGCTGTGTCCGCAATCCCAGTGTCTTAGACATCACGAGGCTATGTGAAGAGCGTGAGCTTCCTGGTGACCAACTCGACAATTATCAACCTCGATGTAGACTGAGGTGGCCAAGTAGGCAGAGCTGAGCAATCCAGGCGCGTCGGTTCTGTTCCGAAAAGGGAGAGAAGAACAATGGACAAGATCTATTTATTCACAGCCGTCGTTGGCGGGGCTCTTTTTATCATTCAATTCGTCATGATGCTGATCGGGATGGGAAATCTCGATGCCGACGGAGGAGATGTTGATCTGGGAGACTCCGATGGCGTTGCCATTGATGGCGACATGGAGGCTGATGGAGACGGGGATGGATTGGCCACCTTCGGGCAAATTTCATTTCGCACACTCGTGGCATTCTTCATGTTCTTTGGATTAGGTGGGCTTTGGGCCGAGAGCGTTGGTTCTTCACCGACCATCACCATTATGGCCGCGCTCGGTGGCGGCCTATTCGCCTTCTATGTTGTCAGCTGGGTTATGCGCAAGTTCGCGTCACTGACATCATCAGGGAATATCGACATCCGAAACGCCGTTGGAGTCCGCGGCAGAGTTTACTTACCTGTTGAAGCAGAACGTGGCGGAATGGGAAAGATCACGATTACTGTTCAGGGGCGCACCGTACAAATCGGTGCTGTCACAGACGGGGGGGCACTCTCAACGGGTGTTCCATGCACAGTCACCGGTGTCTTGGATCGAGAGACATTGGTTATCAAATCACTCGTAGAAGAGGAGAGCGTAAATGCTTAATTTCATGCCATTTTTGGCCGGTCCAAGCACCGAGGACATCACGGCGATCACCATGGGGCTGGCCGTACTCATGGGTGTCAGTTTTATCATCATGATGGCGACACGATTCAAGCGCTGCCCTTCGAACCGAATCCTCGTGATTTACGGTAAAGTGCGAGGTGGCCAATCAGCCAGGTGTCTCCAGGGCGGTGGTTCATTTGTTTGGCCGCTCATCCAGAGCTTTGCCTTCCTCAACCTCGACCCAATCCAAATTGACATTCCGCTGAAAGGCGCACTCTCGTCTGAGAACATTCGGGTGAACGTCCCCAGCGTGTTTACCGTTGCCATCGCGACGGAAGCCGGCATCATGCAAAATGCTGCCGTGCGACTCCTTGGATTGACCAATAAGGACATCACTCAACAAGCACGCGACATTATCTTCGGTCAGCTTCGTCAAGTGATTGCATCCATGAGTATCGAGGGGATTAACCGTGACCGCGATTTCCTCTTGTCGAGTATTCAAGAATCGATGGAACCTGAACTGAACAAGATCGGCCTGGTTCTGATCAATGTGAACATCACTGATATCACCGACGAATCGGGCTACATCGAAGCCATCGGCCGAAAAGCTGCCAGTGAAGCGATCCAGCAGGCTGAAGTCGATGTTGCATTGCAACGGAAACTGGGTGCTGTTGGTGTGGCAGAAGCCAATCGTGACAAAGAGATTGAAGTCGCCCAAAACGTCCGTACTCAGAACATCGGCACCAAAGATGCCGAGCGCGATCAAGCAGTGAAGCTCGCGGAATTAGATAAACAAAAGGTCATTGGTGAGCAGTCGGCTAAGTACGAACAAGAAACGGCTGTTAGAAACAGTGAACGTGAAATGAGAATCGCTGTGGCTGCCGCCAATGCAACGGCTGTGACCGGTGAGAATGAGGCGAAGGCGATCATTGCTGCAACTGACGCCGAGCTAAGAATGAAAGAGGCCGAAGCTTATGCGATGGCTGAGTCGAAGCATCGTGAAGCCGAAGCTCATGTCTTGAGTGCTCAATATGAAGCTCAAGCCCTTGCTGCTGCTGCAGAAGGTCGAAAAGTAGAAGCCGAAATGCGCGCCCAGTTGGAAGCGCCAGCCAGGGCTGCAAAAGCACAACTCATCGTCGAGAGTGAAGCCGATGCGGAACGTGTCAAAATTGACGCCGATGCTCTTGCCACCGCGGCCGTTCGCGAAGCCGAAGGTGAAGCTGAAGCCACTTACAAACGACTCGAAGCTGAGGCTCGTGGCCAGTACGAAATTTTGGCCAAAAAGGGTGAGGGTCTCAAAAAGATCGTCGAGGCTTGTGGTGGTGCACAAGAAGCATTCCAACTCATGATGTTGGAGCACATCGATAACCTGGCTGCTGAGTCGTCCAAGGCCATTCAGAACATCAAGTTTGACAAGATCACCGTCTGGGATGGCGGCGGTCAAGGCGATGGCAAGGGCGGTGCTGCCGGCTTCCTCCAGAGTCTTGGCGGGGCGATTCCGCCACTGTTGGATGTGATGAAGAATGTCGGTGGTGTCGAAATGCCGGAGTTCTTGGGCAAGCTGGTCGGCGAGCAAGATAAGGTCGTCGATACGCCCTTGGAGTTAGCTCAAGCGGCTGCCAATGCTATCGACTCGTCATCCGAAGAGAGGCACGACAATGAGCAAGACTCACCTTCCCCAAAAACGAGGAAGGGGAAGAAGGGCACACCGCCTAACGAGTCCGCCTAACGCTCGATCGACTCCCAATTGAAAAAGAAAAGCCGACTCAATCTACCTCGATTGAGTCGGCTCTTTTGTTTTGAGGAATGACGGTGATTCAGGGCAACTGGATAGGAGGCGACTGGCTGAGGCTTGAGAGCCCCTTGGTTCGATCAAATCGAATCTTGACGCCGTGTGCTTTGGCCATGTCAAGAAGCCCGAGGGCAGCTCGGTAGTTTGCTACGTTGGCGTCAGGACTGATCTTGTCGTCAAAAACAAGTTCGCTTTTCGGCCCTTGCCCCAGTCCGTCGCCGTATAGCTGGATCTTGAAGACCGGATCCCTTGAGTCTGCTTGCCCAATTGAGACCTGAAAGGCTCTTACTTCGAATTCAGGCATTCTCGTTCTTCCTCATCTGACGGTAGCATGTTGGTGGTGAGCGACAGAAGTTTGTTCTGTCGGCGCTGAAGATTGGCAAGCCTGGATCGAGATGTCAAGGACCTTGGCGGCTCAGAGCCAACATCGCCCGCGTTGAAGTCCTATGACTGAATTATCACCAACGCTGATGATCGAGGCGTGGCGGCCCTCGAAATTTCTACTCGGAGAATGAAACTCTTGGCGATTGCAATTGAGCTTTCGCTATCTGGTTGGCTGCCAGTTTTGGAGCTGCCCATCCTCTGTGACTTCCATGCCGCCGATGGCGAGGGCGGCAGCTCTGAGTGCTTTGGCGCTGATATTTCTCGGCGACAGGTTCGAACGAATCATGGTTCCTTGCGCATCTCCGGAAACGAGCCATTTCCCATCGGGACTCAATGTCACCAGGCAGATTTTCGGTGGATTCTCAGTTCTGAATTGGGTGTCATCCCGCGTGTGTTCTTTGTGAGTCTGCAGATACTTTCCAGACTCAGTGTCGTATTGATTGATGCGCCAATCGTCCCATATGAATAAGGAATCGCCGGGAGGGGACCATACGACATTCGGTGCACTGCCTTGAAGGAAGATATTTGGACCCTCCAAGGTTGTTCCGATCGCTTGGTTACTTTCGAGATCCCATAGTTGCAGGCCTCGTTCCGTAGCGATGAGCGCTCTCTTCCCATTTGGGGCGGGGTAGAACTTCTTGAGTGGCGCACTCAGAGCGATCTCCTGCCGTTCCCATTTGTCGCCTTTGAAGCGAAAGATCCCGAGCATCTTTTTTTGTGTGTCGCTGGTGCTGAGATCGACTGTGAATGACTCGTTGCCGTTTAGAATATGAAGTGGTTCTCTGCCGCCCAGCCAACGAAGTTGTTCGACGAGCTTCCCTTCATTCGTGTTCAAGAGAACGCGCATGCCGTCATCGGTAGCCGTATCTAAGATGACGCTGGGGTTTGGACTCAGAATGATATGAAGCTTACGTCCCCAGCTGCTTGACAGTCGCTTCGCCTCCTCTTCGCTTGTGTTCCAGATCCACTGGTCCAAGATTTCACCTGTGGAGACTGCCTGACGGGTTAATCGTATTCGGGCAAAGTCTCTCTTGGGCTCAAAGACAGAAGGGGGAGAGAGCTCGCATAGATAGATGTGCTTTGAGTCAGAAACAACCGTGGTGATTTCATTCGATTCCATCTTGTCTTTGATGTCGATTTTCCAAAGAAATTCCTTCGTCGGAAGCTGAGTCAGAACAAGCGAATCACCGATGTTCGTGAGGAAGGCAACGCGATCCTTGTGCTTGACAAGGTGCAGTCCTTTTTGGCCATCTGGGATTTGCCAGTGGAGAGAACTTTTTACGTCAATGATTCTTTTGTCTTCGTAGGTTCCGTAGTGAACAAAAGAGTCGACGGCCTCAATGATGGCATCTTGGGGGTCGTTGCCAGCCCGACCAACTGTGACCGGAGGAATAACTGCAACCTTGCCAACACTGCGCCTGAGTCTGGCCGATTCTGTATCCTTGTTGATGGCCAGCGTTAGGTCTACACCATCGGTGTCGATCAATGACCAGATGGGCAGGTTTTGAACGCTCCAGCTTTTTGTCGAACTCGCTTCAAGGCGTTTCGCTTCGGGCTTGAGATTTTTAAAGTGCGAGAACGCTGAGCCATGATGACTGAGGACAGTCGTCTTGATCGCTCCGCCTGGCAGGTCTTCAATCGCCAAGAATCGTTGAAAGTCTGAGGTTTGGAAAACGTGCACGGGGAAGGCCATCTCCGGACGAAGGTCGATCAAGGTGACTTGGGAATCATGGTCAACAAGTACAATGTGATTCTGGTCATGCACATTAATTTCATAGGTGCGTTGCTTATGGCCGAGAGGCATGGGGATTGGGATCCACCGCTCAAGGCCGTTCAACTCGCGCACGCCGATCATTTGTTCATTCTCATCCCAAGCAACGAATTGTTTGGACTCATCCATGAAAATGACCATCTTGAGCTTGTGAGCCTCGAAGATCGTTTGCTTGGGCTTCTCTGCCGTTAGGTCGTGCAGGTAGCACGAGCCAGTTTGCCGATCGTCATCCCGACGCCAAATGAGGGCCTGAGGGCGTTTCTCGACTCTTACATATGCAGCCAGCTGTTCCTTGTCTTCGAGCTGCAACTCGTAGAACCTGCCGGTAGAGAAGTCGTAAACAAAGCGCGAGTCTCGGTGTCCATCAAAGAAGACGGAGCAAAAGTTGACGTCTATTTGTGGGGCAAGATGATTCCTGATTGAGACTTTTTCCTTGGCGAAAGGAGAGGCCAGGGAACGGGGTTTCAAGGTCTTCAGATCAAAGGACAGTTGGAAGGCGAGCAGAGCTGTTTCATCGCCTCGCTTGAAACGAAGGAGCAAAGCTAATTGATCAGCAGTTTCTTTGACCACGGATTCCATGAGTTGGCCGGGTAGATCGGCCCCGATTTTCTTTGGCAAGTCTTCGGTGAGAGGGTTCCAGGTATAGATGGCTCCATGATGAATGGTCCTACGAGGATTTGAGGTGCGTATGTCAGCACATAGGATGAGACCACTTTCTACGTTTGACACCGATTTGATCGAGAAGCCACCGTCT
>JBLINQ010000162.1:0-11295 GCA_047639315.1 Planctomycetota bacterium
GAACTCGAAGAGGCACTTACCGAACATGAATCGGACGGGCAATCGGTCATAAATCTTCACCGCGACATGAACCACCTGTTCAACCGTTTCTTCGGAAGCGAGGGGCCTTTGCATGCGCAATCGGAGGCATCGAAATCGGTGCTCGACAAATGGTTCGGTGATTTCAGTCCGAAGACATTCATCCCATTGATTGACATCGCTGATGAGCCGAAACATTTCAAGGTGATTGCCGACATGCCAGGCATTGAGTCTGAAGACATCGAACTCGATGTGCATGATCACAGGCTCTACATCAAGGGCGAAAAGCGTCTACAGGAATCGACCGAAGAAAGTGACGGCTACTACCGAACCGAACGAGCCTATGGTCGCTTCGAGAGAGTCATTCCGCTTCCGTCCAAGGTTGATGCTGATCACGCCGAGGCAGTCTTCAAGAATGGCGTCCTCAGAGTTCGGATCCCCAAAGCCGACTCCCCGAAAGAAGAACGCACAACAATCAAAGTGAATGCGGTGTAACCCCCCCCCCCCCAATCCGTCGCATTCCTCATGGCTCACTGTCACCGCCTTTTGGTGACAGTGAGCTTCTTCATGTCCGAGCATGTTGCGCCGTGAAAGGTTCCATAAGAAAAAGGGAGCCCAGAAATAGGCTCCTCTCATGATTGATCGACTGACGAACGTTTCTTAGTTCACTTTAATTTCATGGCCGTTGGTGGCCGTGAAGTAGTGCCCGGTCTCAACGCTCGGTGCCAACAAGAATCCTTGAAACATGACACTCCAACCGGTGAAGCCTGGCCACACAGCGTAATTGAAGGTGAGGCCGCCCGGGGGCAGAACGGTGAGACCCGTTGGGCTCGGCCCGTGAAGCCCGTCAAACGCGATGATGACATTGAATGGATCAATGGCTACTTCAGGAAAGCCAAGGGGTGACGAGGGCAATGTTCCGGTCGGATAGACCGAGGCCCAAAGTGCCGGGAACGTCCCGTCATAGCTTCCTTGTGGTGATTCGAAATGCACCGACATCGTGTCGCCGAACGTTGCTGGTTTAATGTCAGGCAAAGTCGTTGGTGCACCATTCACACCTGTGGAGATTTCAAAGTCTTCTTTCGAGCCTGGGTGGTTCTGAATCTCCAGGTCGGATGTGCTGATGAAGACTTCGCCGACGGGATCGTCGCGCTGCCAAGCGATCCAAAGAACGTGGTGGCCGCTACGATCCGTTGGGATCGTTAGATCAAACGTGAAGGTTGATCCAGTCAAGATTGGGTTTGGACGTTCAAGGAATTCCATCTCGGCCCATGTGAGGGGCATCGTTGGATTCCACGAGGGCTTGGTCATCCACACATCCCATACACTCGGGGTGTGAATTGCAGTCGCCAGAAACTGACACGAGATTGTGTCGCCAGCAGTAACAGCTTCTCGTGGCCAATCTTGACTCACTTGATCAAGCCCGGCGTATGTGCGTGGGTATTCGGAAGAGTTCGGGTCGGTGCGTCCTGCGCTGGCTATTTCGCCATCAGGGATCCACGGCGAGTAATCAAAGCCGGGTGGCAAACCAGCGTTGACGGCAGCTGGGATGTTGCGCGACACTTCGTTCCATGTGTAATACGATAGCTCTCCATCCATCGCGACTGCGCTGGCAGCTAATGCAAATGATGGGTTCGAAGGGTTGGCCTGATAGACGTGATAGACACGACTCTTCGGGAAAATGAGAGTACCGTGAGCATTACAGACGGATGGTGAAAGTAAGATGACAAAGAGAATGGCGAGCAGCCGACTGTGCTTCTCTTGATTCAGGTGCATGAGTGCTTCTCCGGTATGGAATTCACAGATGGCGCAGGCCTAACTGAGGCCAAGGATTAACTTATCATTTTGATTCCAAGCCGACTATGGGTTGGATCGGTTCGAGCGGGGCCAAGTCTGCCGTCCTACTTGACCACCCAACTATCTTCCTGGCAGAGACTTTCGGCCTTTCGCGATGGGGAGGGCAGCTTGGGCTCGATTCCTGTGGCAGATCTTCGAGGGGCGTTCTTCCTGGTATGATTCCTTATGAGCAAAATGTCTCAGGCGAATTGAAGTGCGAAGGCTGAAGCAATGAAACAATCAACGACTATTCTCCTTACTGTTCTGTTCGCCGTGGCCCTCAGCTGCTCTGCGCAATCGCAGGCGCCGCGGACCAAGAAGACTGTCCACGAACCAATCACCAAGCAAAATCTTGAAGCTCTTGAGCGCGCCGCACGAAAGAAGCTGGTCATCCGCAAGCTCGTCGAAACGAAGAAGGGCACTGTAAAAGAAGTCGCCCGATACATCGTGGGCGTCTTTGGGGTAAGTCCCCGCTTCGTCAGGGGTGTCAATCTTCAGCGGCAAGTAACGCTCACCAAGGGTGACCGAACGCTGGCTCAATGCGCGGCTTTGATCGGCCTTACCAAAACAAGAAGAGGCTTTGCTCCTATCCCAAAAGGTTCGTTCCGCGGGGAGATGGCGGGCTATTCATTCTTGGCGACACCCAAGGCGTGGAAGGATGACAGTAAAGAACACAAGGCTGGCACCATTTACAACTTTAAGCTTGGCACTTTCGGCCGCGTCGACAAACACCGGAGCGAGCAAGTAGATTGGCACGTTGAAAAGATGTCCGCTGACCGAGACATCGATTTCGTGACTTGCAAGATTCACAGTCCGAACACCTATCTTGTTCCTGGACGAGGTTTGAGCCCTGAGACGATTCTTGTGACAGGCAAGCAGTGGTGGGCATACAAAGTCGACATCACTCTGAAGGATTTTGTCGATGGTGACGTGATTCGAGTTGGCAAATACAAATTGAAGCTGGCGTGGCCCGAGATTATTCTCGAACTTCCCCATGACGTCCCATTTCGTTTTAATTCCGCCATGTTGTTTTTCACTGGCGAACTCAAACGAGGGGTCATCGAAAAAGAAGCTCTGCTTGAGGACCTTGACGACGCGATCGGGCTGGTGCGCCGCAGAGGAAAAGGAAAAGCCGATTGGTGCGGCTGCAAGCCTGCCTATGAGAAAGGCCCGGCACGTCGAATCTACATGATGAAACAGGGCGAGAAGGTTAAGGCTAAGAGTGTTCTTGGCCAAGCTGGCCACCCACTCTCAGATTTGCGATCAATCAAAATTCATTTCCTTATGCCAGTGTCTTACGAGCTTCGAGTGACGATGCGGCCGACAATAAGCCGCTAGTACGGCGTCAGTCACATTCTCACCACGTTATTGAACCGTACCCAGATTTTTCATTCCACTAACGACCGGTATCGTTTTTGACATCGGTACCACGGCCCGATTGAGTCGACAATGTCAATCAGTGCGATCGGAAACCTGGTTGGCGTTGGTGTCGGTCGATGACGAGTCTTTGGGATTGAACTGAGCGATCCTTGCCAGGTTCACAAATGTGGTGAGAATGTGACAGGCACCGTACTTCCGTAGTTTTCCAATCCACCGAGGCCTGATGTGAAGCTTCGGACTTGGAACGCAAGAGAATAGGCGGGTGCCAAAGGCACCCGCCTATTAAGCGAAGCAAAGTCAAATGGGGAAAAACTATGCTCCTAATGCAGTTCCTGCAGACTTCGGAATCTTGATTTCACTCTCTTCTGTCTCGAAGGAACGACCTGTCTTCAGGCCGACGACGAACCAAGCGAAGGCGCCGACGCCAGACATAAACACGGTGTCACCGATGACGCGCATCCAGCGCAGCGTTTCGATGTGAGGTTGCTGCATGAATTCAGCTGAACGTGCGTACCACATGCCATACTCAATGCTGGCCCATGTCTGCATCAAACCAATTGGTAAGAGGCTGAGCAGAACCATGAGGCCTAAGCCAATGTTCATGGTCCAGAAGGCGTAGCGCAATGCACCAGTCTTCCAGACATGTTCGATGGTCAGGCGACGCAGGATCACGAGGATGAGTCCGAGCGACAGCAAGCCGTAGACACCAAAGAGCGCGGTGTGAGCGTGAACAGGTGTCGTGTTGAGTCCTTGCATGTAATAAAGAGAGATCGGAGGATTGATGAGGAATCCGAAGATGCCAGCACCAACCAAGTTCCAGAAGGAAACGCCGACAAAGAACATGATCGGCCAACGGTATCTGGATGTCCATGTTGCCATGCGTTGACTGCGGAAGGTCTCCCAGGCTTCAAAGCCGATGAGAACCAAAGGCACCACTTCCAGGGCTGAGAAACTGGCACCAATGGCCATGGCCGAAATTGGCGTGCCGCAGAAGTAGAGATGATGGGCTGTGCCCGGAATGCCACTGACCAAGAAGATCGATGTTGAGAATAAGGACGCTCTGGTGGCAGAGCTGACTTTGACGAGGCCCATGCGTGCGAAGAGAAATGCGATGGCTGCCGTCGCGAAGACCTCGAAGAAGCCTTCAACCCATAGGTGCACCACCCACCAGCGCCAGTACTCGGCGATGGTCAAGTGTGTTCGGGCACCGATGAACAAAGCGGCCATGTAGAACAGGCCAATGGCAAAAGTGGAAAAGGTGAACAGGAGGATCAATGAACGTGATCCGTCTTTTCTCTGCAGCGCAGGCCACAAGCCGCGTGCCATCAAGACCAGCCATAAGACTGCACCGATGATAAAGAGGATCTGCCAGAACCTACCTAAGTCGACATACTCATAGCCCTGATGTCCGAACCAGAAGCTGGTCGTCAAGCTGAGCTTCTGATGAATGGCGAGAAACTCACCAGTTAACGAGCCAACAACAACGACGATGAGGGCGCCCCAGAGAACGTTGACGCCAAGACGCTGATATTTGGGTTCTTTGCCGCCAATGATAGGAGCCAAGAAGAGGCCAGCACCAAGGAAGGCCGTAGCGATCCAGAACAGGGCTGTTTGCAAATGCCAGGTCCGAACCAAGCTGTAGGGCAAGTACTCAGCCAATGGGAAGCCGAAGAACGACTTGCCTTCAACCGTGTAGTGAGCAGTAACTGCGCCCAAGAGCACTTGCACCACAAAGAGTGCGACGACGATGTAAGCGTATTTCGCCACGGCCTTCATCGAAGGGGTGACGGCAACCTTATCGAGAGGATCCTCTTTAGGAATCTCATCTGGGTCTTCGTGCTTGTCAGTGAATGCCTTGTACCAGACTAAAGCGCCGATGCCGATCAGAAGGATGATGATGCTAATGACTGACCAAAACACGTTGGCCGTGCTCGGGACGTTGCCGACGAGGGGTTCATGGGGCCAGTTATTCGTATAGCTAACTGATGAGCCTGGGCGCTCGGCAGCCGCCGTCCATGCAGTCCACGAAAAGAATGACGTAAGCAGCTTGCGGCGTCCCAAGTCGGGGATGGCGTCATCGTGAAGCGCATAGTCTTCCCGTAGGTCATCCAATTCTGATTCATCGCCAAACAAGTCAACATAGTGAGTGGCGACCAACCTCATTGCAGCCGCGCGATTGGGTGAGATGGTGAGCTTGCCGGTCGCTTCGTCGAAACCGTTGTGGCGCATCTCGGCTTTCACTTCGCCCAAGACTTGGGCCTGCAAGCCGGTAGGCAGCTCGCTGAATGGTGAACCGTTCTTCTCTTGAGCGAGGATATCGCGAAGAGCGATGGCTTCGCGGTGCAACCAGTCAGCTGACCAATCCGGAGCCTGGTAGGCGCCATGGCCCCAAACCGAACCCATCTGCTGGCCACCCATGCTTTGCCAAACTTGTTGGCCGGTGAGGATGTCATCTTGGGTCATTAATTCTTGACCATCAGTCGTTACGACCTGATCCGGAATCGGGGGTGCTTGGCGGTAGATCTCGCGACCGGTCCAGCCAAGAATGCTGAATGTGAAGATGAGGACCAATCCCAGTCCAATCCACAAGCGGCGGTAGGAGGGAAGAGGTTTCGATGCGGCAGTCATGATTTGGTGTCCTGTCTAAGAGTCCAGTAGTTTCATAACTCCTATGGCAAAAAGTGTGCCGATCTATTCACCTTATATGCCAAGGGTTTATGTCGCTTGTTGTCATTAAGACAACCCCATGTTTGTTGTCAAACCAACAACGATGTTGTATAAATAACAACCATGAACGAGCTTCACTCACTCCACGCCATTGCCCTCGACCTCAATCAATCACTTTTGGCGAATGATCGTTACGAACGCCTCTTGTCTGCCATTGAACGTGTGGCGCCCAGTGATGCCTCCTGCCTGATGATCATGGACAACGATGAGCTTGTGCCCTTGGCTGCTCGCGGTCTCGTCCCAGAGGCCTTGGGGATTCGCTTTCGGCAAGAGGATCATCCTCGCTTAGCGATCATTGCCGCCGCCAGCGAACCGATCCGTTTTCCAGAAGACTCGCCACTGGCTGATCCCTTTGATGGGCTCGTTGCCAGCGATACGTTTCACGTTGGCCACATTCACGCTTGCTTGGGATGCCCCCTTATCGTCGACGGTACTCTCGTCGGTATTCTGACTTTGGACGCCCTCGACCCTCAGGCTTTCGAGCAACTGAGCGATGTCTTCCTCAGTACGCTCGGGGCACTCGCTGGAGCAGTGATGAGAACGGCTTCGCTCATCGACTCACTTGCCGAGAAGGCGCGCCGCGAAAACATGGTGGCTCACGAACTCATGTCGAGCACGTTTCGTTCCGGGCGCAAGGAGATGCTCGGCACATCGGCAGCCATGGACCGCCTTCGTTCAGAGATCGATCTCGTGGCCCTCACCAACTATCCGGTTCTTATTTCTGGTGAAACGGGCGTTGGCAAAGAAATGGTGGCGCAGGCCATCCATAATGCCTCGTCTCGTGCGCGCGCCCCATTGATTCGAGTCAACTGTGCCGCCTTGCCCGAAACACTTGCAGAGAGTGAACTCTTCGGCCACAAGCGCGGCTCCTTTTCTGGAGCTGACAGAGACCGTGCCGGTAAGTTCGTCGTGGCCGACACGGGAACACTCTTCCTCGACGAAATCGGCGAGTTGCCGCTTCAGCTCCAAGCGAAGCTTCTGCGCGTTGTGCAAGATGGGGAAGTGCAGCGAGTTGGCGATGATCAGCCCATCAAAGTTGATGTGCGCTTGATCACAGCCACAAATCGAGACCTTGAAGAAGAAGTGCGCTTGGGCCGTTTTCGCGCCGACCTCTATCACCGTCTTGCCGTCTATCCACTATTAGTGCCGCCACTCCGATCAAGAAGAACCGACATCCCACTTCTGATCGGTCACTTCTGCGAACAAATCCGCCGCCGTCACGGCCTCGCCGAAATCCGCATCGACAGCGAATTGCGCGACCGCATGCAGCAAGCTGATTGGCCCGGCAACGTCCGCGAACTCGAAAACACAGTGAGTCGTCTTGTGCTTAGGTCAGCCACGAGCCTCAATCCCGGCTCAGCCGTCCGCATCACTGACTCTTTGTCCTTCAATCTCGGAGAGTCAGACATTCAAACCAGCCCAAACGAAAACCACAACATCCCCAAAGCCGGCCTCCGCGAATCCGTCCGCCAGTATCAACGCCAAATGATCCTCACCGCCGTCAACCAAAACGAAGGTAATTGGGCCGCCGCCGCCCGCGCCCTCCAACTCGACCGCAGCAACCTCTACAACCTCGCCAAACGCCTCGGCATCCGAGAAGAGTAAGCGCCCCAGAGCTTCACTTCTTCTGGTGATTTAGGTCACCGGCTACGATTCATGTCGTAATCCTTCGGAGGATAGGCGATTGAGCCCAAGTCGACGGTTTGGCCTGGCAGGACTTCGAATTCTTGGATCGAATAGAAGTGCGGACCAAGAGGATCGGCGACGAGTCTGTATGGGCCTGGGAAGACGCCCGTGAATGAGAACTCGCCGGTCTTGGCGTCGATCACCATGCGATCGAATCCTATTCCTCTAATTCCGACGCGGACGGACTCGAGTTCGCTTTCTTTGCCGACGAGTTTGCCAAAGACTTTGCCGAGTTTGTTCTCGTTGATGATGAGAAGAAGTGGCTCTTCGTCGGCGAAGACGTGGGCGACTTTCTCAACGAGTTTGCGATCATCTTTAGAGAAGATCGAAAGACTGAATTCCCCTTCTGGGCAATTCGCATTCATGAAGGAACCGTCTTCTTGTGATGTACACTGAATCAAGTGACGAGCCTTGCCACTCCCAGAAAGTTTGCGCTCAACGCTACTGGCGTTGTCCCTTTACCTCATAGCGCTTGCCATCTTTCATGGTGATGATGGCTCTCACTGCGGGCTGCATGACTCCTGGAGCGAAAATCCTAGTTTCGAAGCCTTCCTGGAGTTCGCCGAACCGTTCGTGAATGGTGTAGTGGGCATCGCGATCATCAATCTTGTGGAAGTATTCCACATTCTTGATGTTGATCATCGAGCGTTCTGGGCCAAAGATGTAGGCCGTCTTTTCGCCCTTCGAATTCATCGCAACAGAGAGGCCTGGGCTTTGAACGACAAGGCGCATTAACTCTGGGGGTTTCGTCATCCAGCCCGTCTTCTGATCTGGTGTTGGTCCTACGTGGTGCATTTCGGCGATCGACTTCTGCCCGACCCGAGTAGTATGTGCTTTCACTTTCAAAGCGCGGGGCTTGTTGACCTTCACGCGCTCGATTCCAGGTGGCCATGCTTGGGCCGTCTCGGCGAAGAGCCCGGTGCTAATTGCATCTTTCCAAACATCTCTTTCGCCGATATCGATCCAATCGCCTGTCGGAATGAACGTCGCTTCCCAGACTCCTTGGCCCCAATAGCGCACGATGCTCTTGGTTCGAAGCTCGCCAGCCGGTTTGCCAATCTTGGCGGTCGAAGAGAGGGTCTCGCCGTCGGCATAGGTGACGTTTATCGTCACATCTTCAATACCGCTTGGTTTGTACATCTCGCAGATCAAGGAAGGCGTTGAGTCCTCAAACTCGATGATCTTGTCTGCCGCATCGTTTTTAAAATCGAAGTGGACCTTTTTGATCTGCCGACGCTTTCCTTCCCACCCATTAAGGATGACGCATTCTGAAGCGTCGAGCTTGTTGCCTGATTTGATGGAAGTGATGTACTGCGGCAAAGTGGACCTCTTGCACAAAAGTGGCGCGCGACCCTCCAACTTGAGTGTTGTGCCATCTGCAAACGTGACGTCAGCAATAATGTCATGAGATTCGCGCACCAAGTAGGCAGTCTGGAACTCGTTAGCCTCCAAGAGCTTCCATTTGACGCCTTCTTTGGTGAAGCGAGTCAGCTTCAGTGAAGTCACCTTCGAAGGGTAAACCCTTTCATTGACAACAACGGCGGTCTCAATGAGCCAAAGTGGACGTCCGTCTTGGTAGCCCCAGAATTTCTCTTTGACTCGAAGTTGAGCATTCTCTCTTTGATCGCCGCCAGTCGTTGCCGTGATTGGGACATCGATCATCTGATAGTACCCTTCGATGTCTTGCACATAGGCCGAGAGCAAGAAGGGTTTATTAAAGGACGTCTTGAACTTGCGTGTTGAAGGCAACCGGAACCGATCTGTGCGGTTGGCAGTCCTTGTGCGCCGATCACCCACAGTGTGAAACCAATCAATCGAATGGATGCGATCGAGTGTGACTTTTGGTCCGCTGAGTTCGGCTTCCAACCTTAGGGTCAGCTCAGACTCGTTGAGTGTCTCGAGGTGCGGTCTTTTCGAAGTCTTGATTTTGAGACCAATACCTTTGTGCCGGTCTGAAAGTCGCTTGTGGACTTTTTCGAGGGTGACGGTCTGTCCAGGGCCGAGTATGACCTTGGCCCTAATCTTCTGCGTATCACTCGTGAGCGGGCGCTCAACGAAATAGCGATTTCGATCACTGTAGACTTGCACTGGCTTGTCTTTCGGATCATCGGGATTGAAGAAGAATTGCACACCCCTGATTTGATTGACTACCTCAAGGTCGCCAATGAGCTCGAACCGACCCATGAATTCAGACCTGCCGATGAATTTTCCTTCATAGACGTCAGAGCTTCGGATGCCAAGACGGACTGGACTCTTGTAAGCCGAATCGGGGCTTAACTTGACCCATTGCGTGAGCGTCTTCTCGGTCTTGTCTTCGAAGAGGATCTTGGCGGTAACGCGGAAGTCTCGTTCTGACTTCACGAAAGCCTGGTAGTCGCCCCACGCTTCGTACCCAATCAGTGGGGTGGCCGAGAGATGAGGGTCGACAGTGTAAAAGACTCTGTCGACTTTCAGTCGATCAAGCTTCGGATAGTCAATCGTGAGCCGAACGGCGTAGAGCGTTTCGCCGCTTGCTGACAGGCCAAAAGGGCGGTTCGTGATATCTAAGTGATAGTCGGTTTCAACTTTGTCTTTCATCGTTATCGATTGAGAGACGGACTTGATGCCACCATCGTTGTAGTGAATGCGAGCGGTAATCTTAGAAGGTCCGCGAAACCAACCAGTCGGCGCTTCTTCAGCCACGGGACCGTTGAAGCCTGTCATGGTTTGATTGCGAGCTTTGATGCATCCCGGGCCCAGGTCCCATTCGACCTTGACGATGTCGAGACGTTGCTCAAGAGGATAGTCGAGCTTCGGGCGAACTTCCCAAACAGGAAATCCTCGGCGCGAACTAAAATAGTCATCTTTGAAGTAGATGCCCGCGTTGCGGAAATCAGCCTTCGGATTGGGCCCGACAATTTCGCCTTTAATCGTTTGCGTCTTGCCGTCATCGAAAAGCATAGAGCATTTTATTTTGAGCGGATTCTGGATGGTGCCAGCTTGCACTGAAAAGCGCGCGTCAGCCCGGCTCGTGTTGACATGTGTCGCTTTGCCTTTTTCGTTGGTCCAATACCAAGTGACCTCCTTGATCTTGTCGATCGCGGCTTTCTGACCGCGGATACCGGCCGTGAACACGTAGACGTACTTGTTCAGCTTTGAATCATAGCGAATGACGTCAGAAAACCCTTTGATCTTAAGCGTGCTCAAATCAAGCGGCTTGGCACGGGGCACTCCGTCTGCGCCGTAAATTACCGGTTCTTCGACATCGATCAGAAGGCAGGCCCAATTGCAAAAGACTGAGCCGGTCTTGTCGAGCTTGATCTCATCAAAGAGATCGTAGGCCAACCACCCGTAGCCTTGCCAACCCCAGCTTGTGCCCCAGGAGTTTTGCACCAAGAAGCAATTGCGCTTGTCGTCATAGCCGACAATGATCATGGCGTGCTTGCCGTGGGGTTGTCCGGGTTTGCGCAAGACACTGTCTTGGCGAAATAGTTCTTTCGTATATGTCTTAAACTTGCCGCCTAAGAATACCGGCCCGACACTGGCACCAAAGGTCACCACCTCACGCCTTTGCAGCGCACGGCGAATGCCGAGTGTGTTATTGACCAAGATCCCGGTGTGCACGGGGAAGGCCGCGGCTTCTTGCTTCTGCTTCGCGTTAGGTTGTAT
>JBLINQ010000163.1:0-11239 GCA_047639315.1 Planctomycetota bacterium
TCGAAACAAAATTATCGAGGAAGAAATTGCAATACTTAAAGAATCCCAAGAGGCCCAAGTTGACAACGACGCTGGTGATCAGCAGCCACTTCCTACGTTTTTCGTCCTGGCTCTTCCCCAATCCTATGCCAACGAAATAGTCAACGAATGAACTGAAAACAATGAGGGAAAGGAAGCGCCAATCCCACCAGCCATAGAAGACGTAGCTTGAAACGAGGACCAAGATGTTCTGCAGCTTCAAGTTCCGGGCAGTGACAAACCAATACAGCACAAACACGATTGGCAGGAAAATCGCAAAGTCAATCGAGTTAAATAGCATCGAGGGCGCAATTCTTCATCATGATATCAGTCTATTGTTCAGCCACTTGGGATGACGACGAAGTATACTAAACAGAAGTCCCGGGCTAGGGGGAAATGAAAACCAAGAATATGTCGATGATCACCAAGAAACTGCGGCATTGACGCCCTGCCAACGACGAGAAAAACGATAAGGTATCTACGCGACCCAATGGCGCACCCTGCAACTCGCACAAATTTGGTGGAGAACGTCGATGAAGCCCCGCGTTAACGAGTCGACAATTCAACAACGCCGGCGGCGACTTTGCATCATTCTGTCCCTGACTGTGGCCATGGCTGCCAGCTTCGGATTCATCAGTTATCGTATCCAAATCGCCCGTGAAGCCGACTCCAGTGGTCAGCACGAGCTGGCTATGAGTTGGCTTACAAGAGACAATCGTCGAGCCAAAATTGCCGCAATCGCAGCGCGCGGAGCGGTAGGATCAAGCCCTCAAACTGCTATGGCTTTGGCCTTGATGTCATACGACCTGCGCCCAAACATTCCTGCCCTTGAGGTCATGCAAGAAACCCTGGTCCACGATACATTGAGAATTCCCTTCGACGGATCTGAACGTCGATTCCTGTCGTTTACCCCTGACGAACAGTTCTGTCTGTTCTATCGCGTCAACAAAATCTCAATCCGTAAGAAACCGGTTCACATTGAATTGTGGAATATCGCGAAGAACGAGTTAGTCGGATCCATTGAATCGAACATCATCAGTGCTTCGCGGTACGCGCCTCCCAAGAGCCTGATCTCAGACGATGGGCGTCACATCCTTCTGGAAGGCGAAGGCCCGCGCGGGATCATCAGAGTCGAAATATGGGACTTACAAACGCTGACCCAGGTTGAACCCACTCGAGATCTCGGAAGCATTCCTGGAAAGCCTCATAGCAAAGAAGACAGCGGGATCAGAAATGGCGCTTATTGGCACTACCGTTACGACGATCATGTCGCGACTGTCATTTCATTCCAAAGTGGGCCTCAAATTGGCCGAACTCCGATTGCTGTCCATCAAGATTTCGACCCAGAGTTAAACCTCATTCCCTTACCCAGCAAGAGCAGCCTCGCCGTCTTGAATTCTTCAGGCATTCAGTTCTTCAGCCTTAATGATGGAACAACGTCGCGCACTGTGAGGGTTCCGTTTCCATTTGGAGACACCGCGACTAACCAAGAGGTGAAGCATGCGATTGTCGATTGCGATGATGAGCACATCGTCGTTCGCACCGAACAAGAATTCGATGAAGAGGACGATACCACCGAGTCGGCGACACGAGGGTATTGCGTTATAGCCCTCGAAAGTGGCAACGTCATTTGGCGCGAGAAGACCCGGAGCGGAAAGTCCATTGTAGACGGTCCCTTCCTCCATGCCGAATCACGCAGCTTCTATCTCCTTCGTGACCACCACTCTCTTCAGCGTTCAGTCCTTGAGAAGCATGACCTTCGCGCTTCCGGTGAGACCATCTGGACTTACCAGGAAACCGGTGAAGTCTACGGAATTGAAGTTGGAAAGAGTGGGATCGTAGCGATTGCAGGCAAACCTCAGCTCGTCCTGGTCGACGCTCATGGGCAATGCACCCAGAAGCTCGACAACTCAATGGCATCAGATGAACGCTCACTCGGAACAAGCGTGATCGCCCTCTTTGACGGCGTCCATTCAACGGTCGGTTCTGGTTGGGGACCAATGAGACTGCCGACACGAGCGCAAGACGATGGCACCCCATATCCACGGGATTACCAACGCGCTGGCAATTCGCTCATTGTGAAACATGGTGATAGTGGTCACCTCGACCTGATCAACCTATCGACCGACGAGAAGACGTCCCTCAGTGGATATGATCGCGTCATAGTCTCAACAGACAAACACCCGACCTTCCTCCTGATCAATACCGCTAGCACTGAGCTTTGGCATTCAACCCCCCCACGAAAGATCAGGGGGTGGCCGACAGCAGGCCAAACCGAGGACATTGAAGCGCAATTCCTCAACAAGAGCAAGCTCGCACTCATCCGAAGCAATGGCACAAAACAGGGCGTTCGACGCTTGGTTTCCTTAGAGAGCGGCAACACTGTCGAACGTTTTGTGATTCCGAATAGGGCATACGTTCACCCGCACCTGCCCCTGATAGTTTATCGCAATTCAAAACGCGAGATCGTGATTTGGGACGACGGGAAGTATAGGAAATGGAGCCAGCAAGACTTCAATGGGAAACGAATGATTGGAGTCGGCGGGCAGCCACCAGTCGTCCGTTTCTTGGAAGAAAAGGGACCAACAATCACCCAAGTTCACGGCCTGACTCTTGACCAAAAGATGTCTCACCAGCCAATCGAGGTACCTACCAAATACCTATGGTCTGTGCTCACCCATGATCATCAGCGGTTGCTTTCCTTGGACGAAAAAGAAAGAAATGGATTCCTCTGTGTTGACGGGAAATCCATCTTCAATTGGTTTGTAGATTCGACAGGCTTAGAATCCTCACTCATTGACGCAAGGATACAAGTTCACTTGGTCCCAAGCGACGATCGCAAAAGAAAGCATGCTCTTGTTCGTCATGCCTTGCCAATTGGTTTGATGGCAGGCGAGAAGATTCCTTCTCTTTCTTTGATCCAATATCGAAACATTCCCGCCCTCTATGGCGAACAGCAACAGGGGAAAGACACGATCCCGGTTCGCTGGCCCATCAATCTCGTCTCCTACATTCAAGAATTGACGAAGACCTACCCCACCGACACCGAATTGGGAGAGTTCGGGCTACTTTCATCTGAATCCAAAAGCCTCATCGCTTGGCACTGGAAGGAAAACTTCAGCAAGAAAGATCTCCTGGCCGCACTCCACGTCGAGAAGTCACTTTCAGAATTCGAAAAACTTGGGGCGTTGCGTCGGGCAAGGAGAGTGGATGAGATTGACTACATCGGACAAAACGCCGAATCACTTACGAAACGCCCTTTCGGAATCGCTCAAGGACGCCTCGTCTTCAAGGGCAAGATCATGGCTGACCAAGTGACTCACGCCCAGATTCTGATCCGCCTCGGCCAAGAGCAGATGACGAAAAACAACCGTACCGGGCGCGTCATCAACATTCAATTAGCAAACGCCCGCCTAAGTTGGGTGAAGAAGGACTATGAAGAGCTTCTATCGCGTCTGAATGTTCGCCTCAAAGCAGAGTTACTCCGGCCAACTTTAGAGGACCAAGAGAAGTCCGACGAGCTGTTGCTCATGTGGTATGCCTCCTTGGTAGAGGTAGACAAACTGGAAGCAGCAGAGACGCTCAAGTCAAACGTTGGCCTCTATCGCCCTGACCTATTCCCAAGAATCAACACGTTAAGATCGCCCACTGCCCGTGGCGATTAAGAATACGAGGTATTGAGGGGCCGGCGTTGCTGATTTCATTTCGCTTTCAGATGTCGCCGGTGATGATCGTGGAGAAATTATCGAGGGCATTTTTAACGGCGCGTCTCCGATCTACGCCGCCGTCATCGTCTTCGATTTCGGTAGCCAGAGCGACTTAGCGACGTCAACTCCAGTCGTTGTCATTATGCCTTCGTAGCTGATTCCAACCACCCCGCTTCAAATTGGTTACGGCGGGGTCATAGGAACAACATCAGCCGTCGAGCTCTCGATTGGCCGCCTGGAGCAAAGAACGGAACCTAATTTCGTTCTTTTTTGCCGAATGAGCTGACTTTCCGCTATTTGCTCATTCAAGAACCCTCTTTCCTCGCTATGATTCGCTTCAATCAACTCAACAGGAAGATGAATCAAGATGCCACTCAGAGAACAACTCAACGCAGAAGTCAAAACCGCCATGAAAGCGCGCGAGAAGTTTCGCCTCGCAACACTCCGCATGATCACGGCCATGGTCAAGCAGTTCGAAGTTGATAAACGTCAAGAGCCAACAGACGAAGACGTCTTGACCATGATGATCAAAGCTGCCAAGCAACGCCGTGAGTCCATCGATGCTGCCGAGAAATACGGCCGGACCGAGATGGCCGAAAACGAGAAGGCTGAGTTAGCGATCATCGGTGAGTTCTTGCCTAAGCAACTCACGGAAGACGAATTGGTTGTGCTCATCGAAAAGGCCATTGCCGATACCGGGGCAGCGAGCAAGAAGGACATGGGCAAAGTCATGGGCATTCTTTCGTCCCAAGTCAAAGGCAAGTCTGACGGCAAACTCGTCGCCAAACTCGTCAGCGATCGGCTCTAAGTCGGCAACATTTCTTGGCTGCACAGACGAGAACTCGAGGGTGCAAAGAATCTCAGACCTTCTAACTGCAGCAAGGTGAAAAAAGGACGTCGTTACTTGGTGCATTAAGATTCACGCCTCATTCAATTCATTTTGCCAGACGACTTCGTCGATATATTTGGTGAGTTCCGTATTGGTGGAGCTTTGCCGACCTGAACTAACGACCATCGACTGACTCGCACATGCGCAATCGGTCCGGCTGTTGTTTCGAATTGGCGGACCATCTTCCCTGTGGACCAAAGAGAATGATCTTAGACATCGCCAGCAATAACGAGGACCAAAAAAACCGCACGATAAGCGGGCGCCTCATTCTCTTCACATTCGTCTTCTCCATTTTTGGTTTCTCGCCATCCGCGACGGCGCAGCGAATTCAACAAATGGACCACGCTCGTTTAGAAGCCGTGGACATGGCAGTGCGGCGTGGATGGCCTATTCGAATGGAGTTAGCAGGCAACCGTATTGCTGAGTTGATCAGCTTAGATGACGGTCGGCCAGTCTACTTGACTACAGCCAACGACAACGCAGCGATCTCGTCAAATGCGGCCGCCGTCCGCAACAACGTGGCCTATTTGAATGTCGTCGGAACAAATCAAATTGTTGGAGTCTGGGACGGAGGTGCGGTTCGAATCTCGCACGAGTCTTTTGGTGGCCGAGTGACGATTGGTGATAGCGCCACCTCTGAAAGTAATCATTCAACTCATGTAGCCGGAACCATTGGGGCTTCCGGTCTATTCGATCTATCAGCCGAGGGCATGGCTCCCAATGTGACGATTGAAAGTTACGATTGGGGCAATGACTTGGGCGAGATGACGGCGCGCGCTGCGACTGCGGCCAATCAACCAGGCATGCTCAAGATCTCTAATCATTCCTACGGTTTTGTTGCCGGTTGGTCCACTTATCCGGCTTCTGGTAATCCTGGTCCTCATTGGTTTGGCTCTTGGGGTGAAGCCGAAGACCGAGCATTTGGTCAGTACAGCATTAGCGCCGTTGTTTGGGATGAACTCAGCTATGACGCACCCTACTATCTTATTGTGAAGGCGGCTGGCAATGACCGCAATGATAGTGCGCCGGCTTCTGGCGACACGTTCTACTACTACGACAACGGCTGGCAGTCAGATGTCTATGCACTAGGCACCCATCCACCGGCTGACGGCGTCAATACCAGTGGCGATATCGGCTACGACACGCTCACAGCAAAATCTTGTTGCAAGAATGCTCTGGTTGTCGGCTCTATGACCGACGCCGTTTCTGGCGGATCGCGTTCTGTTGGATCGGCCAATATGAATGGCTTTAGCGGTTGGGGTCCCACCGATGATGGCCGTATGAAACCAGACATCGTTGGCAACGGCAACTCACTGCGATCAACCGGTAAGAGCTCAGACAGTCATTACTACAACTCCTCTGGAACAAGTATGGCGAGCCCAAACATTTGTGGCTCGGCTGTCTTGTTGCATGATCTCTATGAGCGAAGATTCCCCGGTGATTCCATGCGTTCGGCCACGCTCAAAGCTCTCGTTCTTCACACGGCAGACGATGTCGAGAATCCAGGGCCAGACTACAAGTCCGGCTGGGGACTCATGAACACCGAAGCGGCAGCCAACGTAATCGAAGCTCACTCGGCCGCACCCGCCGATGGACATTTGACTGAAGATGAGCTCAACACTCAATCGCGGGAAGAGTCTTACCTGATAACTTCCGACAGTGGGCCTATCACAGTCACCATGGTCTGGACTGATCCAGCTGGGGCACCACAAGGCGGCCTCGATAATGCATCTTCTGCTTTGATGAACGATTTAGACATGAGGCTTGTTGATAACAGCCTTTCAGTCTTCAGCCCGTGGATATTGGATCCGTCAAACCCATCAGTGAACGCGACAACAGGTGACAACGTCCGGGACAACGTTGAGCAAATCGTCGTGCCTGTAGGCAGCGGTGATTACGTCTTGACGATCAGTCACAAGGGAAGCCTCGTCAATAACGCACAACAGTACTCCCTCGTCGTGACCGGTGGGCATATGCTGCCTATCGCCCAAGCAACCTCCACAGTCGTTGGAATCGGTGGTGGCGGGCTTGGTGGTTTGCCCCCCACAGTCGAGTCAACAGAGCTTGTCTTAGGCGGTTCATTTACGATTACCGGGGCCTTAGCACCGGCAAGCGCCTTCGGCATCATGGCCTATCATATCGGACCAGCGACTCCCCTGCCGATTCCAGACAACTGTGTCCTTTACATCGACCTGGGGGCAGCCATCGAAGTAACCACGTTAACATCGGACGCCTTGGGTGGTTGGAGCCATGGAGGCCCACTGCCTGCGTTCCCGAGCTATGCTGGTATTACCATCACGATTCAGACCTTCTTCGTTTCAAGTGAGACATCGTTCGGCTGGGCACTCACGCCTGGCATTGAAAGTGTGCTCGGCTTCTAAGCGCTCTTGCCGGCGCTTCTGAAGCACTATTCATCGATTCTGAGGGTCATTTCGTGCCCCTAATCATCAAAGTCCCGAATCGGGAGTTTTTATAGGCATATTTGGCGCAGGTTACCGTTAAATGAGACGGAGCCTAAACGGAGACGAATCCATGCGCCGATCATCCTTCTCGCTTTCCTTATGCATCGCCCTCATCGCCATGACATCGACGCCTGTCTTTGCCCAGGCCGATCCGCCAACAACGCTTACGTGGCTCAATGATCACGCCCTGGCCGTAAAGGAAGCCGAAACTAGCCAGCGACCGATCATGATTTACGTCTTCGATTCGGTCTGAGACGCTGCTTGCCGCCCCCTGGATCAGGAGGCTAAAAGCTCAAGTACATTCACAGCACTAGCGAGTAAGTTCGTCTTGCTTCATCTCGACACCAAGAACACCATCAATCGACAACTCTTCGTCCGAGACAACATGGCATTCTTCATCTTCATGGATGCCAAGGGCCGTGAGACTTCACGAACCCCACAAATCAAATCTCTCCCGCTTCTCATGCGCGAGATGGAGAGAATTCTACGGGAAAAACCCACCGGTCTTAAGAATGCTGCCCTTCTCAAAAGCCAGCTTCTCTCTCCAAGCCCAGAAATTCGAGGCTCTGCAAGATCGTTCATTTCAATGATCAAAAAAGACGACGCCGGTCTCGTCAACGTACTCGTCTCCATGATCAATGACCCAAAAGAATCGGCCTCCGTCGTCAAGAGTTCGGCAAACGCCATTGCCCGACTGGCGACCAAGGAAAGAGCCAGCAAGATTCTCAAGTCCGTCATCAACTCGACCCAGTGGGGAAAAGTTCGCGGTGAATGCTTAGAAGAATACGCGAAGCTTGATGCCAAAGGCGCGCTGCCATTGATCGCTAAGTACTTTGATGACCGATCTGAAGAACTCAGATTGTCGTGTCTCCAAGCCGTAGCTCACCTCGGCCCAGAGGCGAGCACGATCTTGAAACGCACAAGTGCGGTTCTCTTCAGCAAAGAACCACTGTGGCATAAGACCAAGGCCGCCATCTCGATCGGCAAGCTCGGAAAGAACGGAGTTTCTGCCCTTCCAGACCTGCAACGCTTCATGAGAGCCTCCAGGCTCCCAAGTTCCATGATGAAAACGCTCCTCTTCTCTGTTAAACGCTCGATCACTCAACTCGAGGCGGCCATAAATAAGACGTGATCAGGGCAAGCCAATATTGCTGGCTCCTTGAACGATCTATCGTTGGTCCACAAGATCGATGAAAGTTCGATCGATCAATTCAGCTTCGACTTGGATGTAGACAATGCCCAACAAAGAGAAACTAAAAGACGACACTAAGTTTCATTTCAGCACCGAGGTTCGCGTGCGTCTTCCTGAGACGGATGCCATGGGTATTGTCTTTCACGGCAACTACTTCACATTCCTTGAGGTTGGACGAGTTGACTACTTACGCAACTTAGACATGTGCGACGGAACCCGTCCCATCAAAGACTTTGAGAACGTCGTCGTCGGTGCCCACCTCGATTTCAAATCACCGGCGCGGCTTGATGACATCATCACGATTGACGTGTGTATCGGTGAGATTCGCTCGAGAAGCTTGAGATTCGAATTTCGCCTGCGACACAAGAAGACGAATCGTGTGGTCGCCCGAGGATATACAGCGCATTGTGCGGTGGATGAACACTTCGAACCGACTCAGATTCCGGAACCATTCCGGACCAAGATTGCAGAATTCGAACAGTGGAAATGAAAGTGACCTCTCGGACGCGTGGGAATTGCATCCAAGAGGTCATTTGCGTTTGCCCGACAACAAGCCGGCCAAGTGTCTTAGAAATTGACTGTCATCTGGAAGTAGAAGAAGTCGCTGTCAGGTGACTTGCCCGTGTCTTCGACGAATTCACCAGCGAAGAAGTGTGACCAACCAACCCAAAGTCCTGTCTTAGGATTCAACTTGTATTTGAAGTGCAGGTCGATTTCGAAGCCGACATCTTTGTCAACTCCACCTGCAGTCACTCTTCTAATTGCCTTGCCACCGGCGTTGTACCAAGCATCTGTTTCCGAGTCTAAGCGGAACATATGTCCAGCGATTTGGAACCAGAGGTCTTTTGTTGGCGAAGTTTCGACTTTCAAAACAAAGTCGTGACCGTTTCGCCAGGCAAAGAGATCGCTGTAACCCTGATAGGCATGCCCGAATGGGAACAGTGGATCGAAAGTTTCGTAGTCACCATCGGTTGGGTCATCGTCACCACTTGCGAATGTCCACTCCACACCGACTCTTGTCTTCCAATCATCATCGAATCGATATCCAAGAGTTATTACCCAAGCGTGAGCGAAGACATCATCCCCGGCACGGTCGCCAAATTGCAGGACACCTTCAGCCGAGTAATCGAATCCCGAAGCTTTACCATCGAATCGAAAACCAGCCGTGCCGTCTTCGAGCTCGCCAGTCGACCCATTTTCAGCGGTAAATGTGCTTCCTTGGAAATTGCGATAGAAGATGTAGACGTCGAGAGTGTGATTTTCGGTGAGATCCGCGGTGAAATAGAGACCCGCAAAAATGTCATCATCGTGAGCATCACCGTTGGATGTGAGGCTGGACTCGACGACATCAGTCACAAAGAGGTCGATCCTTAAGGACTCTCCTTCATACCATGCCTTCACACCATCCCACGACCGTCCAACTGGATGCCAATCGAGAGGGCTGACAAGCCTTTGGCTGCCATAGCTGAGCTCTTGGCGACCAACACGAACGGTGATCGGTTGATCGAACACGTTCATGAAATCAACGTATCCCTGATGAATATCAAGGCCCTGGAGATCACCAACGGTCGAACCCTCTTCGCCCCAGAGTCGCGAGTCTTGAATCTGTACGAAGGCACGTACGTTCTTAACCACGTCAAAATCGAAATGAACGCGGGTCCGTTGAATGACCCGGTCAAGATCGTCGTCGATTCTAGCCCCGTAGTTCTGAACGCTGTTGAATTCGCCACGCAGGCGGAATTGGCCACCAATTTTGAGGCGATTAGAGCGAGTCGGAATCACAATGGAATCGATGTCATGATCTTCTTGGACATTGGAGATGGCACGTGCGAGCTTAGTTTCCCCAACAAGATTATCTTGCTCGTCGAGCTGCATTTCCAAAGACTTGATCTTGGCGTCTTGAGATACAACTTTCGTTTCCAATTGCCCCAGTCTTTGGAGCAATTCTTCGTTCGATTGGGCAGTTGCGTTTTGTGAGAAAAGCCCCGCGATGAGTACCAAAGAGAAAAAGAAAAGACCGATTTGCGATGTTGTTTTCATCTCGATTTTCTTTCAATGGAACTGGCCAATAGCGCCCAGTTCGGTGTTTCTGACCCAACGGCATAGCGAGGTTCATCAGATTAAATGCGTTTTGGGCCGTTTGATAGTCAACACAATTCAAGCGCGACCGTAGCCGGCGCATTCCCCTCGTCAATGGGACATCGCATAAAGTGTGCCAATTCATGACGGTTAAATCAGTTGCGCCGACTGCGAGATCTGGTTTGGACTTTGTACACGGTGACATGACAGGAGAGTGAGTAATGGGCACTTCTCTTTGTGGTCTTAAACCCAAATAAGGCCCAGAAAAGTAAGAAGAGCCCCCAGCGCGAACTCAACTTGTGGCATTCGCCCCAACGATTGAAGCATGTGCGCGGAACTACACCCTATTCCCTTCTGTGTGGCACAAATGCTGCCTCACCAACAACGAAGTAGATGATTAACAAAGGGATCGGCCTCATAACGATCCGGCTAAGTCATCTAAACCGCTTGTCGTTCGGAAACAAACTCGACGCTTCCTGACGCAAAGCTTGTGACTTGCTTCCTTGACCTTGATTGGCGTAGAGATTCGACAGGAAAAAGTAAGTATGAGCATGCTCAGGCTGCTGCGGCCTGGTCCTCTGCTGCTCAAGCAAGAGGCCTAAGTTACTTTCTGCCCGCACTTGAAGGCCCAGGGCTGCTGGCGCAAAGACCTGCATCATCGACTTGCTGAACCGAGCCTCCCAATGCTCACCATCGAGTTTCAGTGCCCGGTCGAACTGAACCATCGCTTCCTGAGTGAGCTCACGCCTTTCCAACGATGTCACATTTTCACCACGCAATTTAGTGACATAGGCGCTACCTAAATTGGTTGCTATGTCTGGATCAGTCGGGTCCTCCGCTGACGAGTCAGAGAGCGCGGCAATGACCTGGTCAACAAATCCTGTTGCTGCGA
>JBLINQ010000164.1:0-11114 GCA_047639315.1 Planctomycetota bacterium
TCAAGAATCCTTGCTCGGCGACAAATTCATCGACTTCATTCCGACCCTGGAGGGCAGCTCACTCCCAAAAATCGATGGCGTCTACCAAGTCCAAGGCCAAGACTTCAGCGATTGGATGACCATGTTGAGTGGTCTTGGTGCGAAGCTGGACGAGATGAAGTTGGAGGTGTTGGCCGCCAACATCAACGACATGGTTGTGAAAGTGAAAGAGGAGCTGTTCTCCAAGCGCAACCTCGACAACATTTCATTGCTGCTCACCGACGCCAGTAACTTGGTGGCTGAAACTGAAGACATGATGAAGAAGATCAATGCCAGCCTCGATGGCCCGGAAGGCATTCTGACTAATGCCCAGGGTGTCATGTCAAATACCAACGCATTGACCGCAGGACTTAAGAGAGACTATCCCGTCGTACGTGACCAACTGATGGATACGATGAAGAATGCAGACAAGCTTTTAGATAGCGGGAATGTTCGTATCAATCGAGTCGGTGAGATCTTAGACGAGGCGAACCCGAAGTTGCAGAACATCTTGTCGAACACCGAGAGGGATCTGCCAGCACTCTTTGCCAAGCTTGATAAAACGCTCAAGAACGCCGACGTTGCTCTTCAAGGGGCCGACCAACTGGTTCGTAATCAAGATTTGAAAAGGTCGATGTATGACCTCAGTGTTGTCCTGCAGGAAATGACACTCACCCTGCGGTCCTTCCGTGCCGACCCGTCACAAGTTCTTTTTGGTGGCCCAGGGCAAGCTCAGAAAGCCGTACCTGATCCAAAAAACAAGATCAAAGATCGAACAGAAGGAAAACCAGCACGCTATGGCTACTGATCAAGTATCAAAAAGCGGGGCTCTTCGATTCGCATGGGTACCCACAATTCTCCTTCTGTCATCGATGGTGATGGGTGGCTGCGGTTCAGATCTTCTTGTCAAAGGTCCATATATGCGCGGCGTCGACCATTACGATGCCGGTGACTCCAAGTCCGCGATTATTGAGTATCAAGCGGCCTTGGTCGACAAGCCTGAAGACCACCGTGTCCATTACAATATGGCGCTTTGTTTTCATGACCTCTTTCTGCAGGCAAAGGATGCTGGTGACACAGATGGGTCTGCCAAGTATCTGATCAGGGCTGAAGATGCCTACAAGAATTCAGAGAAACTGACAGACCTAAAGGCGAGAGCTCAAGTCGCGCGTGCAAAGCTCCTTTGGGATACCGAGGACAAGGCTCGTATGTCCGAAGCCATCGAGATGCTCGCCGGCATCAAAGGTGACGATGGCACTGGCGAGGCTATGCCAATTTGGACTCGGGCCACCATGCTTAGTTCTCAGGGCAACAAGGAAGCAGCCGGGAAGGCCTACGAAGAGGCCTTAACTGCTGACGAGAATTACTTGCCGGCCCTGACAGCTTTGGCTGAGATGAGGATTGTCGATGGTCAGTTGTCTGCGGCCCAAGAGCTGGTCAAAAAAGGGCTCAAAAGGAATAAGCATGACGTCACACTTTTGGCGATGAATGCGCGGATCGCCCAGGTCGAAGCTTCGAGTAATCCGAGCCCCGAGAAGTGGCAAGAATGCATGACGCGCTGGCGATTGGTCGAAGCGCTTTCTTCAACAGATTGGGAAGCGCTTTATGGCATCGCCAATTGCGCCCAAAAGCTTGGACAAAACCAATTGGCAGTTCGTTACTACTGGCATTGTCGAGATCATGCGTCGGACTTCGCACTGAGCCGTCGGGACCAGGAACCTGAAGAATTCCGGGAAGACATTCGGCAACAGCTACTGCGGCTTTATCCGCTCCTGAAACGGGGCGAATAAGCTCTCATAGAACACAATAAGCGGACCATGCTATCGGCATGGTCCGCTTATTTTTTGCCAACAGGATAAGGCCGCTTCGGGATCAAGTCCGGTAGGGGGCCATTCCTTCTTTGTCACCCTCAGTCATGCCTTCAAAACAACCGACGATGCAGTCGTTGCATAATGGGTTGCGCCCCGTAATGTCGAACTTACTGCGCAGCGAAAGGAGTCTCTTCACTTCGTCAGGTGGCAGGGTCTGTACTCGGCCAAGTTGATGAGCCATCATCGTAATGTGGGCTGCATGTTCGAGCTTCTCGAGCTTGAAGTACGCATCTTTTACCGTTGTTCCCACACAAACTGCGCCGTGTCTCTCCAGCATGAGGGCGTCAGCATAGCGAATGACACGCCTGACCGAGTCGGGGACATCGCTCGTGGTGGGCGTGGTGTAGGGCAAGGTCGGCACACTCCCCATCGTAAGGACGACTTCTGGAATCACACATTGAGCCAATGACTTGCCAGCAACGGTGAAGGCCACAGCCGTAGGTGGGTGCCCGTGGACGATAGAGGTGATGTCCTCGCGTTCCTCGTAGATCGCAATGTGCATCATCGATTCTGAGGAGGGGCGACCAGAGCCGCCAATCACGTTGCACTCGAAATCGATTGTGATGACGTCGTCGACAGTCATCTCGCCTTTGCAAATGCCCGAGCGAGTGATCAGGATTTCGTTTTCACCGATCCGAACTGAGATGTTTCCATCTGTCGCCGCGATAAACTCACGCTCATACATTTTATGGGCGGAGGCAACGATTTCAGTTTTCAGCCGGGCAACGGCAGACTCATAGCTTTCAGGCAAGATGCAAGCCTCTTATTTCATCAACTTAGTAAGGTCGTAGCCGCGTTTGGCTTTCTTCCATGCAGAGTTGAAAACTGCACGGGAGGTCTGCTTGCGCAATTCCGTAGCAATGCGCGGAGAAAGTGGCGCCACAGGGCTTTTCGACTCTAACTTGATGATGCGATAACCACCGGCAAAGGGTAAGGGGGATGTCATCTGTTTTTCTTTCAGAGCCAAGATCTCGCCGCCACCTTTGATTTCGCGAAGCCTTGCTGGAGTGAAAGTATCCCAAGCGCCGTTCTTGAACTTAGTTCGGGCGTCCTGGCTAAACATCCGGGCCGCTTCTTCGAAGTTCATCCCTCCGGAGTCGATCCGAGTCTTGACGTCGTCAGCCATTTTCTTTGCGGCCGCCATCGAAGGAAGTTTGTCTTTGAGCTTTGGGTCATCGGAGCCACGAATGATGATGTGGCGCAACTCATACGTCGGCCCGAAGAAGTCGAGGTTCTTGGCGTAGAGTTCCTCAGCAGATTCGTCAGTCACGATCTTCTCGCCGTAGCAAGTAATGCAAACCTCGCGTTGGAAGTTGGCGCTGGCCTTATGAGCCACTGGCTCCATGCCGTAGCGTTCTTTGACAAAGTCGGCAAACTTCAGGCCTTCATAACGCGGATCGGCTTCGAAATTGGCTTTGATTATGCCGTAGACCCGGTCGATATCGGGGGATTCGATTTTGACATCGGCTTGGGCACAAACCATGCCTGCCAACTTGGCTTGCATGATTGCCTCAACCAATTTGATCGCTTCTTCATGATCGAGGATCAAGAGAATGTTGCCGGTGAATTCTTCTTTGGTGACAAAGCTGTCGTACACCTTGGCTGCAGCGTTTTCTGGGAGTTTGGTTAAGTCGACGACCACTTGGGCGTCTTTTGTCTTGGAGCGTAACCACTGCTCTTGCTCAACTTTACTTGGCTTCTTTTTGCCAAAGTCTTTGCCGGCGAGTTTCTCGAGAGCACAAGTGGTGCGCAATAGTTCCATCATTGACGACTTGGTCATCTTCTCGGAAGCCAGGATGGATGCCATGTCATTGGCGCCCTTAGTCTGTTCTTTGATCCGCGCGTCAAGCGATGCGTATTCAGCATTCACCTCGGCATCGGTCACAGTCAGGGCACGGTCTTTCAGGTGCTTGGCAATCACTTTGCGCGACACGAGGTTCTCTAATGCTTGCAATCCAGCCTTATGGGTTGCAAAACGAGCGTGAAGCGCGTCAGTGAACTCTTTGGTGCTGACAACCTTTGTCTCAATGATCGCGACAGCGCCAGCAGGAGGAGTGATACCTTCCTTGAGATGACGCTGGATGCGGGTGTTCGGGGCAATCTCTTGAGCAGAGGTTACGACGGACGAAATCACGATCAAAAGGGCGGTTAGGATTGTTTTTCGCATTGCATATTTCATTCTGAAAAGGTCATTTCCGGACTGGCAGTGAGGATACGAAGACCGAGTCATATGTCAAATGTAGCCTTGCACAGGGCTTTGGACGAAGAAATAGACCAAATTCGAGACAAATTCTGGCTGGGATTTTACTCATTTTACTTGGGATGCAATCCGATAAGGAAACAGAGACGCCGATGTGACGTAAGAATGTGAGAGAATCATGCTTTTGAAGGCTATTTCGTTTCTTGGACTTTTGACTGCTCTGATCTTGTCTGGAACACCAGAAATCGAGGCTCAATCGAATTCCAAGGCCAAAGGGACCGAAAAGTCCGCCCTCCAGGGAAGAACAACTGGACGCGGAAGTTCATTCACAGTGAGTCCGTTACGGAAGTTGGGCTCCAAGAGACAGAAGACCAACCTCGTCATTTCTTCAACCAAGAGGGCAATAACGGCCGCGGAAAAGGTCGTCGGAGCGAATTCGGTCGTTAAGAAATTGTCGCCAGCCCAATTTATACCGGCGGCCCCGAAGAATGGCTCTCCCAAGACCAAGATGGCAGCCATAGTCGTGCAGCCTTCGAAGCCGGTCACTAAGAAGGCGGATCAAGAAGTCAAAGTTCCGGTTTCCAAGGCCAAGTCTGCGCACAGGAAAAGCACACCTTCTAAAGCGACAACTGCAAAAAAGAGCAAGCAGACTTCGTTCTCGAAGGAAGACCTTCTTCGAATGTCGGGCCAATCTTCGCCTCAAACATCGAAGAAGCCGACGGCCAAGATCAAGAAGCCGCAAGAAGAGAAACCTCTGCGGAAGAAGGCCCCACGAAAAACCATCAAGAAACAACCAGCAGTCGACTCGATCCCGGATGCGGAGACAAAGGAAGTAGCAACCAAACCTCAGGAAACGCCCAAGGCAAAAAAAGCTCCAGTTGCTCTCAACGAAACATCAACGAAACTACAGCGAAAATCAATCGACTATGATGTTGTCTTGCTCAAGAACGGCCAGGAATTTGTTGGCCGTGTGACTCACGAAGATGACAAACGAGTGACAGTGCTTTTTCGCGGCGGTGAAATTGTTCTACCCAAGAGTCGGATCAAAGAAATCATCCGTGCAGAACGTGCTGAGGTTGAGCGTCGTGCCGCAACCGAGACTGTAGTACTTGGCCGCTACGAAGAGCGAGAAGAGTTCTACTTTGTCTACTACCGTGGACGCCGTGTCGGTTGGCGTAAGACCAGCGTGACGCCCGAAGTTGATCAGGACAAAAGAGGCTACCGTTTCCTCAACAGAACCGTCTTCTTAAAGAAGAACGGACGGCTGGACATGGACATGAATGTGTCTGAGTTCGTCGATAGCGATCTTCGTCCAGTGTCCCTTCTGACGATGGAGGAAAGCGAAAACTACGGTCATCCGATATCCGGTGTCGTGAGCAGAGGACACCTCGAGATCAAAGAAGGCAGCGGTGAATCCCAGGCGACTCGGGAGATTCTCTTTGGCGACGAAACCGAATTCTTACAGCCGTTAGTGCGCAAATTGGCCGACCTTTCTCATTTCCCTGAAGCCGGTGAGACATTCAAAGTATTTGATTCTCAACGCAGTCAGTTCATTATGGTGCACGCCAGTCGTAGTCCGCGAAAAGAGATTGTTGCTGGAAAGCATCAATTCGTTACGGTTTGGAAGCTACAACAAGGCAAGCGAGTCTGGGAGATCTGGATCGATGGTTATGGTGGTTTGGTTCGTGAAGAGCTTGGCGGCCCTCACATGGTCGCACTTCGCGCCAAGCCCGAACTAGTCTTGGCCTACGCTCGCGGTGAGGCAAAAGACGGTGATGGTGCAGACATCACCCTCGAATACGAAAATGTGCCCGACAAGTTTCGACTCTCTCGGCCCAACCTTACTTGGTCTTTTGAGTTTCCTGAATTTGATTCCCCAGTGGCGATCACCCTGTTGAATCCAACTTTGCAAGCTTCTGCCGACGTGATTGTCCTTGACCATGTTGAAGCGGGAATGGCCCCGGAGACGATGGCATTGGACTTGATGTCTCGCATGCATCGCAAAAGCGATGCGCACAAGATCCTGTTCCAAAAGACAGGGAACTTGGGTGGCTCTGTGGGGATTCAATTCGAATCAACTGGGGAAAGAAAGGGCACCGTGATTCGCACAATCGGAGCGATCTCCGTGACGAATGGGCGAGCTTATGCCGTGCTCCTCGCAGCTCCGGCGTTCAGCTTTGACAAGGTGAGGGGGCAGCTCGAGCGTATCCTCGACAGCTTCGAGATCCTTGGCAGCGAAGGTCAGTTAGACAACTAAAGAAGAGAGGGCAACTGAGGGCTACTCATAGAAATTGTCCCGGTAGCGCTCAACTTCTTTCATCTTGGCGAAGGCAGGGTCACCGACAAGGTCCTGCCAGTCGCCGTCACGACCTGTTTTCTTCAGGTAGTTTGCTGCCCGTTTGAACTTATCCGCCCGTGCCCAACAGCGGGCAATCTCTAACCTCATGTTTCTCTGTTGCGTCGCATTGCGGGTGACATCCAGGGCTTTCGAATAGGCTTTGGCGCCGAGTTCCCATGCGCCGAACTCCACATAAAATACTCCTAACGCCTCATGGGCGCGGACCGAACGTGGCTGATTCTTGATCTGTGCCTTGTACGACTTGGCCAATTCCATCATCCCGTCTTTATCTTTCAGACGGAAGAGCGTCTTGGCTGCTTGCTCGCGGATGTCCATCTCCAACGCAGTGTTCTTGACCACATTAAGTAGGTGACGGCCCGAGTATTCCTTCTTGCCAATCACCTCGATGACTTCCATGGCTACGCGGATGAACTTCGGGTTGGTGTGTCTCAGTGAATCGTGGAGCGCGGCCATTGCCTTGGTGTTGACGGATATTTGACTCAACGAGCGTATGGCCCAAAGAGCAACTTCCTCGTCGTCGTCACTGACGAGCCCGACCATCACTTTCTGATCTTGTGGACTACGACCGACCAAGCCATAGGCCTGAGCAGCTGCGAGACGAATGTTGCGGTCGCCGCTTTGAGCTGCTTTTTCCAATGTTGGGTAGCAATTTTCGGGTTCGAGTTTGGCCATGGCCAAAACTACCGCCCCTTTGATGTGCGAGTTATTGCGAGCACTTTGCAATCTGATTGAATCAACGGAGTCCATGTCACCGATCGTCCCAAGTACAGCGATGACTGTCGCTGATTGAAATGGCTCTTTGGCGTCAATCAAATTTCTCAAATGCGTCGCAATTTCTGAAGTACTGGCAGTCTTTGCGGCATGCATCTCGCAAAGCGTGGCGTAAATGTGAGTCAGTAAACGAGCATTTTTCGTCTTCTTGAGTGCTTCCACAATTCCGGGAACCGCTCCGAATCCCATCTCGACGAGATTCTTTCGAGCCGTGTCGTGAGTGCTATCGCTGCCTTTGCCTTGGAAGCGGAAGGCCATCATTTGGGCCTTCACCTTGGCAGTAATTTGAGCACTTTCTTTTCTTGAATTGGTCGCAGCTTCGGTGAGCATCTCCTCAATAGAGGGGCTCTCTTGTTGGGCGCCTGCAGACAGAGCGCTGGCGAAGCAAACTAAAAGTACAAGAAGTGCCACGAAAGCTGATTCGAACTTCACAAACATTTACGTTTTCTCAATGAGAAGATTTCTTGCAGGGATTTCGCTCGATGGTGAAATCCCACTTATCCCAATGGGAAGGATAGCGGTTCAGGCTCTTAGGGTCCAGAAAAAGACAACGCCTTGCCTCCGGGAGACAAGGCGTTGAAGGTCATTATAGGGTGTTTTTGCACCCGATCGGCGGTCTGTCGATCAGAATGCTGAGATAATGCGTTCGACGGCCAATTTGCCGTCTTCGCTTGTCAAATCCAATATCGGGCGGAATCGGAGGCTTAAATCACCGCAGGCAAGCATGATTACTTTGTTCTCATACAGTTTGGCGGCCAAAGCATCGCGTGCCTCTTCGGTCGGCAAATCAAAGGCGATCATAAGGCCACGTCCACGGACATTGTTGATTTGTCCCGTCTCGTCGGCGAATCGGGCTAAGGCCGTTTTGACTTCGTTGCCGATCTTGGTGGCATTGGCGAGAAGGTTCTCTTCTTCGATGATTTGGATGTAGCGCTCAACGCGAACCATGTCGCAGAGATTACCGCCCCAAGTTGAATTCAGACGACTGCTGGTCTGGAAGACAGAATCGATCTCGTCAAGCCGTTTGTTCGCGGCGATACCGCAGACTTGTGACTTTTTGCCGAAGGAAAAGATATCTGGCTGAACGTCTAATTGTTGCCAGGCCCACCAGGTGCCTGTGAGTCCCATGCCGCATTGGACTTCATCAAAGATAAGGAGGGCCTCATGTTGGTCGCAGATTTGACGCAGGGCCTTCATGAATTCCGGGCGGAAGTGATTGTCGCCACCTTCACCTTGAATGGTCTCAACAAGGATGCCGGCAATCTTGTCGGTTCGCTCAGCGAAAGCGGCTTCGATGGCCGCAATGGATGCAGCTTCTGCCTTCTCGATGTCTGCCAGATTTGCTGGAGTGAGAGGGAATCTTGCAGATGGCGTCGGCACGCGTGGCCAATCGAATTTCGGAAAGTACTGGTACTTCCGTGGATCAGAGGTATTGGTGACGGTCAACGTGTAGCCCGTGCGACCATGGAAAGCATTCTCGAAATGCAAAATCTGTAGATCTTCGGTTGCCGGAGCTCCCTTGAGTGCGTTCTTCTGGTACTTCCAATCAAAGGCCGCCTTCATGGCATTTTCTACAGCCAATCCACCGCCTTCAACAAAGAAAAGGTGATCGCGATGGCTCTCTGGAATGCAGGTTTCCGCAAAGGTCTTGACGAAACTGGCCATAGCAACGGTGTAGACGTCGGAATTTGTTGGCTTGCACATCGATGCGGCGAGCAATCGCTTCTGAAAATCTGGGTCGGCCATTCCAGGATGGTTGAACCCGATGGGCTGAGAAGCGAAGAAACTGAACAAGTCAAGATAGTCTTGGCCACTTCGTAGGTCATGAAACCTTGCCCCGTGGCTCTTGGCGAAATCGAAGACTACCGAGAACCCGTCAGCCAGAATGTGGCGGCCAAGAATGGTATGAACATCCTCTGGCTGGATAGAGGATTCGTTGGCTGTTGAGTTGCTGGACATGGTCAAATACTCCCAGAATCAGAAAAGGCTGTGCAGACGGAAGTTACCATTGCCCTATAGGGCGTGCAAGAAGCCCTAAATCGTGGGTTTGTTGGTCTCTCAGGGGCGTTATAGTGCGCCGAAAGCTGGAGCGTGGTCAAAAGAGGCCACCTCCGAAACCGAACCTAAGGGATCGCTGAGAAATCGGCTGATTCTTGGAGATGCAAGCCGTGCGGATTCTCATAGCTGACAAGCTGGACAAAGGTGGATTTTCGGTCCTAGATGATCGGGACGTCGAACTCGTTGATCGGGCCGGTATTAACCCCCAAGAGCTTCTGGCGGAAATTGCTGACTACGAAGGGCTGGTCGTTCGCTCCCGGACAGTGGTGACGCCTGAAGTGTTGGCGGCCGGAACCAAGCTACAGGTCGTGGGGCGGGCTGGTACGGGTGTCGACAATATCGATATTGCAGCCGCATCAGCCAGCGGTGTCATTGTCATGAATACACCGGGAGCCAACAGCAATTCCGCGGCAGAGCACACCGTTGCCATGATGTTGAGCATGTGCCGGAACATCGCTCAGGCCGACAAGAATATTCACGAGGGCAAGTTCGACAAACAGGCCTTCTGCGGCAATGAAGTCGCCGGCAAGACTCTTGGCATTGTCGGTTTGGGGCGCATTGGTTGCCTCGTCGCAGAAAAGGCCCGGGGGTTGGGTCTCAAAGTTCTGGGCTTCGACCCAGTCACAACGGCTGCGGCGGCGGCGAAGAATGGTATCGAACTCTTGGCCTTGGAAGATGTCTTTTTTCAATCGGACATCATTTCACTCCACGTTCCGCTCAACGAAAAAACACGTCATTTGGTCTCTCGAGAAGCTCTGGAGTCAATGAAGCCTGGCGTCCGCATCATCAACTGTGCCCGTGGTGGTCTCATTGATGAAGACGCCTTGGCCGAGTTCCTGGCCGACGGACGCGTTGCAGGAGCAGCGCTTGATGTTTTTGAAATTGAGCCGCCGGTCAATTCGCCGCTGTTGGATTTGCCAAACGTCATCGCGACGCCGCATTTGGGCGCGTCGACAGTAGAAGCACAGGAAATCGTGTGCCACAACGTCCTGTCGCAAATGGCAGATTTCCTCGAAGGCAAGGAAACCCGGGGCGCGGTGAACGGCTTAAAAATTGATCCTTCGACCAAATCGGAGGTCGGGCCGTTTTGTGAATTGGCGAAGAGATTGGGACGGATTCTCTCCGGCCTTGGCGGCTCACCAGAGAATTTGCAAGCGCGCTACTATGGGCGCGTTCCGACGCTGAATTCAAAGGCGCTCACCTCATTCTTCCTGCAAGGCTACCTTGAGCGATTCCTCTCTGAAGACGTCAATGAACTGAATGCTTCAGAAAAAGCCAAAGAGCGCGGGATCATGGTCGAGGAAGTGTTGCGCGAAAATCACAAGTCGTTTCGATCATTGCTTTATTTCACCATGGAAGGGGATCATGGCAAGAAAGAAATTGCTGGCTGTATCTTCGGGCGAAATAACCTCCGCATTGTACGGCTGGCTCAAACAAACCTGGATGCGGTCCCTGAAGGTCCCATGATGATTGTCTCGAACTTAGATCGTCCCGGCATTCTCGGGCGGATCACCATGGCGCTGGGTGACGCGAAAGTCAATATCGGCAACATGTCACTTGGACGAACAGACCGTGATCAAGAAGCGGTTGCCATTTTCAACTTAGACGAACTTCCACCCGCAAGTGTGTTGGCAGAGATTCGCCAGATTGATGGCATCTTAGAAATCAATGTCGTGGACGCCGGCTAAAAAACGAGAGCGAGCTCAATCATGTTGTTTACTGATTCGGAAGAAGTCCATCATTGCACAGATGGCGTAGCACTAATTCAAGGTCTTTTTGGCGGCGTTGTTATCGATGCTCTTGTCGTTAACAAAAGCTCGATTGCTGGTGACAAAAT
>JBLINQ010000165.1:0-10772 GCA_047639315.1 Planctomycetota bacterium
AGACATCTTTCGCCTCGTCATTCGAAGTCGGCGCAGTCAGACTTGGCTTCACCAGGGGCTTACCTGTGGCCGCAGAAAAATCGCGCGCTAAGCCCAGCATGCCGAGACAGTCAACACGATTCGACGTCACCGTCAATTCGATCATGTAGTCGTCGCCAGCTTTCTCAAAGAACTCGACTTCCGTTCCTGACATGGTGAAACGTTCGCACATCTCACGGATGTCACCGTCGAATTCAGGGACGTATTCTTTGATCCAATTGTAGGTCGCCTTCATTGCAGCGGTCCTTCATTCTCTTCGTTGTTTGGTCGTGGGCAATTCACTTTGCATTGAGCTCAGTGGCGATCACAGAAATTGACTGAGGAAACGGGTATCGTTTTCCGTCAGGTAACGAATATCTGGAATCCCAAATTGCCGCATGGCCATGCGCTCGATCCCAAGACCGAAAGCAAAGCCAGTGTATTCTTCAGGGTCATAGCCGACAGCGCGGAAGACGTTCGGGTCGACCATGCCGCAACCTCCCATTTCGATCCAACCTTTTTGCTGGCAAGTCGAACAACCGGAACCCTTGCAGAACGGGCACGCGACATCGACTTCGGCACTGGGCTCGGTGAATGGGAAGAAGTTGGGACGCAACCTGATTTCCAAGTCTTCACCAAAGAGGCCGGCAAAGAACTGGATCAGCGTGCTCTTCATATCTTGCATCGTCAAACCACGATCGACGGCAAGCCCTTCGATCTGGTGAAACATATAGTGATGGCTGGCATCGACTGTGTCTGGACGGTAAACGCGACCAGGGGCAATGATACGTAGTGGCGGCTTGCGTTTTTCCATCACTCGAATCTGGACCGTCGAGGTTTGGCTTCTCAGCAGTTGATCATCTGACAGATAGAAATTATCTGCTTCCGAACGAGCCGGGTGATTCGCAGGAATGTTCAGCGCATTGAAGTTGTGGACCTCGTCCTCAACTTCCGGGCCTTCTGCGACTTCGAATCCGAGTGACGTCATGCATGAGATCATTTGGTCCATCATCTGAGTGATGGGATGGCGAGAACCAATCAACGGTTCGATACCAGGGAGAGTTAGGTCGGCCTGTTTACCACCTTTCGGTGCTGCAGTACCAAATTTATCTTTCGCTGCGGCGTGAGCCTCTTTCAGCTCGTTCTTCAACTGATTGACTAATTGCCCGAAGAGCGGCTTCGCTTCTTTGGGCAAGTCCTTTAGTTGCTTCATCAAGTCTTGAACCGGGCCTTTCTTACCGAGGTAAGTAATGCGCCAGGACTCTAATCCAGCTGCGTCAGATGTTACACCCAATTCCTTGAGTGCCTGTTCTCTCATGTCTTCGATGGGCTTCATGATTCTCTCGTTCTAACCCGTACAGTCCCGTCTCATCGGCTTAAAGCAACAAGTATGAGTCGCTTAGCCACTGTGCCACCCCGTCATTACAGAGTGGCACGAACAAAAAAAGAGGCCTGGCAGATTGATTGCTGCCAGGCCTCTTCATCTTATCCGATTTCTCAGAGCGCAGCCTTGGCAGTTTCAACCAAGCTCGTAAATCCTTGCGGATCACTGACAGCGATCTCAGCAAGTTGTTTACGATCAAGGGAAACTTCTGCCTTGAGCAAACCATTGATGAATTGGCTGTAGCTCAATCCATTCATTCTGGCAGCAGCTGAAATTCTGGTGATCCATAGACGGCGGAACTCACGTTTCCTCGTCTTACGGTCACGGTAGGCGTAAACATCCGCGCGGATGATAGCCTCTTTAGCTGAACGAAGAAGTACACCGCGCCCGCCGCGGAAACCCTTCGCTCGTTTCATGATGCGCTTTTTGCGCTTATGCCGTGGTACGGCGTTTGTAACTCTCATTGCTCTAAACTCCTATCCGTCATCTGTGTGACGGGCTTGTCGTTTCAGGACACAAACATCCCGGGACCTTGATCCTTGATCGTAGCCCCACAAAACGAAATCGATCAGCGCTTGCGCTTACCAATCATTTCACGTGCGACCCGGGCATCACCCTCAGCCATAATAAGTGGACGGCGAAGCGCCCGCTTACGCTTTGATGACTTAGTCTGACGCATATGGCTTTTAAAAGCGCGATAGCGACGGACCTTGCCAGATTTGGTCAACTTATACCGCTTCCTTGCGGAGCGGTTCGTTTTCATCTTCGGCATAATCAATCCTTTCTATCCAATAGATCAACTCGCTTCGAGCGAGCTAATCTCTCATGCCCCATCAGCTACTTTTTGCTGACAGGAGACACGATCATCGTCATACGACGGCCTTCAATTTTAGGCTGTCGTTCTACTTTGCAAATGTCACCGAGTTCTTCGACGACACCCTTGAGAATCGCCATTGGGATCTCTGGGTGAGTCACTTCTCGACCTCGAAAGATCACAGTGAATTGTACTTTGTCGCCGTCCCCGAGGAACTTCCGAGCTTTGTTGACCTTAGTCTCAACATCGTGGGTGTCGGTCTTCGGTCGGAACCGAATTTCCTTCACTTGCACTTTATGTTGCTTGGACTTGGCTTTCTGAGCCTTCTTCTTGGCCTCATACTTAAATCGGCCATAGTCCATCAACTTGCAGACGGGTGGTTGGGCATCGGGAGAAATCTCGACTAAGTCAAGATTCGCTTCTCGTGCCAAGTCCAACGCTTGGTCCCGTGAGACAACTCCAACAAGTTCGCCGTCGGCGCCAATCACCCGTAAAGGTGATACTCGAATCATGCGATTAATACGTTGCCTTGGCGCAGGGGGTGGACCCCTCATTTGACGGCGTCTCAAGAATTACACTCCAGAATCATCGGCTCTCCTTCAATAGCGAACAAACTCGCAACTAAACTTCTCGTGCTGCGATCTTCTTCTGCAGCATGAGACTAAAATCATCTACTGAACTGGTGCCGAGGTCAACGCCACCAAAGGCTTGAACCGCGACTTCGTTGTTTTCTTTTTCGCGATCGCCAATCACAGCGATGAAGGGCAAGCGTGCGTTTCTGGCATCACGAATCTTGCTCCCGACCCGTGTGTTGCCATAGTCGGCATCAACACGAATCCCCTTCTCTCGCAAAGTCTTGACGACTCCTTCAGCGAAGTCTTTTTGACTATCACTGATATTTAAAACTCGGACCTGAACTGGGGCCAGCCACAGAGGGAAGTTGCCCCCAAAGTGCTCGATCAAGATGCCCATGAATCGTTCAAGAGAACCGAGGATCGCTCGATGAATCATGACCGGCCTTGACTTGCCGTCGCCACTGTTCACGTATTCGAGATTGAAACGCTCAGGCATGTTGAAATCGAGTTGAACCGTACCCAACTGCCATTCCCGCTCCAGGGCGTCCAAGACGACAAAGTCGATCTTGGGACCATAGAAGGCGCCATCCCCTTCATTGACTTGATAATCAATGTTGTTGTCGGCAAGAGCCTTGCGCAGATCTTTCTCGGCTTGCTCCCATACCTCATCAGAACCCACGCTCATTTCAGGGCGAGTTGAGAGATAGACCAAGACTTTTTCGAACCCGAAGACTGCATAGACTTCATTCAACATCTTGATCACTTGGGCGATCTCTTCGCCGACCTGATCTTCACGGCAGAACACATGGGCGTCGTCTTGGCAGAATGAACGCACGCGTGTCAAACCAGCCGTGACACCAGACCGCTCGTAACGATGGAGACGTCCGAAGTCTGCCAAACGAATTGGCAATTCTCGATAACTCTTCAACGCCGATCCATAGATCAAAGCATGAGTCGGGCAGTTCATGGGTTTGACGCCATACTCTGCTTTATCGAAGGACGTGAAGAACATGTTCTCTTTGTACTTGTCCCAGTGCCCGGAACGCTTCCACAACTCGACATCGAGAATTTGTGGCGTGATGACTTCATCGTAGCCGTACTCTTCGTACAAGCCACGCATGAAGCTCTGCAGCGCGTTGTAGATCACTGTGCCCTTCGGCAAGAAGAACGGTGTCGCAGGGGAAGACGGATGGAACATGAATAGTCCCAGCTCTTTGCCCAACTTACGATGGTCACGTTTCTTCGCTTCTTCCAGGCGCTCCAAGTGGAGGTTCAATTCCTTCTTCGAAGCGAAGGCTGTCCCATAGATGCGTTGCAATACTTGGCGGTTTTCATCACCACGCCAGTAAGAGCCCGCAACCTTCATCAACTTGAAAGCTTTGATGTGTCCTGTGCTCGGCACATGAGGACCCCGACATAGATCTTCGAACTGCGTCGATCCATGACGGTAGACCGAGACTTCATCGTTCGGATCGAATCCTTCGATGAGCTCGACTTTGTAAATCTCGCCAGCACCCCGGTACTTCTCAATGCTGTCATCACGATCAACGACGTGCTTCTCGAAGGGAGTGTTCTCTTTGATCACCTTGGCCATCGACTCTTCGATCTTGCGAAGGTCGGCCTCAGTGATTTTGTGTTCAAGATCAATGTCGTAGTAGAAACCCTGATCGGTCGATGGACCAATAGAGAGCTTGCAATCTGGCCACAGCCGGCAAATCGCATCAGCCATGATGTGGGATGCGGAGTGACGAATCACATGCAAGCCAGCCTTCGATTTCGTGGTGACAATCTCGATCGCGCAGTCTTGTGTAAGAGGGCTACGGAGATCGACGATCTCCTTAGATCCGTCGAGCTGAGCACCCAAAGTTGCCTTGGCCAGGCCAGCTCCGATGCTCGCGGCAAAATCGACGATGGTTGTACCGGTAGCCACCTGACGCTCGGAGCCGTCCGGGAGTGTCACCGTTACCATCTTGTTTGTCTCGATTTTCGCGCCGTCCACGACTATTCTCTCGTCTCTAACTACTTTGCTAACCAGGGTTTACGCAATCGGAGCCTAATCCGTAGACGGACTCTGCCTGGAGAGCGCAACATTGCAGGACTTTGTAGCAGATCGCCATGAGGTAGTCAAACCGGAGCAAAGTTCATAAATCATTCAGATAAAAGAACTTAGAAGAACAAGGCCGAGTGTGGCCCGAGTTTTTTGTCTCGGGCCATTTCGCCTATTCTTCTGCAGGCTCTTCCGATTCGGTCTCAATTCTCTGCAGACCAACCGCCTCGAAAGTATCTCCGAGGGCTGGTGACGGCGACCCCGTCATTGGGCAGACGCCGTTCGAATTCTTCGGGAAGGCGATGACATCGCGAATATTGTCATAACCTAGCATGACCATCACGAGCCGATCCAAGCCGAGAGCGATACCACCATGGGGAGGCGCGCCATACTCCAAGGCCCGTAGGAACCAACCAAACTTTGCCTCGGCCTCTTCATTTGACATGCCGAGAAGTTCGAAGATCTTCCGTTGAACCTCGGGGCGATGAATACGAACACTGCCAGATCCGAGCTCGTTGCCGTTCATGACTAAGTCGTATTGCTTGCCAAGAATCTTGTCGAGGTCAGCGTGCGCCGACTCAGGAAGGTCTTCTTGGGGCATGGAGAACATGTGATGCATGGACGTCCAACCACCAAAGTCCTCGTCATACTCAAACAAGGGAAAGTCAACGACCCAGAGGACGTCTGTCTTCGACTCGTCAATCAATTCCAGTTCTCGTCCCAGCGCCAAACGCACATTCGCAAGTGCAGCGAAGACGGTGCGGTTATCCCCTGCCCCGAAGAGCATCAAGTCACCAACGTCGGCACCGGCCAAAGCCATCATGGCTCGGACCTCTTCTTCGGCGAGGAACTTGCCGACGGGTCCTTGGAATCCGTCCTCTTTGATCTTGACCCAAGCCAAGCCATGAGCGCCGTATTCTTTTGCCACCTTCTCAAGACGATCAATCTTCTTGCGACCTAAGGATGCGCCGCCTGGCACATTGATACAGCGAACACTGCCCTTCGGCCCAACGGCATCGGAGAACACCTTGAATCCACAAGTTGCGGCCACTTCTGAGACATCAGTCAATTCCAAACCGAAGCGCGTGTCTGGTTTATCGATACCGAAGCGCCTCATGGCTTCGTGATAAGTGATCCGCGGAAATGCAGATGGCAACTCTACCCCCAACAGGTCTTTGTAAACCGTGTTGATGGTCTTCTCGATGACTGCGAAGACGTCGTCGGGTTCGACGAAAGACATCTCCATGTCAAGCTGAGTGAATTCTGGTTGGCGGTCAGCACGAAGGTCTTCATCGCGCATGCACTTGCAAATCTGGAAGTAGCGATCCAAGCCGCTGACCATCAGTGTTTGCTTAAAGAGTTGCGGAGATTGTGGCAGAGCGTAGACGTCGCCGTGATGAAGCCGCGAAGGCACGACAAAGTCGCGGGCGCCTTCCGGTGTCGTCTTCATTAACATGGGTGTTTCGACTTCGACAAATGACTCGCTGTGAAAGACCTCGCGGATCTTTTGGGCCAGATTGCTACGGAACACGATTGCTTTGGTCAACGTTTCGCGTCGCATATCCAAGTAGCGATATTCGAGGCGAAGTTCTTCCCGCGTTTCAATTTCTTCGACCACTTCAAAAGGTGGTGTCTTGCATGGGCCCAAGAGCTCGCATTCGGTGGCCAAAACCTCAACGGCCCCAGTCGCGCGCTTCTTATTGATGTTTGCATCAGGGCGCCCACTGACCTTGCCCTTCACGGCAATGACGGTCTCGCTCTTGAACTCTTCAGCGCCGATGGTTTTTTCTGGATCGAGTCGAACTTGAGTGATGCCGTAACGGTCACGCATATCAACGAACAGCAAGCCACCGTGATTACGACAACTCATGACCCATCCATTCAGGATCACTTCTTCGCCGACATGTTCGGGACGCAATTCGCCGCAATTATGAGTTCGTTGAAGTTTCATAGCTTCTTACCTCGATAGTCAGATCAAAACCTTGGGGCCAAATATATCAACGGGGCCGCGCCTGATCTTGGGATAAATGAGAGTTGTTTAGGGCCAAGCGACATTCTCCGTCCACCTTGAAGCGGTCACCGGAGACGGTCTAAACCTGAGGGCAAAAAGTAAGCCCTCGGAAACCAAAGGTCTCCGAGGGCCTATACTTTGAGAGAACTGACCTACTGGTTTTCGCCGCTTGCGATCTGGAGGCGCCAAATGGCTCTCTGAAGTGATCGTTCGACACGGATATAATCAATGTCGTGAGACTTATCGCCCGCCTTCATGGCCAACCGCTTCCGAGCTCGCTCTTCGGCACGACGGGCGCGTTCGACATCGATGTCTTCACGGCGCTCGCCGACGTCAGCCAAGATACGGGCCGAGTTGTTGGCCATTTCAAAGAAGCCGTCCGAGATCATCATCAGATCTTGGCCGCCATCCACACGCTTCACCGACACACGACCGACATCCAAAGCTGCGACGATCGGGGCGTGATTAGGCAAGATGCCCATCAACCCGTCAGAAGCAGGCAAGACCATCTCGGTGGCTTCACCGCGATAGATCTCCTTCTCTGGAGTGACGATTTCGATGTTAAACGATGTTCCGGACACGACTCACCTCGTTCGCTAAGAGAACTAGTTCTCGCCTTGAATCTTCTTGGCCTTTTCGATGACGTCTTCGATGGTACCGACCATGTAGAACGCATCTTCAGGAAGGTCGTCATGCTTGCCTTCGAGGATTTCCTTGAAGGAACGCACAGTGTCTTCAATCTGAACGAAGATACCCGGCTGTCCAGTGAACTGCTCAGCAACCGCGAATGGCTGGGCCAAGAACTTCTGAATACGACGAGCACGGTAAACCGTAGTTTTGTCGTCGTCCGAAAGCTCTTCCATGCCGAGAATCGCGATGATGTCTTTCAGTTCCTTGTAGCGCTGCAGAATACTCTGCACCGCACGGGCAACTTCGTAGTGCTCATCACCAACAAACTCTGGTGACAGCTGACGTGAAGTTGAAACCAAAGGATCCACAGCTGGATAAATTCCGAGCTCAGCCAAGGAGCGCTCAAGAGCAACTGTCGCATCAAGATGCGGGAAGGTCGCAACAGGAGCCGGATCGGTATAATCATCAGCAGGCACATAAACAGCCTGCATCGAAGTAATCGATCCCTTGTCCGTGGTTGTAATGCGTTCCTGTAGAGCACCCATCTCTGAGTTCAGCGTTGGCTGGTAACCCACAGCGGATGGCATACGCCCAAGAAGCGCAGACACTTCTGAACCGGCTTGAACGAAGCGGAAAATGTTATCGACGAACAAGAGAACGTCTTTACCCATTTCATCGCGGAAGTACTCGCACATGGTCAACGCTGAAAGCGCAACACGGAGACGAGCACCAGGTGGTTCGTTCATCTGACCGAAGACCAATGCGGTCGAAGGCAACACGTTGGCTTCCTTCATTTCCAAGTAAAGGTCATTACCCTCACGAGTACGTTCACCCACACCAGCGAATGCCGAGTAGCCTTTGTGTTCCTTAGCGGTAACAGCAATCAGCTCTTGGATAAGAACGGTTTTACCTACACCAGCACCACCAAGTAGACCGATCTTGCCACCCTTCGCGAAAGGCACCATCAGGTCAATGACCTTAATGCCCGTTGCGAAAGTCTCACTCACTGTCTTTTGTGATTCAAAAGACGGAGCTGGACGATGGATTGGCCAGCGCAGACCTGTTGGCGGTGCGCCGTCATCCAGTGGTTGCCCAAGCAAGTTATAGACACGACCAAGCGCGTCTTCACCAACTGGAACTGTAATCGGGGCACCTGTGTCTTTGACATCGGAACCACGGATCATGCCGTCCGTCGTAGACATAGCGACCGTGCGAACAACGTCATTCCCCAAGTGCTGCTGCACTTCAAGAACGGTTGTGGCACCTTCGCATTCAACCTCGAGGGCGTTGTAGATCGCAGGCAGTTGACCAGGCTCGAACTTGACGTCGACGACCACACCTACGATTTCGTGTACCTTGCCGATATTCACGAATCTACTCCTTTCGCTTCCGCTTTCAGACTTCCGATCGCTTAGCCGTTGAGGGCTTCAGCGCCGGCGATGATTTCCAACAATTCTCCGGTGATTCCCGACTGACGCGCCTTATTATATTCGCGTCTCAAGTCGTCAATCATGTCCGAAGCCGAATCCGTAGCATTCTTCATTGCGACGCGGCGCGACGCGAACTCAGAAGCCAAAGATTCTAATACTCCACTGAAGAGCTTGATCTCCAAAGTCTTGGGGATCAGACGCTTCATGATCGTTTCGGGGGATGGCTCCATGATGTAATCAAGTTCATCCGCCGAACCGCTGTCTTCTTTCGTTGTCTCTTCACTCTCTTCTTCTGTCAAAGGCAACATGGCCTCGACAGTTGGGAGGAAGGAAACAACACTCTTGAACTTCGTCGAAATGAGGGTGACTTTTTGGATGTCGTCGTTAACAAAGCGCTCTCCAAGCTCGCGCATTGCCAAGGCGATTTCCATGTAAGAAACCAACTCCAACTTCGTTTCGCACTTGCCAGCAGACATGAAACCGAGTTTTTCCATAGTACCAGTGGCACGTTTGCCAAAGGTGTAGGTCTCGATTTCAACTCCGTCATTTTGGCGGTCAGCGATATAGTTCACTGCAACCCGCAAAATGTTGGCGTTGAATGCTCCGCACAGGCCCTTGTCGGCAGCCACCACGATCACGCACTCACGCGTCACCTCTTCAGGTTGACGTAAGAGCGGCGACACATCAGCAGGCGCGAAGGCCGCCACTTGTGCCATCATGGCTTTGATGCTCTCAGCGTAGGGGCGACTCGCGAGAGCACGCTCCTGTAGCTTCTTCATCTTAGCTGTCGCAACAAGCTCCATCGTACTCGTGACCTTTTTGATGCCACTGATACTGCCGAGCCGTGCTTTTAGTTCTTTTACACCCTTCACTGTTGATTACCTCAAGCCGAGAAGGTCACTTTGAACTCATCCAAGGCCGCCTTGATGCCGTCGATTTGCTCTTTTTCAAGCTTACCGGTGCTGGTGATGGCTTCACCGATCGCAGGGTGACGATCTCGCATGAATGCGAGGAATTCGCCCTGGAACGACTTGACCTTGTCACTTGGCACGTCATCCAAGTACTTATTGGTACCAGCGTAGATCATGAAGATCTGATCTTCTACCGGCAACGGTGCGTACTGTGGTTGCTTCAAGACTTCGACCAGACGCTGGCCACGAGTCAGCTGAGCAAGTGTTGCAGCGTCAAGGTCCGATGCGAATTGGGTAAAGGCAGCCAGTTCGCGGAACTGAGCCATTTCCAAGCGCAGCTGACCGGCGACTTTTTTCATCGCTTTGATCTGAGCTGAACCACCAACACGGGACACGGACAAACCAACGTTCACAGCAGGACGAATACCTGCGTTGAACAAGTCAGACTCAAGGTAGATCTGGCCATCCGTAATCGAAATGACGTTCGTCGGGATGTAGGCCGTCACGTCACCTTGTTGAATTTCAACGATTGGAAGCGCGGTCAAAGAACCTGCGCCCGCTTTGTATTGAGCTGGGTTTTGCACGTGTGCATCGTCAGCCAATTTCGCAGCACGTTCGAGCAAGCGGCTATGGAGAGCGAAAACGTCACCTGGGAAGGCTTCGCGTCCAGGTGGTCGACGAAGGAGCAGGGAAACTTCACGCCAAGCCATAGCATGCTTGTAAAGGTCATCGTAGATGACCAAAGCGTGCATGCCGCGGTCGCGGTAATACTCGCCCATGGCGCAACCAGTAAAGGGTGCCAACCACTGCATAGCAGCACTCTCAGAAGCAGGTGCGTTTACGATGATGGTGTAATCCATCGCACCGTTCTTCTCGAGGGTCTCCTGCACACTCTTCACAGTTGACATCTTTTGGCCAACTGAGACATAGATGCAGATGAGGTCTTTACCCT
>JBLINQ010000166.1:0-10648 GCA_047639315.1 Planctomycetota bacterium
CCTTGATGCTGCCTTTGTGCCCACGAATGATTTCGAGAGTCGCAGCGAGGCCTAACCCCCTGCCGGTCAACTTCGTGGTAAAGAACGGGTCAAAGAGTCGTTCTAACGCCTGTTGTTCTAAACCGCTTCCTGTATCTGATATCTCGACAAACACATAAGAGCCTTCGACCGCTCCTTCTTCGAGATAAGTAGTACTGAGATATTCAGCCGAGCAATCCATGGCACCAGTTACAATCGTGATCGTTCCAGAATCTTCGCCAATGGCCTCTGAGCCATTCACAACCAAATTGAAAATGATCTGCTGAATCTGGGAGCGATCCGCTTCGATCCTTGGCAAGGCATTATCAAGGGCGCGTACGATCCTCACATTGTTCGAAACAGACATTTCCAGCAGGTCAGACATCTCTTCAAGAACAACGGTCGCGTTGAGCGGTTCAATGGCACATCGGCCCTTACCTGAATATGCCAAAATTGGGCTGCATAATTCCGATGCGCTTTGAGCTGTCTTGGTGATCATCTGCAAGTTTTCGTTGGCTTCGTGATCTTCACCAATCTTGTGGGCAACAAGATCAGCACTCCCGAGAATTCCACAGAGGAGGTTATTGAAGTCATCGGCAATTCCACCGGCCATGACGCCTATGCTCTCCAACTTCTGAGTGTGCGACATTTGTGTTTCAAATTGCCGACGTTCGGCCGCCAGAGCCAGTCGTTCAATTTCCGCGGCAATACGCTGGGCGAAAACAAACATGACAGCACTGGGGAATTCTTCGTTTTCGATAGGCTCGCAATAAAGAGCTGCCATGAGGCCAAGTGGCTTCCCCCTTGTGTCAAAGAGCGGAACCCCGACATATCCCTCGATGCCGTTGTCGGCAAGCATGAGATCTTCAGGAAAGAGATCGGCCACCCCCTCGGGGAAATGACAAATTTTGTGGCCAATGACTTCATCGCAAGGAGTGCCTGCCAACTCATAACCGAAGTTCGATTGTTGTTCGCCATGGGCGCAGAAACTGACGGTATCGATTAGGCCCTCATCGGATTCAGAGAGAGTTCCGATGAGCGTAAAGTCGGCGTTGAGGATCTGCGCTAGTTCTTTGGCCATGACATGAAAGAACTCATCACCAAGTGAGGAGGAACCTTTCTCGAGGATCGTCCGAATCGCCATGTCCAAGCTGAATTCTGATGGTTTGTTCAAAAGAAGTCACACCCAATACGAATATGCAGACTCTAAGCTGAGAGCCTAATCCGTTGGCCAAAGGACGTCAATCAATGAAGAAGATGTGATGTTCATTGAGCGATCAACCATGCCAAATTTCCGCCAACAAAGAACCGGCGTTCTTACACGACGCTATTCTCTTTCGATTGAATGGCGACGCCGACTTCTTAGCCGCCCCGGAAGGTGTGAAATTGGGAGAAATCGCGCGCTTGGTTAGGGCAGGCCAACAGATCTCAGTTTAGCTGAGAAAAAAGGGAGTCCTCAGCCTGCCCACCCGTAACGCTCGCTCGACTCCGATTCTTTGCTATAAAGAGATTAGGAGTTCACTTTTTGGTCCAAGTGGACCAACAAACCCGGTATCTGGAGGCACAATCGTGCATAAGACATTGATGAGCCTGCTGGTTCTGTCTCTCCTCCTCACCGCAACAGTCTTGTTGCCGGCACAGGAAGAGACCAAGAAACCAACGGCCGAAGCGAAATTTAAGACGATCATGGAGGACCTCACCAAGTCCTACCAGGATTGGCAGAAGTCCGAACAAGAGAAAATGAAAAAGGCCGTGGATGCCGCTGAGAAGGCAAAAGCCGAGGGCAAAGATGTCCCATCCATGCCTGCGATGCGCATGGCTCCGCCAAAAGAGATCTTTGTCAATGCGCTCAAGAAGCTTCAAGCTGGCGCCGTTGAATACAAGGGTCAGGACGACGCCATTCAATTCCATGCCATGGTGCTCCAACTCGCAGGTAGTTCGCAAAATAAGGACGCCGCGTCTGCTGCCGCCACTGCTTTGACGACAGAGCACATCAAGAGCGAGAAGCTTGCTGAAGTGGTCCAAAGCCTTTTCTACGCCTCTCGGCTGTTGGGAAAAGAAGCCGTCAATGGCTACCTGGCCACAATCGCCAAGGATAGCCCCCACGCTTCCATTCGTGGTGCTGCCATTCTCCAACCGCTCCGCCCTGCTCTTGAAGATGGCAAGATTGGTTCTGCTGAATACAACGATGCCAAAGCCAAAGCACTCGCCGCTGCCAAGACATCAGAAAACGCTGACATGTTAGCCGAAGTCAAAGCTATCATCTCAGGACGTGAAAACGTCGTAGCCGGCAAAGTTGCTCCTGATATCGCGGGTGTCGACCTCGACGGAACAGCATTCAAATTGTCCGACTACAAGGGCAAGGTCATCATGCTTGACTTCTGGGGCGATTGGTGAGGACCCTGCCGTGCTCTCTATGATCACGAGCGGTCGCTCGTGAATGAAATGAAGAATCGTCCATTCGCTCTCGTCGGTGTTAACTCAGACAAAGACCTCGAAGAAATCCGCACAATCGTCAAGGAGAAGGACCTCAACTGGCGTTCTTTCCAAAACCAGCCGGAAGGTGCCACGAAGTCGATCTCATCGGCTTGGTCCGTGCGCGGCTGGCCAACGATGGTCATTCTCGATGAAGAAATGCGCATCCATTACATTGGTCACGACGGTGACAAAGCGATTGAGAAGGCCAAGCAGTTGGTCAAGAATCTCGAAAGCAAGACAACAGACCAAGACCAGTAGGGTCTGATTTTTTGGCACTTGCAAAACAAATCGGCCGCGAAAGTCTGATGACTTTCGCGGCCGTTTTTTCTTAGCGAGTTCTATGGTTTATTAGAAAGCTACTTCAACGCAGTTGGACAGCTTGATCGGAATTCCCGGCGAGGAGGAGATCGCCACCTGGAAGGCAACCTTGATCCCTGGTGGGAAGATCGGAACCGTGATTCCAAAATCAAAGAGCCCGTTCGCAGCGGTTCTAAAGAAAGAATCCAAGCCAAACGGAATCGCGCCATCGGCCAGCACAGAAATTCCGGATGGGATACCATTCATCGGGTTGACTGGCCCGCCAATATCGACCGTTCCGGAACCCGGGAAGGTCGCAGCCACTGGGTTCAGTGCGCCAGCAAACAAGACGATGACCTGCATTGGTGTCGCTTCAATATTGATCAACATCGTTTCACCAGCGGTTAGGGCCTTGAAGTAAGGACCACCGAAACCGAATTGCAATGGTTCGCCATTCGCGTTCAAGGGCCCGTTAATATCAAGAACAGCCAATCCGGGCTGTGGAGCCTGACCTGGTGTTGGTTGGAGATCACTCACCGAAAAGTCGTCGATGGCGATGTCGTGATTCGGGCCGGCGGAGGTCGAATTGACCTTCATGACCAGCTGAACAACTTGTCCAATAAAGGCACTGAGATTGATTTGCTGCCTTGTCCATCCCGTCCCCAAATGTCCAATTGATGGGATAATGTTCGTCGTGACAGTCCCAGAAGGATAACTCACAGCATTCATCGTCAAAGTATTGAAGAACCCGGGCGATGCCGTGCTATCCGAATGAACCCAAAACGTAGCAGTTGGATTCAACATGCCGGTTAGATCAAAACATGGTGAGCGCAAAGCGACGTTGGCATAGACGCCATCCCCATCGCAGTAGGCAAAACCACCAGTTCCAGCTACTCCAGTAGTGTGGTCGGCAGCTGGGCCAACGCCTAAACTTGGTGTGGGATCATCGCGAATAACCCAATCCGAGTTGGGGCCGGAAGCATCGGAAGCCGAGTTATTGAAGCCGTAAGGTGGTTCCGTTGTAGCTGGGCCACCGAATAGGTCAAAGTTCTCGACATAGGGGTAGGACGTGACCCGCAGTTCGCCACCACTTCCGATTTGTTCTGTGATTGTATCGTTTGACGGTTCCAAGTCTCCGGCATGAAGAACCGTTCCAACGAGCGTCCTGATCCCAGGCGTGGACATATCGACCGTCGGAGCAAACGTGTGCAGCAGCACATCGCCGGTATTGAAAACAGCGGTCGTCACTATGAATTCGAAGACTGGCGGCATGGCATCCACTTGGTATGTGACTTGCAAAACAGCACCGATAGGGATCGAGTTAGTCCCACGATTACGTACGGAAACCGTCACTGAATCGGCCGCTGTGCCGAGCCCACAATCAATGGCATTACTTGTCGGCATGGTGAGCGAATCAATCGAGACGTCATCCGTTACAGTCGCCAGCGTCGTATAGTGAATGTTGCCATTCCAGACCTGGGGGCTCATCGTCGCATTGAAGTGCAAGCCATCATGGCCTTCAAAGAACTGAATATCAGAATTGCCGGCGAAGAGTGTGCCCGCGGCTGTTCCAGGCGTGTCTTCCAGGCGGAGGCCTGAGTTATTGAGAGTGATGTAGAATGACTGAACCACCCCGGCCGGAATCATGAAACCAAGGTTCAAATTCAGGGCGAAGGGACTCGTGATTGCCCCCATTACCGGAACCGCAGCCAATTGAGTCCAGTTCGCGCTGCTCGTTTGGTTAGCGCCAACGTATGACCCGGTCGAGTTCAATGCCCACACCTCGACGACCGAAGGCAGACCCACTGAGATCAAAGCGAATCTCACATCGAAACTGTCGATTTGGACATTCGTAAGTGCCTTGACTTCAAACATCGATCCGATCGTGACGGTACCACCAGCAAGGGTTGTGCTCAGTGTTGACTGGGCTTGTACGCCGATGGATAGGACGCCCGCGAAGAGAAGAATCGCACAACAATGCACGAGCGAACGTCGGATACATGTGACCATATGAGTCTCCGGATGGGCAGATTGGCCGATAATTGGCCCTAAGATTTCAAGAAAAATGGAGCGATCAGATCGTACATCAGAATGGTAATTCGGGCCATCCAGCCCAAAGGAACCATTCTCCCCACTCTAAGCTACTTATAAGCGCTATCTTAGAAAGCGGTCAACAGACCACATCGCGGTCTCAACCTGAGACGCCTACCTTTTTTGTGCGTCGACGCTTCGCTATCGTCCAGAACACATGATCTGTCAGTATTCTTCTGCGGACGGGTGTCGAGCACAGCAAAATCAAGTGAGCCTTTGGGCGACGGGAATCAGATGGATCAGCTGCACCACAATTGGATCTTCAAGAACAGACTCTTCCGACATGCAGTCGGTAGCCGTCTGCCGCAGGGGATCAAGAAGATCCAACTGGCTATCGCTGAGATCAAGAAGATCGGAACAAAGAACCAAGCCCTTGCTGCCGACGGTGCCGTTCTATTCTTCCAACGTATCTCCCCCGCCGTCGAGATTGCTGATGTCACTGCACCAGCGCTCATTCAGGTCATCGACCAAGGGATCAAAACTCTGGTGCCCATTATAGCCACCGCAGAGATCCAAATGAAACAACGGAAGTGGTTGCTCAAGAAGCTCTTTGAAGCTCATGAGCGTGACCGCGGGTTGGTGCTCGAATCTCTGACCGACCATTGGGGCGATCTTTGTGCTTCCCAGACCTTGGCCTGGGATTGGGCGGACCGCCTCCTGCCAAAAACTCGTCCTTCGCTCCAACCCGACATGAGGCTGGACGACTATTTCCTTGGGACAACCGCATGCTTGAGCGCAATGCTCGCGGCCGGTCGCAACAAAGAGTTAATCAAGTTGGTGGAAGACCAGCAATACTGGCGCTACAAAGTCTGGGCAGTGCGCGCTTACTTGGCGGAGGGTAGTCCCAAGAAAGCTATCAGGCTCGCCGAGTCGGGTGGTCACGAACAAGAGAGCGATGCCGAAGTCAAACGCATGGTCAAGGAGATTCGTAGCTCAATGAAATAGGCGCGTGCTTCGGCAGCGCTCAGATCAGCGAGCCTCTAACACTTCGATGAATTTGAGAGTCACCTGGGCTAAGTTGCCATAGAAACTCTCCCCCGCTTGGTGACGCAAGAGAGGCTTCGCCCACACCAAGTGACGTACTGCAAATTCAGTGGCGACTTCGTGGTTTTCCGCCATGAGATCAGACCAGAGTGCCAGTTGCGAGCCCAAATGGTCTACCGGAGCGCCGCCCGCCACCTTCGGGTCGAAGGTCACACCAACGGCCTTGGCAATTTCACGCATACTGCGAGCAGCGTCTCCTTCGTAGGTTCCACCGATGACGATGGACTGAATCGGCGGGGGCAGATCCTTCGGAGCAACGAGAGTCTCGAAGTACTCCGTTGCCAGGCGCTCGATTGATTGCGCGTCTCGCCCATCGGGCAAAGAGATGCCGAGATCACGAAGTGTCTCATTCGCGCCAATGGCATCAAGCTCTTCAATAAAGCCCGCCGTAACTTCACGAAGATATAGGTGCGACAAGAGTCGCCCCATTTCTCGCAATTGGCTGATCTCGTGGGGATCCATGGTATTTGGTTCCAACGGTTACTGTCCTTCTGCGCTATGAAAGCTTTTTGACACGAACGACGGTATCGTTGAACGCTTGCTGTCCGGAAATATAGTCAGGTGAAATCGGCAAGATGTTGTTTTGCGCCCAACCGTTTCCGGTATTGCGAACCCACTTCTTGTGGTCACCACCCGATTTGTCTTCCCACCACATGTTTCGTTCCCAATCAGCATCACGCATTCCCTTGAGGTCCATGCCCGAAGCCTGTTCACCAACCTCTGAATTCTTGCGTGCCTGGGCAACGCGGGTGTATTCCTTGTGCCCCAGGGAATTTGAAATCGCAATAGCATGAGGATGGACTGCTTTTGTCACTAAGACTGGAAGCTGGAGCTTGCCGGTTTCTCCCTCTCCAAGATTCAAACCGCTCAACTTCTTGTTCACGTCTTTAGAACGATATCCCGTCAGCTCGATCCAATCGCCACTTTTGAGCCCAAATTTCTTGGCTGTCTTTGGGTGGATCCATGCCGGATTGGAGTGAACGATTTCTGAACACCATTTCAAGTTCGCGGTGCGTCCGTGATTGTGAACATTCCATTTGAAGGAAGTCATCACGAGTTGGTCATCGTCAAGGTTTGCATGGTCTTCGACTGGAACGTACTTCGGCCATGGAGACAACTCATAGCTGTATGGTTTGTGACTCGCAGGACGATTCTTGCCCTTGGAATTCGCCAAGGCAATCATGTCACTCACGTCTTCATTCTTGGCAACTTTCGTCACGAAGTCAGAACGCACTTCCAATTTGCGACTCGGTGTCTTGAAGCCAACCACGGGCTTGCCGCGATGCATGATTCCGATGCCCTTGCCGTCCTTGGTGATGATCAATGTCTTTTCGTCGACTTCGGCACCTTCCATATCCTCGGCGCTGAGCGGCGCGAGATATGTTCCCATGTAGCGCTCTTTCTTCGGATCTTCGAAGGCCCCAACTTTCTTGAAAAAGTCCATCGGGTCTTTGAATTTCTTGTCGTCGAAAGGCACCTTGGAGACGAACTCAGTCATGTAGTCTTCGACCGACTGATCTTCCGGATACCACTCTTCCATTCCCCCGCCAATTCGACGTGCGAGTTCAGGGAAAATATCGCGAATGTCTCGTGCTTCGCCCAAAGGCTCAACCATGGGACGGCGCATCGAAATGTAAGGAATCAAATTGTAGGCACCACGGGCATCAACGTCCCAACGTTCCATGAACGTGGTCCACGGCAAAACCATATCGGCAAAGCTCGCAGTCTCATTGAAGAACGGGTTGACGCAAACATGGAAGTTAATCTTTTCCTCATCCAAGAAGACGTTCCTGGTGACTGCCGTCTCAGGCCATGTCAGTGGACTATCCAAGTTGTAAGTCATGTACACCTGGATCTTGGCGCGCTCTTGCATCAGATACCAGTAGACGATCTCACCAACTCGCATCGTGTTCCAACGATTCGCCAGGATGAATTCGGGTGGATCTGCCAGCAGACTCGGCGTCTTCGGCTTCGGTGCGAGTTTAGGGACCTTGGCAAATTCCGAATCGAATCCACCGGTATACATCCAACAAACGCCACCTGGTGTTCCCACACTGCCTACGAGTACGTTCAACAAGAAAATAGCTCGATCATTGAAGTAGCCATTTACATGTGCCGAGCTGCCTCGGTTGCACAACGTTGTGGCAGCTGGGGCCGCGGCCGCAAACTCCCTCGCGATGCGTGCGATATCAACGGCGGCAACGGTTGAGATCTCTTCAGCCCATTCGGGGGTGTACTCTTTGATCTCATCCCAAAGTTCATCCAAAGTACAGTTGGCCCAGTCCTTGAAGAACTGCTTGTCAACCAACTTTTCCTTGATGATCGTATGAGCCATCGCCAAAGCGACCGCGCCATCCGTGCCCGGTGAAGGCATGAAGAATTCGTCAGAGTTACCGGCCGTGTTGGACATCCGAACATCGAAGGTCACGAGTTTGGCGCCGTTCTCAAACCTTCCGCGTTGCACTCTTAGAGCACCAGCGACATGCCCCTGATGAGCTTCGAAGATATTGGAACCAAAGTTCAGGATGTACTTCGAATTCTCGTAATCGCCCAAGTCCCAGTCGGACTCGAACAAGTAGGTCAAGTTGGCGGCCCGTCGGGCAGCCGAACACAAACCACGGTGATTCAACTGAGTGTTGGTTCCGAAGGCTCGCAAGAAACCGGCGACAGCATCTTTGCTTCGGCTACGGCCTTGATGAAAAGCGAACTCTTCGTGCTTGTCGTCGTCACGCACCTTCTTCAGACGCGTCGCGATTTCGCCCAAAGCGTCATCCCATGAAATGCGGCGCCATTTGCCTTCACCGCGCTTTCCCACTCGCTTGATTGGATACAAGAGACGTTCGGGGTGATACTGGTGATTCAACCCGGCTTGGCCACGTGCACAGAGGCGACCTTGAGTGTTGGGGTCGGCCTTGTTGCCTTCAATCTTGATGATCCGTCCATCTTTGACGTAGCCAGTGATGCCACAAACAGTTGAGCAAAGCTGGCACATGCCATGGATCTTGTCGACGTTCTTGTATTTGTCGGGATCGGGGAATCGTGTTTTCTTGAATGGGCCGGGAAGTTCGCAAATGCCTGGCATCTTGATGGCCCCTTTGGCGTAGGGGCTACCAGCATTCTTCTTCCAGACCGCAAGGTTGTCTTCTTGACTTGGTTTCTTGTAGTCGGCTCCAGGTTGTTCTTCTTGCTCTGTTGCTGAGCACCCGCCCAAGAAAGAACCTGCGGCCAACAAGCCACCTAATTTGAGGAACTTACGCCGAGTGCTTCGTTCGTCGTTGTTTGCAGGAGAACTCATTTGCCTTCTCCGCCATTCTCTTCACCCCAATTGAAGACGCTGTAAGCATCGTTGTGATAACTCTGCCCTTCTTTCGGGATCTTAGGTTCCCACTCGGCCATCGGAGAATCATCGCTGACAATGAACTCCATGCGTGGTTTTGTACCCTTGTCTTCGCGCAACACTCCACGTTCGGCATTCTCTTCAGCGTCAATGACTTTGCGCATTTTGGAGATCTTAGAATTCGGATCATTCAAATCACCGAAATAGAGCGCCTCGCTCGGGCACGTAACCGTGCATGCTGGCTCGAGGCCAACTTCGAGGCGATGAGTACAGTTGTGGCACTTGACGGCTTGGTTCGCGACGGGGTCGATGTAGATCGCTCCGTAAGGGCAGGCATCCTTGCAGGCTGAATGCCCAGAGCAAGTATCGTAGTCCACCTGAACTGAACCACCCGCGCCTTTGTGAAGCGCACCACAAGGACATGCCTTTAGACATGGGGCGTCTTCGCAATGTTGGCAAGCCATAGGCACCATGATGCGAGCCATTTGCCCGTTTGATTTCTCATGGTCGTGGTAAATGGTCTGACGAATATAGTCACCGAGTGGCACATCATTCTCAGCTTTGCAGGCCACTTCGCATCCGTGACAACCGAAGCAACGCCGTGTATCGATGAGCCAGCCATACTTGATGCCATCATCTGGCGCTTTCATACGGTCGCGCCATTGTTCTTCGGGCAAGAACTTTACTTGCGGCGTCTCCTGGGCCCCGGCCTCGGCAGCAGCGGCGGAAGCAACAATGGCTGCTCCAGTCTTCTTCAGAAAATCTCGGCGATCATTTTGCCCACTCTCGTGGTTGTCAGAAGTCGAATCGGTCATGGTGTGCTCTGTTCCTGCCCAAAATCAATTACGGACAAGGTGAATCTTAGGAAAAACCAACTTCCATAGGCCCCTTGTGAGAAGCAGGTTATAGCACTCGATTTAGCGCGTCAACAACTTGAGAATACTCGTTAAAGATGCTCAATTTTCGGGCACAATTACATGGTGATTGGAAATGTTGATCTCACACCATTGCGGAACTATGTTTCGCGAATACCACAGCTCCGAAACCGACTCCAGCCGAATAGCCTGCGGAAAGCTCCGGCCTTCATTTGGATCAAAGTACGAGGAATCCGGCGGCTAAGTACCGGCCAATTCCCAACATCGCCATGACGTTTTCAAAGCCGGAAAACATTGCCTGCATCGGTGGTGGGAACACTCATGAAGTAACTCCATTTCCGGACGTGACTAAGCCGTCAGGCCGTCAGGCCGTCAGGCCGTCAGGCGGGTCCAAGAAAAATAATTTGGGCATACAGCCAGAATCCACCTTTACGGCCAAGAACATGTCGACTGCAAGTGAATTCATATCAAGAACTTAGAGACAATCCGGGACAGTGTGGACATACAG
>JBLINQ010000167.1:0-10528 GCA_047639315.1 Planctomycetota bacterium
TTAGGGACAGCGACTTCTGGCAGCCTTAACCTTTTGGGTGACATCTACGTCAACCAAGAGCTATATGGCTTGGCAGTCGATTCCTATCTCGCTGCCATGGCGAAAGACAAGAAGCGGAAACCTGAACGTGTCATTCGTGCCGCTAAAGTGCTTGCAGCACGGTCGGCACTCGATGATGCCGGCAGGCTTATCGATAAGATCGAAAAGGTGTTCGGTAAGACGCTGGCGAAGAACGATCAGAAAGACTTGCTCAAGATTCGTGCTCGAATCGCCGTGGCCAAGGGCAACGGTGGCGACGAAGTCAGTGTGCTTCACAAGATTGTCGAGCTTGATCCGTTGGACGGTGAGGCGCTGATTCTTCTTGGCAAGTACTACGGCCGTGGTGAGAACAAAGAGAAGGCCATCTTCTACTACGAGCGCGCCGCCAACTTGGAGAAGTTCGAGGCTGATGCCAAGGTGTATCACGCTCAGATCTTAGTGGGCCAAAGGAAGTATGATCAAGCGTTGCCGCTCTTGCGTCGTGCTCAGTCAATCAAGGAACGTGACAACATCCGCAAGTACATTGAACAAGTCGAGCGGATCTCAAAGAAGCGATAGACAAAGCGCATAGAGCCCGTGATTCGAAAACAGCCGTCATTCCCAAAGAGTGACGGCTGTTTTCATGTGCTCTTTGTGTTCGCGGCTATGGCGAAGGGATTGAGGCTGGGGCAAGCGGATTGCAGTCGACTCCCTTGTAGACCTTAGCGGGAGCATCAAAATTGCTGAACAATTCCCATGACGGTGAAGATAAACAGACCATAGAGCGAGATGACTTTGATGTTGTCGCAAATGGTACTGAGGCGGATGCCTTCTGATGGGGGGAGTGCGGCCCAGTAATCGTCAAATCGGTGAAGAGTGACCATGGCGATGGCAAAGAGGATGATGCAGACGAGGCCGCCGATGGCGGGCAGGGTCCAGCCGCTCTTAAAGGGAATCAGCGACCACAATGAGATTAGGATGAGCCTGCGGCCCCACTTGTATTGAAAAAGTTCGCTGAGGGGGTACGTGAAATTATCAAATGCCATGACGGTTCCCCTCTTGCTCCTTTCCCAAGTGTCGCAACCCTATTCGAATCCGCTCTCGGATTATTCTCATCACATCTCATCGTTGCTGACGACTCACGTGCTTAACCCGGAGGCCAACTCATGCTGCGACCACCGAGGATGTGTACGTGAAGGTGTGGGACAGATTGCTGGCCGTCGACGCCGTTGTTGATCACGAGGCGGTAGCCGTTCTTGAGACCTTGGTCTTCAGCGACTTTCTTGGCGACTTCAAAAAGGTGACCAACGATGGCCGCATCGCCATCCTCCATTTCAGAAATGGATGGGATGAGTTTGCGCGGCACAACGAGGATGTGGGTCGGTGCCTGGGGGGCGATGTCATAGAAGGCGCCACAAAGCTCGTCTTCGTACGCCATCTCGGAAGGAATTTCGCCGTCAAAGATCTTTTGGAAAATTGTCTTTTCACTCATATCCATGTCTCCTGGTGTTGAACCAAATCATGGACCATTCCGCTTGATTGTCAATTAGAGATTTCTACGACGAAGGCTTGTTGCTGTCGGTGGCAGATTCGATGATCCCCAAACGGTAGAGCTCCGAGAGTGCTCTCGTGAGCTTGGCCTTCGAGTGGACGTAGAGATGTTGGTGGTGATTGGCCAGAGTCAGAACATCATCGGTCCAGTGATTTTCGGAGACCAAATCAAGAAGCTCTGAAACGGGAATACCAAGGGTCGTTTGGTGCACAGGGCCGCCTGGCTTCCCCATGCCGATCACTCGTTCTAAGAGTTTCCCCGAGCGCTGGAGTGTTGGGAAGCGTCCGACCTCAGAAGCAACCTGGAGTTTCATCGGGAGTTCCAGATCATTAGGTGAGCTGAAGTCAACGTCACACAAACTGTGGCGGTCTAACCAAAATGGCATGTCTGAATAGCGAGGTTCTCGCAAATAGAGGCCAAGTGCGGTTGATAGGTTTTCGAAGTATCGGGCCTTTTCCAGAGTGACGAGATGCTGTCTGCATTCGAGTCTTAGGCCAGGTTTTTCGATGATCGTGTTGACACAAACAGCGGCTGATTCCGCCGATAAAACGCTCGATTCGATGCCGCGGCCGAGCAGCGGGTCGATGGTGCAGGAGGCATCGCCGATGAGAAGTGCGCCATTAGTTGTTGAGACCAAGCGTGGTGTGGCGTTGGTGTAGCGCACCGTGCCGCGTTCGAAGGCGAAGTCGCCACTGAGACTTCTCTGCAGCAATCTTCCGGCCATGCGGATGACTTCGCGGCACTCCTGGGTCGGCGTGTTAGTGAACAAAGCGAATTGTGGGCCGATTTCACTGCCAGTGAACCAAGACAACCAACCGTTCTCGATTGCTTCTAAAACATCGATTTCTTTGTGCTTCTTTTTGCAATGAATCGTGGCGGTCAGAGCGAAAAGGGCGGGGGAAACATGCTCGAGGGCAAGAGGGAGGAGGTTGGCATCATGAGTTTTACCACTGGCGACGACAAAGACGTCCGCTTCGATCTCACATGCCGAGCCATCTTGGACGACCGTGACCGTTCCCGACCCGTATTCTGGAAGTGGCGTGGTGACTTTGGCGTCGACCAAGACTGTGACCTTGCGGGCCCGCGCTAAGTTGCGCAAATCTGGGTCGAGCAACTCGCGGTCGACTCGCATGCCACATTCATTGTCGCTGAAAGTGATGGACTCTGGCGTTCCGTCGCCCCAGACAAGGATCCGCTTGTTGGGTCTTAGGTGACCAGCCTCGCGCATGCTGGTCATGATTCCATTGCGCTTGAAGACAGCTTTTGCATCAGCAGCGATGGTCTGCATCGGGAATGGATGGGGACTTCGGCCTTTTTCGATTAGGCAGACGCTTTTGCCCCAATCTGCGAGTGTGTAGGCCAGCACACAGCCAGCGGGGCCGCCGCCTAAAATGACGCAATCGAAGTGGGTTTTCTTCGAAAACATGCGATGCCGTCATATTTGGAGGTGAAAAAAAACGGTAGCGAAACCGCGAGGCGGTAACGCTACCGAAGGATACGCTTTTAAGTTATTCGTCTGGAATGCGGGAAAGCTGGAGGACTGTTTTCGAATTGGGTCTTATTGCAGTCGAAAACAGAACACAGCGCAGGGAAGAGTCTTAGCGACCGTTGCCTGATTGGGATTGGTGCCTTCGTCCCTCAGTATCGACAGCAGAAAAATCGATAATTTCACTCAAGATGAACTGCCGAACGCGACCGTCGGTCATGCATTGAGCCATGAGACAGTCGTTATTATCGAATTGGCAGAAGGTGAGTGGCAGAACTCGCTGTGGTCTTTCACCGGCGTAACGCATGTTCAGCACATCTCCACGACGTATGGCGTCAGGAATGGCCGCGAAACGAGGTGCCAAGCCAACTGTGCTTGGTGCCGTGGCGTGATGACTGGAAGTTGTGGCGCGCCGCATGAGTTCTTCGAATTCGCGGGGCTCATGCTGTTTGATCAAAGTTGTGACCAAGTGCATGACATAGAGCGAGTCGGCCATCGCCCGGTGATAGCCGGATTCGGGGAAACCGAAGTGATCGACCAAAGTGGCGAGTTTGTAGTTCTTGACTGGTAGTTCAAGCAAGCGTGTCAGTTTCAGCGAATCGACAACTCGGTTGTGAGGGGCTGCGTGCCCGCCCCGTGTGAGCTCTGTACTGATGAATGTGACATCAAAGGCGGCGTTGTGGGCGACAAGAATGTCATCTTCGTGCAACCAGCTTGCGAACTGGCGGCAAGCATTGCTTGGATCAGGAGCACGAGAGACCATCGCGTCGCTGATGCCATGAATACTGATGACCTCGGCGCTCATCGGACCGCCAGGATTGGCGAACGTCGAAAAACGTGAAATTTCATCGCCATCACCGGTAAACCGAACGCCCGCGATTTCCACGACGTTAGCTTGCTGGGGCTTGAGCCCAGTGGTTTCGGTGTCAAAGGCGACATAGATCCTTTCCTTTGGATCGTTCATACGTTCTTGCGTCGTCCTTCCTCGTGGTCTTTTGTCAACAACTGAAGCTTACTCATGGCAGCATCAGTGGCATCGATGGCTGCGTCACGGTGTTCAAAATACCATCGCTTGAGGACATTTATGTCAGGGAGCGGATCATGCCCAAGGCAGTCAAAGGCTTCGGACCGCGGCAAGGCGCGAAAGAAGCGCGGCGATGCGACAACTAAGAGCTTTCGTCGTGCACGGGAGGCGGCGACGTTGAAGCGATTTGGCAGGTAGAGGAAGTCAATTTCGGCATTCAGAATGTCTGGGTCAGACAAAGTCATGCTTAAAATGACGAGATCTCTTTCTTGGCCTTGGATACGCTCGACGGTGTCGATGAGGATTCCCTCTTCCGCCAAGCCGACCTTGGCCAGGAATTCGCGGATGCGAACATTTTGGCGCCGGTGCGGCGCAATGACGGCAATCTCTTTTGGGTCCATGCCACCGTCAATGGCGTCTTCGATGATGTCGACCACCAGAGCCGCTTCTTCTGGCGCCTCTTGGCCACGGCATTCGTGCCGAACCAGAACCAGTTGCACCGACTTGTCAGGGGCGAGAAGGTCCGAATAACGACGGTTCGGTGCCAATTCCAGTTTACGTTCCTGGGCGCCTGGTGCTGACTTCAGTTTGCCGCCGTAAAACTCTCGGCTTGGAAATTGGACCAGACCTTTATTAAGTCGAAAGCTCTCGTCCAACATCACCGACTCATGGCCAGCCTGATCAACCAAGTGCTGGAAGATGCTCGTTGCCACCCCGCGGCCAGCTTTCATGGTGGAGACGACCGGTGGTAGTTGCTTGTGATCGCCGGCAAGAATGAAACGCTTGCATTGAACCATCGCCATCAAAGCTGCTGGGATGGTTAGTTGGGATGCCTCATCAAAAATAAGGACATCAAACCTTTGTTCCATCTCTTCGGGCATGGTTTTTTCTAAGTGCCGTGCGATGGGATGGAAGGCTGCGTATTGCGTGAGCCCCGTCACCGCAGGGGTTTTCTTGGCGCGAAAGAAAACTCCCGGGCCTGAGACTAACTTGAGTCTGGGCAAGTCGACCTCGGCGCGCCAACTCGACTTATTGCCGATCTTGGTCACATCTGGAATGTCCTCGTACTGCAGGCATTCAAGAAGGACGTTGTTGATTGCTTGGTGGGTGAAGGCGCAAACCGCAACCTTGAGACCGCTGCGTACCAATTCGCGGATGATGAGCCCCAAGACGTGTGTCTTGCCGGTCCCAGGTGGTCCCTGGATGAGCGCCAAGTCTTCGGTAATGGCTTTCGTCAACGCCACCCTTTGCATCGTGGTTAATCGTGCGAGAGCTGGGTCGGCGCTTAAGTCGGGAGCTTGTTGTTCGGTTGGGGTGGCTTGAGCATTCCCTTCAAGGAGCTCTCTGATTCGCTTGATACGTGGATTCGATCCCATTTCACCACCAACGAATCGTAAGGCAAGCGTTGGCATCTCACGGCTCATGCGTGCCGCGGGCAATGTTTGGTCGAGAACCAGCATGTCGCCGAGACGAAAGCGTTGGCCAAAACGGCTCTTTTGCTGATAGCCCGGTCTGATGGTCAGCGTGCCAGCTTCTTCGTCGATCGATTCAATGACACCTTCGGGGCCGCTGATGACGTCTTTGGGGGCGACTCCCATGGGATTGACATAGATGTACTCGCCAACACGAATCTTTGACGGATTGCGTTTGAAGGCGAGTATTAGGCGGCCAGTCTCATAGGCCGAGTCAAGAACCTTCAGGCCTGGCCAGCACGTGTATTGGTCGACGCGTCTGGGAATCGGCAAAGTGATCTGGTCGATGACGCTTCGAAAACGGCGCCGAAATTCGGTGTCGATGAATTCGATGTGTGGACGGATGTCGAAGCTCATTGTGTGAGCCTCGAGATGATCCTCAAGATCGAATGAGCCGTCTGTAACCTCTGATGCAAATTGAATTGCATGAGGAGGCCGAATGAGTCGTCTTTGGTGAGGCGCCATTCGCGCACAAAAATCGCGTCGAGGTCACTTGGATCGCTGGGCTGTGTAGTCGTTGGATCAATGCCGTAGTCTGCGAAGATGTGGTTCATTTTCTCTAAGGCCTCGTCCGCATGTTGGTTCTTGGCGCGACCTTGTCGATGACAGAAAGTTTTCAAAGCATCGAGATCGAGTGGCGAAGGGACAGGCGTCCGTTCTTTCTGTTTCGAGAGTACCTGCTGAAGACCGCCCAAATCGAAGGAGTCGATGGGCAGATGATAGGTGCGTTCGACGGTTTCCGTCAGAATAGCCGACTCCGAAAGAAGTCGCTCGATACTCGTCGGGACGCTTGCGTGTTGCTGCCAAAGTGAACCAGCTTGCCGACGCAATCGATAGGGGAGAGACGGATCAACGAACACCATGAGGACTCGTTCGTAGTTGCCCTGAACCAACTTATTATTGTTATTCAATTCAACGAAGATTGAGCGCAAAGTCGATACGCTTTGCCCCGGTTCGTCGGCGGCCACGAAGCTGATTGAGCCTTCTACGGCCTCCCGGTCTCGTGGCCTGACCAGTGAGAAACCCAACATGGCCTCATCACCATGAAAGCGATCCGGAATGGCATCAACAAGAAGAATGGGGCCGCGATGGCGAAAGATGCAAGGTGCACCTAAGCCAGCAGAGGCTGCGCTCAGCATCGTGTCACGCGGGTCTTGCCGCATGATGGCCATGCCAAATTGTTGCGCACCAGCCTTCTGCTTGAGATCACGGAACCCGTCCAAGCGATTGCCGTAGCGTCGCCCTAATGAGCGCAAGTCTGATTCTGTTTGTGCCATCAAGCCGTTGCGGTCGGGGATGCCGGCGGCAACGAGGGCCCGTTTCTCTGCTGGTCGGCATCCAGGCACGAGGCTGAGGTCATCGGTGTTCTCAGCCTTCTTTTCGCAATGGCCACGCCAATGGCAAAAGCGACAACGTGGGCCAAAATGGAAAGAGACCGAATCACCATCGACACATTCAGCGATTTCTTCTTCGAGGAAGAGTCGTAGGATCCACTTGAGATCTTCGGTGGAGAATTCTTCGCGTTTGGCATCGCCGGTGATGATGAAGCCAGTCGGTGGGAATAGGCCTTGGTATTTCTCTAAGAGTGCAGAGTAGAAAGCCACCTGCATCTTCTGGCCGAACTTGGCATTGCGGCTCGACTTCACATCGCCCACGACGTAGGCAAAGTCTCCGAATTCACTTTGCAGGTCGTCGCGTCGTTCTAAGAGGTCGGTTTCGCCGCGAAAACAAAAGTCTGTGTCGTGCTGGGTCTTGCCAGGGATGACGGTTTTGAAATCGCCGGCCTGGGAGGTCAAGAAACCGTGCATGATGAAACGAACGCCAGAACGCATCGCCTCTTCTGTAGCCTCTATGCGTCGTTGGATATCTTCCTCATGCCCTAAATCTGGGTCACGAGAGATTTCGATACAGTCTTCCGGATGCTTCTCTTTCAAATGTGAGAAGACATCCACTTCGTGCCGATTGCCGCGCTCCATCAGGTAACGACCAGCGGCGCTCGGCTTTGAGCGCTCGGCCTTGTCACCAAATAGATCGAGGTGGACGCGATAAAGACAAGGGTGGCTAAAATGGTTGTAGATCGTGCTGCCGGTAATGATCATTAGTCGGACGTCGTATGGTCGCGAGTGATACGCCATCCTTCTAAGAACTTACGGAAAACCAAGGTGAAGCCACCGCTGGGAGTCTTCTCCAGGCCGCTCAAGGCCCACTTACCAACGACGACGGCTTCGTTGTCGGCCGTCATCACGACCTCAAGGTCGGTGAATGCCAGTTGTCCCATCGTTTCCTTGGTGTAGCCAGCTTTGTAACCGTCTAAGGTTGCTTGCCAGCCACGACGAATACGCCCGCCACTGGTGAATAAGAGATCGGGTGAACGCCAATAGCCCTCCATAAAGGCTTCAATGTCGCCTCGATTCCAGGCTGCTTGCTGAGTGCTCATGACTAAGTTGATCAATTCTTGGTCGGTCATGAGGCTGAGATCCATCTTTTGGGCCATGGGCTGGCCTTCCATCCCAGCTCCTTCAGTCGGGTCATTTGCCCCAACTGCAGTTTCATGCCCACTTTCTGAATCCATAGAGGAACAGCCAGCGAAGATACTTAGGACGATCATGAGGGCAATTGTTTTTAGCGATTGGGCATTCATGCACCTATCCTATCGGTCTTCGCTGACAGGGGAAGCTGCCCCCAGATTCCGCTCGCAAGATAAGGAATCACAATGTGTTGTGTCACCGGCAGGCAAGACCACTCGGATTGAAGAAGATGATTTTTCTTTTATCAACGAGGCCATGTCAGTGTAGCATGCGGACCACTCGGATACTCGGAGGCAACGTATGAGGCTAAGTCGAACACGTCTTTTCATGAGCACCATCTTATTGGGGCTCTTCGCGCTATGCCCTGCGGCCGCGGCGCATTCTGAAATCACAGGCTTCGGTTCCCACGGTCCAGACGGGCTCCGTCGTGACACCGAGCCGGACAAGCTCGAAAAGAGCATTCGCAAAATCATCAAACGAATCGCCGCCGCAACTGTACGAGTTGACACGGCTGATGGCATGGGCTCAGGCACGATTATCGATGCTGAAGGACACATCATCACCAGCGCTCATGTCGTTGAGGGTGGTCGTCGTGTCACAGTTACGCTCACAGACGGCCGACGTTTCGCAGCAAGAGTCCTCGGCATCAATTCCGCCGGTGATTTGGCTTTGCTTGATATCGATGCAGACAATCTCAATACCGTTCCTGTTGGTGACTCCGACGGATTGAAATCTCACCAATGGGTCATCGCAGCTGGACATCCTGTGAGTGCCTTTCACGACTTTCAGCCAACAGTTTCCATCGGCTTGATTCGTCAAGTTGACGCGACGATCAAGGCTGATCGCAACAAAGAATTTCATGGCACCATCGTTTCCGACACGCCTCTCTCACCAGGATCGAGTGGCGGCGGGCTTTTTGACCTGAAAGGCCGTTTAGTAGCCATCAACGCTGCCGTAACGCGGAATGAGCGTGGCGCATTCTCTGTGCGCATCAACGAATTCACTAAGGACAAGAAGCGCTTTTTGCGCGGCGACAAGTTTGATCGTGTCGCGCCAAACATCGTTGTCAGTCGTGAAGAACGCGACCGCACCAGCCGCACCAGAACTCAGTACTTCACAGCAAACTGCACCGAGATTCAAAAGAAGTTGGCGAAGCGCCAAGTTTCGATGAGACGTGGTCGGACTCGCCTTTCGGGAATCATCGTTTCTTCGTCTGGCGACATTTTGGCTCCGGCTCCTTTGTTTGTGAACGACCAGCCCGGAACACTTATCGATGTCATCGTCGATGGCGGCAAAAAGTCTGGTGACGTGGCGCGCTTAGTTGCAGTCGATCAGACTGCCGGTGTTGCACTCTTGCGACTGCCAAATCGAAAAGAACCATACTCTTTCTTTGACCTGAGTATCGATGTGCAAGTGGATCGCGGGCAGTTGGCCCTGGCCAAGCGTCGTGATTGGATGACCGGTGGAATCGTCGGTTCTCCGCATCGCAGTCCACCCTTGGAGATGACCGACGAGGTCTATTATCCTCATGTAGTTCAGGTCGATCTGCGCATGTTCCAATCGGACCGTGGTGCTGCAGTCGTTGGCCTCAGCGCCGAGTTACTCGGCATGGTTGTTCAGCCCCGTTTGCAAGTGCGCAAGAAAAGTGGCGGACGCTACGAACCAGCTCCTTATGGTGCTTTCTTACTACCTGTGCCTGTTCTCTCCGAGAGTTTCTCGCTCATGAGAAGAGGCCAAAGTCGCGGTGTGAGGGCAGTCGGATTCCTCGGTGTTGAGCTGCAGGACATGACTGAGAATCAAAAGTTGCGGTACAGTGCCAATAGCGGTGTGCGGGTCAAAAGAGCCGATCCAGGCTTTCCTGCCCATGCAGCTGGTATTCTCCGGGGCGACATCATCACCTCGATCGAAGGACTAAATGTGAACTCCAAAGGCATGGCCGTGTCCCGAATCTCGTCCTTCAAGAGTGGCGACAAGGTCTCGGTAAAAGTGAAAAGGCGTGGTGAGCAGCGGTCTTTCCAAGTCACTTTGATCGATCGTTCTGAGATTAAATAGTCTCGTCGAGCCCAAATCAGAACTGCCGATTCCGATTTTGTCACCATATTGGCTCTGGGGTATTGGGCCTCGAGGTGCCCTTGTCCTCCTCTGAGTCGGCCTTAAGTCTATTCCTTGAAACGACTTGCGACTTCTTCATGAAAAACCCATAGTCCTGGTAATTCTCCCGAATCCTTTCGTTTTCTCGGGTGTTAATGACTTGTGTTGTTGAGCGCTGGGGTCGTGGTTCCAAACACCATAAACTGACCCGAGCTACATTCTGGAGACCGGATTGATGAATAATATTGGAATTTACGCCGCAGCTGCGGTCGTCACGTTGGCGCTTTCAACCTTTCTTACTCAGTACGCCGCTGGGTCAGGAGTTGATGACGCTGGTTTAGATTCTGGCGGAGTGCG
>JBLINQ010000168.1:0-10412 GCA_047639315.1 Planctomycetota bacterium
GGTTTCATTGGCACAGCCGTGTTCTTGTGCGCCATCGTCTGGGTGCGATTTCACTACGGATTCGGTCGCCCGGGCGGTGCTTTTGAAGGTATTGGTATCAGCGACACATTTCTCGGTGCAGCCTTGATCGCACTCGTGATCGGTTTCTTGATTTTTAGGGGACCAGATTCTAAGGAGCGGCGGAAAGCGCGTTACCGGAATCGCAAGAGAAAACGTGGTCGAGAGGGTGGAGCAAGCGGCGAACTCGACAGTCCATGTCGGCACTGTGGCTCCCCCAAGGAAGCTGGATCTTCACCTTGCTCAAAGTGCGGCAAGAGGCCGCCACTCGTACCGGATAAGACCAGACCGCGCAGATTCGGAAGCGTTGAACTCTGAGAACCGCCGACAGACCATCAATACAAAGACCTCACGACAGCTTGCTGCAGTCGTGAGGTTCTCGTGTTTGACGCTCTGCGCTTTAGAACATGTTGAGCTGAAGTTTAGCTGCTTCAGTCATCAATTCTGGGCTCCAAGTTGGTTCCCAGCTCAATTCCATCTCGACGTTGGTAATCCCGTCGAGCGCCTTGATCTTGCGTTCCATTTCCATGGGCAAGTCTTGGGCTGCTGGGCAGTTTGGTGAGGTCAAAGTGAATCTGACCTTCACGTCGTTCTCAGGACTCACATCGATACCATAGATGAGACCGAGCTCGTAAATGTTGACCGGAATTTCCGGATCAAACACGGTACGAATCACAGTAACGACTAAATTCTGCACCCGTAATTGTTCCGGGGTAAGTTCAGCTGCCGGTGTTTCAGGAGCCGCAGCTGCCGCAGGTGTTTCTTCGGCAGGCTTTACTTCAGGAGTTGTCTCGACAGCCTGCTCTTTCTGAGGTGCCGTGTTGAGTTCGTCCGAAGTTTGTTCATTCTTGATGTCTTCACTCATGCGAATAGCTCCAGTGTTTTCTTGAGTGCAGTGATGAATTGATCAACATCTTCTTTGGTGTTGTATACCGCAAAAGATGCCCGCGCAGTTGCTGGGATTCCAAAATGGTCCATCACAGGTTGTGCACAGTGATGGCCCGCTCTGACAGCAACGCCGTGTTGATCGAGAATTGTGCCGATGTCTTGAGGATGGGCATCATCTGTCCAGAATGATAACACCCCAGCCTTGTTCTTGGCGGTTCCGATGACGCGGATTCCTGGGATCTCTTGGATGCGTTCAGTCGCGTACTCCAACAGCGCAGCTTCATGAGCTGCAATGGTGTCGATACCGACCTCCATCATCCAATCGATGCCGGCTCCCATGCCAATGACGGCAGCAATATTGGGAGTTCCCGCTTCGAATTTCATGGGTGCTTCATTGTAGGTTGTACCCTCGAAGGAAACACGGTCAATCATGTCGCCGCCACCTTGCCATGGTGGCATTTCGTCTAAGAGACTCTTTTTGCCAAAGAGGGCACCGGTCCCTGTCGGGCCGTAAGTCTTGTGAGCAGAGAATGCGTAAAAATCACAGTCCAAGTCGACGACATCAACATGCATGTGGGGAGCACTCTGTGCACCATCAACCAAAATCACCGCACCTGCGTCATGGGCCAAACGTCCCATTTCCTTGACCGGGTTGATGGTTCCAAGTGCATTGGAGACATGCCCGACAGCGACGAGTTTTGTTTTTGGATTCAAGAGGCTCGCATAGGTCGATTGGTCTAGTTCACCGACATCATTCATCGGAATGACGACAACCTTGGCTCCTTTTTCGCCAGCCAAGAGCTGCCAAGGAACAATGTTGCTGTGATGTTCCATTTCGGAAACGAGGATTTCATCACCGGCGTTGATATTCGCTCGGCCCCAAGTCTGGGCGACCAAGTTAATGCCTGCGGTTGTGCCGCTGGTAAAAACAATCTCTGATTCTGATTGGGCACCCAAGAAACTCGCAATCTTGCCACGCACTTCTTCGTAGGCAGCGGTCGCCCTCATTGACAGCGTGTGCATACCGCGATGAATGTTCGAATAATCTCGACTGTAGAAGTTAGACAGGCAATCCAGCACAGCGTTTGGCTTTTGAGCCGACGCTGCGCTATCGAGATAGCATAAGGGCTTGTCATTCACCTTTTGGCTGAGAATGGGGAATTGCGCCCGAACCGACATTGCCTTTTCGTCGGACATCATGCCCAGTGCAATCTTGGTATCCATCATCAGTTGCCGCCTTTCTCTTGGATCTCCCAGTGCACGCGATCCGCCAGGAAGGTCTCAAGTCTCTCGCGCATCGGAGCGATGTCGATTCTTTCCAAGACGTCTCCAGCAAACGCTCTCGTCAACATTGCGCGTCCTTGAGATTCGGGGATACCACGGGATCGTAAGTAGAAGAGTGACTCATCATCCAACTGCCCAACAGTCGCGCCGTGCGAACATGCAATTTCGTCGCAGTAGATTTCAAGCTGCGGACGAGTTTGCGCAGATGCGTGATCAGAAAGGAGCAAGTTCTTATTGGTTTGATGTGCGTCAGTTCCAACCACACCTTCTTCAGCGATAATAGCGCCATTGAAGATGCCAACACCGCGGTCATCCATGATGCCCTTAAAGAACTGCTCAGATCTCGAGTGGTCCTTGGTGTGACGAGCAATCACGAATTGATCGGCAACTCGCTCACCATCAACAACGTAGAGACCGCTGAACTCACAGAAAGTGTGTGCGCCGCCTTGTTCCATGTAGAACTCGCTACGACCAACTTTGCCGCCAACACAGATCGACACAGACTTGAAACTGCTATTAGCTTCTTGGTGGACTTCGGACACGCCAACATGAAAAGCTGATTCGCTTTCGAGTTGAATCTTGTAATGCTGAACTCGGGAATCGACGTCCAACCAGAACTCTGTCAGGCCGTTGAGCAAGTAGCATGGAGCATGTTCTGCACCGGCATAACGTTCAACAATTGTGCATGACGAGTTGCGCCCAACAGAAATGACATTGCGAGGGCTTGCCATGACCTGGTCTTGATCCGTGCCATTGATGTACAAGACATGAATGGGGTCCGCCAGCTCAACACCGTTGGCAATCTCAATGAAGGCGCCATCTCCCGAGAACGCCGAATTGAGCGCACGAAAACCATCATTCAGATGCTCAACATGCCGCCCTTCAGCTTCTTCGAGTTTCGCCGGATTGCTCTTGAGCATATTGGCAACTGAATCGACTGTGAGACCGTCAGGAAGATTGTCGAGAACTGACAACTCGGGGGAGAAGTGGCCATCGACAAAAGTCAAACGGACGTTGGAGGTCTCCCAATAAACGAGATTATCGAGTACTAACTGAGCCGTCTTATAGTTGCCCTTAGTCGCCACAGTGTATTCTGGCGAGACCATGGACTTAACGGGTGTGTACTTCCAGGGCTCGCTTTTCCGTGTTGGAAAACCGAGCTCTTCGAATCTCTGGATTGCTGCATCACGCCGGCTCTTGAGCCACGTAGGCTCGCCGTTGCGATTCGCTCTGAAGTCTTTATAGAGCTCCAGAAAGCGTTCTGTATTATTCATGACTTTGCTTGTCTGTGTCATCGTCGCTCTGACTTTCTCTCAACGAGAAACGCCAGCCTCCTCTTCGATCCAGCCGTAGCCTTGCTCTTCAAGTTTGTGCGCCAAAGTCTTGTCGCCAGTTTTGACAATCTGCCCCTTCACAAGGACATGAATGAAATCTGGTTCGATGTAATCAAGAAGACGTTGGTAGTGAGTGATCACGACCATCGATCGTTCTGGGCTACGCAGGGCATTGACCCCATCGGCGACAGATTTCAGGGCATCAATGTCGAGACCGGAGTCGGTTTCATCAAGGATGGCCAACGTTGGCTCGAGCATCGCCATCTGGAAGATCTCATTGCGTTTCTTTTCGCCACCAGAAAATCCGTGATTGACTGGGCGCGACAGGAGATCTTTCTTCAATGAAACCGTCTTCAGTTTCTCGTCGATTAACTCCATGAAGGCAATCGCATCCATTTCTTCGAGTCCCTTGGCCTTGCGCTGTGCATTAACCGCAGACTGGAGAAAATACATGTTGTTGACGCCTGGGATTGCGACGGGATACTGGAAGGCCAAAAAGAGTCCGGCAACTGCCCGCTCCTCTGGTTCCATTTCCAAGAGATTCTTTCCCAGAAAGTCGACCGAACCGCTCATGGCTTCATAGCCATCACGTCCCGCCAATATGTACGAAAGAGTGCTCTTGCCGGAACCGTTTGGCCCCATGATTGCGTGCACTTCGCCTGGGTTCACCGTGAGGTTCAACCCATTGATGATCTTCTTGCCTTCAACACCGGCAACTAAGTTTTCAATCTTTAACATCAAACGTCCTTTTTAACCGATCGCGCCTTCGAGGCTCACTTCAAGAAGCTTTTGAGCTTCAACAGCAAATTCCATAGGTAATTCGCGGAACACGTCCTTGCAGAAGCCATTGACAATCATGTTGACTGCGTCTTCTTCAGGGATGCCTCTTTGACGTAGGTAAAACAGTTGATCTTCACTGATCTTTGAAGTCGTTGCCTCATGCTCGACTTGAGCACTCTTATTGCCGACTTCGATATATGGGAATGTGTGAGCACCGCACTCCGACCCCATGAGGAGGGAATCGCATTGCGAGTAGTTTCGAGCGCCAGTGGCATTCTTGCCAATCTTGACCAAGCCACGGTAGGCATTGTGGCCATGTCCAGCCGAAATGCCCTTCGAAACGATCGTGCTTTTTGTGTTCTTACCAAGATGAACCATCTTAGTGCCGGTGTCGGCCTGCTGGTACATGTTCGTCAGGGCAACCGAATAGAATTCACCGACAGAGTTATCGCCCTTGAGAATACAGCTAGGGTATTTCCAAGTAATGGCAGAACCGGTTTCAACCTGAGTCCAAGAGATCTTGGCGCTGTCATGACAGACACCGCGCTTGGTCACGAAGTTGAAGATACCGCCGACGCCATCCTTATTACCGGGATACCAGTTCTGAACGGTCGAATACTTAATTTCGGCGTTGTCCAGCGCCACCAACTCGACAACCGCAGCATGGAGTTGATTCTCATCCCGCATTGGTGCGGTACAGCCTTCCAAGTAACTGACATAGCTACCTTCATCGGCCACGATGAGTGTCCGTTCGAACTGCCCAGTGCCTTCCGTGTTAATGCGGAAGTAGGTTGAGAGTTCCATTGGGCAACGAACGCCCTTTGGAATGTAAACAAAGGAACCATCACTGAAGACAGCTGCATTCAACGTGGCGAAGTAGTTGTCCGTGTATGGCACGACACTACCCAGGTACTTCTTGATGAGTTCTGGATGTGAGTGCACAGCCTCCGAGAATGATCCAAAGATGATTCCCTTATCAGCCAATTGCTTCTGGTAGGTCGTCGCAACCGAGACGGAGTCAAATACCGCATCAACAGCAACCCCAGCTAAGGCAGCGCGCTCATTCAGCGGGATTCCGAGCTTCTCATATGTCTCGAGAAGTTGAGGATCGACATCGTCCAAACTCTTCGGACGATCTTCGTCTGAAACCGGTGCGGCGAAATAGATGATGTCCTGATAGTCAATCTTCGGATAGTGAACCTTGGGCCATTGTGGCTCTTCTAAGGTCAGCCAATGGCGAAAGGCCTTCAGCCGATACTCAAGCATGAACTCAGGCTCTTTCTTCTTCGCCGAGATCAATCTGACGACGTTTTCGTCCAAGCCCTTTGGGATGACCACAGACTCGATGTCTGTAACGAATCCCCATTCGTATTCACGGTCAGCAACTTCAGCGATATGCTCGTTCTTACTCAACGGATAGTCTCCGAGTCTTGTGAAGGCGTGCTAATCAGCACGCTCATGTCGATTGTTTCGTCAAATGTGGCGCAGGCCGGGGCTGGGGAGATCATTTGTGCCAGGGTGATCCCATCGAGCGCATTGTGAACAACTTGGTTGATGAGTTTCCAATTCACCCGCGTCCGACAGCTCGATTCAATGGGACAACTATGGGACTCATCTTCTGAACACTCAGTCATGGCCACTGGGCCTTCCAACACCGTAATCATCTCCAAGAGACGAATGTCGGCGCTCGCTTTGGCCAGCGCATAGCCACCGGTGGCACCTCGTGTTGAGACCAAAAGACCTGCCTTAGTCAACAGCTTTAGAATCTTGCTCACCATGGGAAGGGGCAAGGCTGTCTTCAGTGCCAAGTCTGTAGCACTGATGAAGTCGCCATCAATGGCACTGCCAAAGTGGGTCATCAGGACGATGCCGTAGTCGGCTTGTTTTGTGATTCTCAGCATAAATTTATCTGCGCTATCAATATGGGACTAAGACTGTTCTATATGCCCATTCGGCAGGGAACAACTTCCGCCTGAGTGATTAAGGACCATTTCGGTCTCTATTCACCTCCATGCATATGAGACTCAGTCTCATAATGATGCAAGTTGTTAATATGAAGTGGTTTGAGTCGGCATGAATGTAAAAATGCCAGCCCAAGTGGGGCTGGCATTTCTGCAGAATAATCATAAATTTTTGTCGACAAAGTTCAAAACTGGGGGATGGAAACCCTGATTGCCAGGCACTTCCGTCGATCTCCCCTAGCCTGCCGTCACGGAAACACCGCTCGCTCTGACCCAGGGATAGGCGACTCGTCCGTAGATTCGCTCGGTCTCCTGACTCACTGCATTGATGTTCTGGTAGAGCTCAAGCAAGTTGCCGGCGATTAGAACCTCAGTAATGGGGCGTTTCTCACCTCGCTCGACGAGGAAACCAGCTTTCACGACACCGCTAAATTCACCAGTCACACCGTTCGTGCTTCCAGAGAAGCGAGTCACGATGATGGTCGGTTTGGCGGTGTTGAGCAGGTCGGCCAACTTGTCTTCGCCCGGAGACATTTGGACCCGGCCAAAACTGACTCCTGGTAGATTCTCAGCGCCCCCGGCTGCGTGTCCGGTGCTGCCACCTTTGATTTTGGCCGCAACAGCTTCGTAGTGGTTGTATGGCAATGCAAGTAGGCGGCCTTGATCAATAATAACTTGCTTACGGCGCGGTTGCCCTTCACGATCAAACACCGAGGAATCCAATTCACCTGGCACAGTCGGATCATCAATAAGCGTCAATGCCGAAGCTGCGATCACTTCATCAACCTTGCCGGCCATGGGACTCTTACCTTTGCGGATTGCACTCGTATTGAGCATCCCAAGGAGATTGCCAACGATCAGAGATGAAGTTGCCTCAGGAGAAAAGAGGACATCTCCCAAGTAAGAACTTCCTTTGCCTGGATGTAATGCTCCGAGTGTCTTCTCAACGAATTGATCAGCGCAGAGGTCGATCTTCTCTTTGAATCCAGCAAAACCTCTGGATCCGTTTCCGGCTACCGCGAAACTTCCGACTTCGTCGCCATCAACTGCCATTCCGAATAGATAACAGGAGACTTGACTGCCACGCGTGTGAGCTGCGACTCCTTTCGATGAAGCAATGGCGCGTGCGCCTTGCCCGGCACCAACGGAGCCCGAATCGATACTGACACGGCCATCTAAATCTCTGACTCGATTGAGTAGTTGCGCCCCAAGGCCTGTGACGTCTCCAACACCAACGGCGGCTGCGTCTTCATGGTAGAGACCTTCGATTGCGGTTGCTTCATGGGCCTCAGGCAAGCCGTGCAATTCGTCGGGCAAAGAAGCTGCGGCAAGGCTAAAGGCATCGGCAATCGTTGCGGAGAGAGAGGCGTGATCGTTGGTCGAAGCAAACCCCAGCCGCTTGTCTTTGATGATGCGTACACCGTAGACGGTCTCGTCATCAGAAATCGCCAACTGAAGATCGTTCTTTTCGAACTCAACTGCTTGGGAGGTACCCCAAGCAGCAATGACCTCAGCTTCATCTGCGCCGGACTCTAATGCGCGATTTTTCGCTTCCTGGCACTGGGCCAAGAGTTCTTCCGAAGAAACAAATTGATCTGACATGGTCATCCCTATTCTTGTGTGCCGCCGAGAAGAACTTCGCAACGTACGTATGGACCACCTGCATCGACCTTGGCTGGTTGTCCCTTGCCGCAATATCCCGACCCCAGATCCCATCGAAACTCCGATGACACAGCATCGACTGTTTTCATGACATCGAAGGCAACACCAGAAATGGTGACGCCCTTGACCAACGCCCCCAATTTGCCGTTCTTGATATGCCAGGCGTTTTGGACGGCGAACATGAACTCGCCCGTCGCATCAGCCTGGCCATTCCGCGGACCATCAAGAAGATAGCCATCTTGAACGCCGGCGATCATCTCGTCCAAGGTCGACGTGCCCGGAGTTAAGTAGGTATTGCGCATGCGAATGATAGGTTGGTCACAAAACTCCCAAGCCCGTGCATTACCGGTTGGTTCAACACCAAAATGTGCGGCGCTTTCACGGTTGTGTAAGTAGGAAGTAAGAATGCCCTGATCGATGATCGTGGTCTTCTTGGTCAGAACTCCCTCATCATCAATAGGGATTGTACCCCCAGCTCCAGCGACATATTCACTGAAACCACTGTCACAAAGAGTGACTAAGTCGCTGCCGACACGTTGTCCGATCTTGCCCGCAGCCACAGACCCGGATTGCACAAAATCGGCCTCGACGGTGTGGCCAATGGCCTCGTGAACGAGGAGTCCCACGATTGAAGGCGCCAGAATCACTTGCCGACGGCCGCCAGCTGGTCTTTCTGCGTCCATGAGATCGATTGCGAATCGAACTGCGTCGGAGACCATCTTGGATTTGCGGTCGCCGCTAAAGAGGCAATCCCAATTGCCGGTCACACCAACGGATTCATTGGCAGCGGAGAGAACACCATTCTTTTCGGCAACAGCTTGAACACGAAACTCTGGACGGAGAATCCTGAAAGAGGAGTTGGCGCCGTCTGAGGTCACGATGGCTTTCTGCTCATCAATCTCGCTGTAGGCACAACTCGCACTGGTGATCTTCGGATTCTCGGCACGGGTCGCTTCCTCGGTCGAGCGCGCGAGTTCTAATTTCTCTTCTAAGCTAATGGCATCGACTTCTGCCGCCGATGCGTCTTCGAAATGCCCCTGCGCCAAGTCGGCCGGAGGCAAGTCGCCAATGCGGTCCCGGCGAGTCCCAGCACTCGCGCTTGCCGCTTCGCGTGCTCGGCTGAGAGCCTTCTTAATCGAAGTCGCATCTGTCGATCCGGTACTGGAAAAGCCCCAAGTACCTTCGTGCAGAACACGGACCCCGACGCCTTTACGTCGTTTCACGCTGGCGCCTTCAACTTTGCCTCGTTCGACGACGACACTTCGGCTTGTCTTGCCAGCGTAGCGCATCTCAACGAAGCCAGATTCTCCGTCGACGATGTCCTTGAGTAGCTCTCGAATTTCGTTTGACAACGTATTGCCTCCAAGTCAGGGAGAATATTGAGGACCTCTTCCTTGGCCCATGACGATCATCCGCAAAACGCGAACAAGTTGAAGCGAAAAAGTGAATGTTTCTTAGCGTATCATCGAGCCATGCATCAGAACCAAGGCGTAGAATCCTTGTGGACGTCGAAAGTGATGGGGCAGGGAGTGATTCAGAGCCTAAAGCGCGTCAATTCCAGCTTGGATCAAAGCCTGAAAAAGAGGGTGAGGTTTCTCGGCCGACGAATTGTATTGCGGCAGGAATGCCGCCCCCAAGTAAAAGGGGAGATCCGTCCGTTCTAATCCGGCAACAAAAGTACGCTCACCATAGGTCCCTCGACCAGTAAAATGAACGCCGTGGGATTCGAACTCCGTCAGGAAATCAGGGTTCGCGACATAGTGGCCACGAAAAGCCTCCTGAAACGGGCCGGTGCTGCCATAGACTTCTGCCAATCGACTGCCCGCGTCAAAGCTGATCGAAATGTCTTTCGGTGAGAATTTGTCGATGGGTGGCTGATCTGATTCGAGCCTAGAAATCACGGGAAATGAAGCATTTTCATCATAGGCGGTGCTATTGGCGTCCGGACGATCCAAGAGACGGCGGGCGAGATCGATGATCATGTGCTGATAACCGAATTCCAATCCCAGCACCGGAAGCTTGCGAGCCTCAAACCACTCGAGCGATGCCAAGATTTCAGGCCAAAGTTGCCGAGGTGTTTTCGGGTTTCTTGGGGCAATGAGCGCGCAGCAGGTTCCGTCCAGAATGTCGTCGCGATCGACGATCTGAGTCGGAGTCACCCATTTCGTGTTCAAGACCACGTTGCAGGCGCTCATGGCGTGGATGAGGGCATCGTGAGTCGCCACGTGCGCGGGATACTCAGGATCAAATTGCCCTACGATTGATACAATTGGGGTCGACATCATCTACCTCTAACACGAGCCACCTACGCACATAAAGATACGTCCTGATTGACTCTTCGGTTGAATCGAGGTGCCATATGCACATGGATTGGCAAAAATCCCAATGCGAGGCATCGAATTGCCTCAGTTGGCAAACAGATTTCGCGGCTTTTCTTTGTTCCGCG
>JBLINQ010000169.1:0-10406 GCA_047639315.1 Planctomycetota bacterium
GACGAAGCGTTCCGTGCCAATTGTCTTTTGCTATCGGCTGAGCCTGAGTTTGTACAAGAATTCACCCAAGTCTCTGGAATGTCATCTATCAGGAGCTTCCCGAGTGAATTTGCCGAACTAGACAAATACGATGTCCTGATCTTCGGTGATGTCGATCCAAGTCGCTTGGCGACAACACCAGCGAAAGTCAAAGAAGCCCTGGAGAACATTCAGCGGTTTGTCGACAACGGAGGCGGCCTGGCGGTGATCTGCGGCGAAGGATGGACACCGAGGGCCTACGCTGACTCCCCACTCGACCAAATTCTTCCGGTCGACATAACCACGGATGGTGATGTCGGTGGCCCAATGAGCACTTACGTCGATGAGTGGAAGCCGAAATTATCTGCCATCGGTCGAACCCACCCGATCATGCAACTGCGCAAAGACCCAGAAGAAAATCGATCCCTTTGGGAAGATCGAAACAAGGGCTTGATGGAACTCAGGTGGTGGTATCCAATTCGCAAGGCTTCGCCTGCAGCGCAAGTCTTGGCCTACCACCCGAACGAACGTAATCGTTTCGGCAATTTCCCACTCTTTGTCACCGGAACTTATGGCGATGGCCCGGTGTTTTTCTCGGCGGTCGATGAAACTTGGCGTTGGTTCTATATGAAGGGCGCTTACGATTTCAATCGCTTCTGGGGCAACACAATTAGGTATTTGGCTCGCGCTCATCTCTATCGGGGTAGCAAGAGATTCAAGTTGGTCTCGAATGCATCGGAGTACCGCCAGGGTGAAACAGTTCATTTGACTGCCTTCACCAAGGACAAGAATTTCAAAGCTTCGCGCAACAACACGCAACGCGTGATGCTGGTGCCGCCAACGGGTAAGGCTCGCATGGTCGAGTTTCCACGGAAAAATGATGGTGAATATCACTGGTCATTTAAGCCGGCCAAGGATGGTCACTTTGAAGCGTGGATTGTTGGCGAAGAAGGATTGACAGGGAGCCGCTACGCGCCAATTTCGTTTGATGTCCGATTCATTGATCCAGAGCGCCAGCAGGCTGGAGTTGACATCGCCACGATGAAGGAAATTGCCCGTGCAAGCGGCGGCGCATTCTTCTCCCTCGAAGACGCGGCTGGGGTCTTAGAGAGACTGCAGTCAGACACCACAAGGCATAGTTCGATTACGACTTCTCCATTGAGGAGCAAACCTTGGCTACCACTCATCTTGATTATTCTCGTTACGACGGAATGGCTGCTTCGCAAGCGGTCGAACATGGCATGAAAAATAGTCTTCGAAAATTCATGGTTATTCTCCTTGGCACCATGCTCATCCAGAGCATGGCGACTGGGCAACTTTTCCGTCGGAATTTCCAGACTGAGTATTTCAAAAGCAAGGTTCAAATTGCTGGTAGTCGGTTGGCTACGCAGAACATTGAAAAAGCCAAGAAGGACATTCAAAGCGGCGAATTCAATTCTGGTGTTCGGTTGATTCAGGAAACCATCGACAAGTTTGGCGATCGTGCACTCGAAACTGAAACCAACCGTTTCGTCGGGATACGAGACTACTGCAACAACCTCATCCGTGAGTTGCCGCTCAAGGGGGCCGAAGCGTACCACTCGGTCTACGACCCCTATGCCGAGTCTCTTTTCAATCGTGGCGTCAAGGACCATGATGCGACGATTCTGAAGGATGTCTATTATCGCTATCAACTGACGCCTTTTGGCAAGCGTGCCTTAATCACGGCAATTTCCATCGAATTTGAAGGCGGCAAATTAGAAGTCACTCAAGAGTTGGCTCTTCTTTACCGCGAAATCTATGGCGATGACGAAGGATCACTTGGCCCGGTTATCGCTCTTATTCTAAGTTCGGGTTTCTTAGGCGACATCGACCCACTAAAGCAGCTGGCAAAAGACCTCCCATCCGACTACCTCAGCCGCCCCATCGAAACCGGTGAAGGCGCCACAACAGTTGGTAATTTGTTGGGCGAACAACTTAAAGAGTTGTCCTCGCGTCGCGTACAGAAAAAGAACAAGGCGCCTCGGGCAACTTTCTTTAAGAATCCGCAGTGGCTCCACGAACTCCCTATGCTACTTCGTGGTCGGCGCACCCAAGCGCGCTGTGATGACTTTGGTGAAAACCCCCTACCACGGGAATTCCCGTGGAATCCAGTCATTCCAGTCGTCGACGAAGGCAGTGTCTTTGTGACCAATGGAGTTCTTGTTCGGGCGCTCGAACTCTATTCGAAATCAGAAAAATGGGAATTTAGAGGCTGGGTTCAAGCAAGTCAGGCACGCCAAAATCGCTCGTTGGTCTTGCCTTTGAAATTGTCAAAAAACACAATTTACGCCTCTCTTGAGACGCCTCTTCCCCCAGAGAAAACGATCTGGACTTTCGTTCCGCAACAGCAGATTCCCCACCGCCAGCTGGTGGCACTCGATTCATCGACAGGCAAAGTCAAGTGGCAGCATTACCGCTGGCGCGGACGCACCTTCGCCGAGACTGAATTCGTTTCCAATCTGAACATCAATAGTGAACCCCTCATCATTGGCGATCGCCTATTCATTGCAGCGTCCCGTTTTCATACCAGCTACCACCAGTACCTTTGCTGCTTTGATCGACACAACGGCAACCTTCTTTGGTCCACGTTCATTTCCACCGGACAGATGGAACAGAACATGTTTGGCAACCGAGTGAGAGAAGCTGTTTGTGGGCAGTTGGTGGAAAAAGACGGAGTCATTTTCCACTCCACAAATATCGGTGTCATTGCCGCTGTCGATTCGCGATTGGGTACGTTGAAGTTTACTGCAACCTACGATCAAATCGCTATTCCACGTCAGACGCGTTTCGACACTCGTATCCACGAACGGGCGCCGGCATGGAGCAATAATAAGCCGATCGTTGTTGGTGATGAAATCTTCATGACGCCCATGGACTGCCAAGAAGTCTTGGCGATGAACCGTCATAACGGCAAGATTCGCCAGACCGGTATCATCAGGACGAGATTCAATCGCTATCGCTATTTAGTCGGTCCCTCTGGCCCTTGGATCGTCGCCGCTGGTTCGGGCTTGTGTTTCTACAATACCGAGACCGGTGCCAAGTTTGAACCGACATATGTTTTCTCAAGTGGGCGACGCGGTCAATCGGCGCGCTCAGCAGGTGTTGTCGCTCGCCCGGCTGTGCGCGACGGAAAACTGCTTGCCCCGGTCAATTCAAGAGGCACAGAAAAGCTCCTCATTTGGTCTATTAATGACCAGCGCGTTGTCGATGAAATCACCTTCCCTAATTCTCGGCACGATTCATACCTTGGCAATGTGACAGAAAAAGATGGAGTCTTTGTTACTGCGTCAACCACCTCTTCTGGCAAGATCACCCAAATTCGATGCTTCTATAGTAAGAGCCGTGTCAAAGAAATGCTCGAAGCAGCAATCGTCGCCAACCCCAAAGACCCGAAGGCTCACTTCCGAATGGGAGAGTTTGCGCTTCAGGGTAAAGAGAAAGATTACAAGTCGGCACTCAACAGCTTCGAGAATGCGCGTAGACTTGCAGACGAGCAAAATGCTTCAGATCAGGTGTGGACCGATAAATCAAGAAATGCTCTCTCGCGTTTGTATCTTGAGTTGGCCTCGAAGCCGCGACAAGCGGAACAGAAAACCGGGCTGACGGATCTGACGTGCTTTCAGCGCGCCTGTGAAATTGCAACCACGCCGGCGCAAAAAGTGGAAATTCTCTTCTTACTCCTTCGGCGCAGCTACGACCGTCGCGACAATGCGAATTTCGATGCTACGTACACGAGGCTGAGCACCGAGTTTCAATCAGTGCCCTATGATTATGAAGCGCTCTTCAGCCAAGAGATTCCAGAAGCCGAACAACGTCGATATGGAAACGCAGGTTTCCTATCCACGGCGATCGCTGCTGCCTATGCTGAGCAAACCAAAAAATATTCCTTGGCTATCGCACGGCTCCAAGAACTACTGACTGCGTGGCCTCGAGACGCCATTGGCACGGCAACATCGTGGGAATACGGATATAGCAGGATCGAAGAACTCATCGCGAAGCATGGACGTCAGATTTACTCCAACTTTGATGACAAGGCCGTTGCCCTCTTCGAGCAAAGTGAAAAGAACAACGACATCAAGTCTCTCGAACTCTTGCTGACGCGCTATCCCAACGCTCAGATTGTCGAGAGGGCATATAATGAGATTTCGAGGCGACAGTTTGCTAAGGGTGATTTCGAATCCGCTGCCGCTGGACTTCATGAGTACTTCGCCAAGTTTGGACAAGTCACAGCCGTCCCCCTGTCTTTGCTTGCTCGCTCGCTCCAAGAATTAGGTCGACAAGAAAGCGCGTACCAAGTTTGGTCTCGTATTCTTGACTTAGGGGTGCATGATTCCGCCGACAAGGACATCGTTATCCAAGCGAAGAGTCAGGTCACCAAGCTGGCGAACTACGCCGACAAAACGGCACCTCCTTTAGAGACCTTTGGACTCAAGGCGGAGTTAGCTTGGAAACAAGGAGTCGCTAACGGCGCGGATGACTGGAAATTAGTTTTCGGAAAAGGACGACGCCAAGATTCGGCCAAAAACATCATCTTGGCCCAGTGCGACCGCAAGCTGATTGCCCTCTCCATAGAAGATGGGTCTACCCTCTGGAGTATGGATGCCCACAATCGTATCCGTGAGCACGACGTCCTCTGGCATGACGGACTTCTCTTAGTCCACATCGACGATTCGGTTGTGTGCATCGACCCTTTGACCGGTGAAGAAGCTTGGCGGCACGATTCAGGAGAATTGCGCATCAGTGGTTTCAGTGCTGGTCAAGGCAAAGCATTCATCGCCTTGGAGGCACGCGGCTTCCCAGTCAACTTTCGTTTGCGAGCACTCAGCATCCTCGACGGCACAATTGTTCTTGAGAGGATCATTGACGGCGTAGCCCAAGGTGAAGGAATGGAATGCGGCACGAGGTGGCTCATGGTTCCGTTGGCAAGCCGTTTGGCATGCCTCGTGATCGATGGTTTCACACTGCAAGAATCCAAGGCTTGGCCAGAAGGCGCCGACTTCGACGACGACTGCCAACCCTTCTTGTCCGCCGACGGACATTTCATTTCTATTGCCCGCCAAGATCGATCAAGCAATCGTGAGTTGTCCGCCCGGGACCCGGACACCGGCCGGGTGAAATGGCGGCGCCGCATCGGTGAAGCGCGGGTTCGTTTCTTTGACAGCACCCCGTGGCATACGGTATACAAGATCGAAGGGCCACGAAGAGGAACACCTAGTACTGTTCTGGCGTTAGACAACCACAGCGGCACATCCGTTGCCAAGCATACGCTGCCACAGTACACCTCGATTTTGGGTTCACCCCAGATTGCCGGCAACAGCATGTTTGCCATCAAACTAAAATTGAGCGGCAAGAGAAACTCCTACAACCTCGAAGAAATCGATACTAAGACCAATTCAACGAAATGGCGGTCGACCAACTTTCGCGGTAATCGTCGAATCGAGTCATTCCCCTTTGCCACCGGTGTCGTGCTGCGCATGGTCGAGAGACTACGGGGTGCAAGCACCTCCAGACGCATTACCACCCTCTATCTTGTCGACCGCGCCAGCGGACGCATCGAAAATGAAATTCGTCTGGACTCCAGGCGCTCCAGCCATGTACCTGACGTTCAAGTTCTGAACGGCAGTCTCATCGTCACAGATGGTCCAGTTCTGAAGGTGTTCAAGCCATGAAGAAAAAACTAATCACACTTGCCTCGATGCTCGGCGCCGTCCTGTTACTGACTTCGCCGTTGCCGAATGTGTCCAACGTGGCCGTTGCCGCTGAGCCAGTGAAGCCGAATCTAACGAAGCTGATCGAGCCCATTCTCAGTGACCAAGATCGTGACCCGCAGGTGCAAGATAGTCTTGAACGAGCTTTGGCTTACCTTGCTGAGAATCAAGACTCAGCCAGCGGAGGTTGGCTGCAAGATGTCGGCTTCAAGTTCAACGATCGTTACGAATTAAGCGAAGCGAACAAGCCCCATGTCGGCGTGACAGCCCTCACACTCATGGCCTTTTTGGCTGGTGGGAACTTGCCTGGACGAGGCAAGTACGGCCACGTCGTCGAGCGTGGTCTCGAGTTTGTACTTTCATGCGTTGACACTGATACCGGATTCATCTCAGCACACGAAACACGGATGTACAGCCACGCCTTCGCCTCGCTGTTCTTGGCTGAAATTTATGGCATGACACGACAGCCAGACCTTCAAGCAAAGTTGCAACAAGCCATCGACTTAACGGTAGAAACGCAAAATGCTCAGGGTGCTTGGCGCTATCGTCCTTACGCCCCAGATTCGGATATGTCGATTGCAGTCTGCCAACTCATGGCACTCCGAGCCGCGCGCAACGTCGGCATTCAGGTGCCTCGCAGTACGATATCTAAGGCCTACAAGTACATACGTAAGTCGGCACATACGCAGGGCCGTCAAACTGGTGCCTTCCGCTATCAGATTGACCAACAAACGACGCGCGTCAGTTTTGCGCTCGCTTCTGCAGGGCTCGCAGCTCTCTTGCATGCTGGCTACTACAATGATGATCTTCTCAAACCAGGACTACGTTGGTTGCGTCGTCGCATCACCAACCTAAGTTCGAGATCTCAAGAGAATTTCCCAACTTACTTCTACTGGTACGGGCACTACTACGCCGCCCAAGTGATGTTCATTGCCAGCGACAACAAGAACAGCAAAAAGCTGTGGGATGAATTCTACTGGCCAAGAATGCGCAAGGAACTCCTACGCAGCCAAGAGGCCAATGGTTCCTGGCGCAACGATCCAGGGCCTGGTGACATCTTCGGGACCGCAGTGGCATCCATTATTCTTCAGATTCCGAACCGTTATCTCCCTATTTTCCAGAGATAAGAGAGAAAGGACGTCACGCCCATGAAGAGATCAAACTCAAGAAAGTCAGTTTGGGCAATCCAAATTACTCTTGCTTCACTCATGCTTGCTGCATGCGTAGTAGGTATCTTTGTGACTATGCCGTCATCGGAAGCTGCAACAGCCGATTCTGCCAAATCCCCCGAACCTCAAGATCGCAATCAAGCCGTTGATGAGTCAATCGAGAAAGGTCTCGCCTATCTCGCGCAAAAACAAGATCCTGCGACTGGAGGTTGGCTGCAAGACGTCGGTTTTAAGTTCGCCGAAAACTACGAGGTAAGCGCCGGCAACAAACCTCACGTTGGCGTGTCCTCTCTTGCCCTCATGTCGTTTTTGGCTGGAGGACATGTCCCGGGTCGCGGCAAATACAGCCATGTTGTCGAACGTGGACTGAATTTCGTCCTGTCCTGTGTGGACGAGGATACGAGTTTCATTTCGGCTCATGAAACACGCATGTACAGTCATGCATTTGCCACTCTGTTCTTGGCCGAAATCTACGGCATGACTCGTCGTCCTGACCTGCGGGCAAAACTACAAACGGCAATTGATCTCACAGTCGAGACCCAGAACAGCCAAGGCGCTTGGCGTTATCGCCCTTATGCTCCAGATTCCGACATGTCGATTTGCGTTTGTCAGCTCATGGCTCTCAGGGCAGCGCGCAACATTGGTATTCATGTGCCTAGGTCGACAATCACGAGAGCCTACAATTATATTCGTAAGTCGGCTCATACCAGTGGGAGACGGCGAGGTTCATTTCGATATCGCATTGACGAGCCTGGCACACGTATCAGCTTCGCCCTGGCATCAGCAGGAATTGCATCGCTCATGCATGCGGGCTTCTATGATGACGAGATGATTGAGCCCGGATTGAACTGGCTCAAGCGCCGAATCTCCGGACTTCCAGTCCGGTCGAGCGAGAATTATCCGAGTTTCTTCTACTGGTACGGTCACTACTACGCTGCCCAAGTCATGTTCTTGGCTAGTGACTCAAAAAAGAACAAAGGCCTGTGGGATGACTTCTATTGGCCGAGAATGAGCAATGAACTGCTCAGGAATCAGCAAGCGGACGGTTCTTGGCGAAACGACCCCGGGCCGGGTGACGTTTACGGAACAGCCGTAGCGACCATTATTTTGCAAATACCGCGTCGGTTCTTACCGATCTTTCAACGTTAATAAGAGAAAAGCGAATTCATGGACGTCAATCCACTCATCGGTAAACTGGCAAAAGTTCGAAGCCAGCTACGAGTGCTTCTTGCGGGAAGTTCCTTGTTCCGATTTCTCGCAACGGCCAGCCTCGTCGTGGCAACATCCTTCCTCTTGGATTGGTTGTTTCAGCTGCCGATCGGCGCTCGGATCGTTCTCTTCATTGCCATGTTGGTTTTTGTTCTGCGTGGAGCATTTCAGACATTCATTCGTCCGTTCACACTTCCGATGAGCGATGATGCCGTTGCTCTTCATGTCCAGGCACGTAATCCACAGTTCGGAGACTCGTTGATTTCGGCCATTCAGTTGTCTCGAGAACTGAAGGGCGACAGCACCACAGAATCGCGATCGATGATCGCCGCGGCTATCGCACAAATCACTTCGGCCCTCGCTAAAGAGAATTTTTCCAAGAGCGTACCAATGCGCTCTCTGGCGAAGCCTGCCCTGCTCGCTTCGGTTCTCTTAGTTGCGATCCTGGGCTATGGAGCCAGCAAGCCGGAACTCACGAAATTGTGGTTTGCGCGCTGTATTCTCCTGGGAGAGGAGGAATGGCCCAAGGCAACGACTCTTGAAGTGATCATCGCCAACTTGGACCAATATCGTCATGAGGTTGATGACAGTGGCAACTACGAAGTTTGGGTGCCGGAAGGCTCCGTCGTCTTGGTCCAAACAACAGCCATTGGAGAAGTTCCCAACTCGGTACGACTCCACAAGTATGCTCTGCCAAGAACAAGCGGCAATCGCCCCATCACAATAGAAATCGCCCGACACTCTGAGAGCGACGTCTTTGAATACCGATTCGGAAGAGTGCGTGAATCCTTCGGATTCTGCGTCGAAGGCGGCGACGACACTGACGAGCACCCATACTTCACCGTCAACGTGCGGACCGCGCCGAAGGTAGAAGAGCTGCTCGTCAACTATGACTTCCCTGAATATATCAACGACGTTGGCCGTGAAGATCGAGAGAATGTTCGCGAGTACAACATCGTGGGCCCCATGGGCACCGAAATCGCGATGTATTTCCGTACCTCAAGTGAGGTCGTGCAATTCGATATTGTGCTCGACGAAGCAGCCGACAAGACCATTCGACTCGAACCAACTCCAGATGATCCACGCCTATTCGAATGGCGTTTCCAACTCAACGATGACCACTTCTACACTTATCGTTTGATAGGAGCGAATGGTGCGCCGAGCTATGAGGCGCCGAATTTCAACATAAGCGCCCAACCGGATGTTCCACCCGATATCGCCATTCAAAGACCAGTCACAACGACGGTCGACGTCACGGCGAATGCAACTTTGCCGCTCAAATTCCAAGTCGTTGATGATTATCGCGTTGGCAATGTGTCTCTGAGATGGGATGGATCGAGAGAAGGAGACTTCAAATCTCGTCGTGAGTTCGGCACAGCAGAAATGAGACTGAGTGAAGAAATGCGTGATACGGCCGTCTTCGCAGCATTGACTTTGAGCGATTTCACGATCGAGAAAGAAGGCAGATCCAGCGCTCCCGAGATTGGCGATCGCGTCTTCATTAAGCTTGAAGCGACAGACACCCGATTAACGGCAACAGAACCGACACCGAACACCACGGTCTACCCCAGCCTCCTGGTGTTAAACATTCGGGAAGCGACTGAAATCGAACGTGATCTCACGCGCACACAAATCCGCATCAAGGGGCAAGTCGCTCGCATCGAAGAAAGCTTGGCGACCAAACTTGAGGAGTTGGGAAACCTCATCGAGGCCCCAGCCACGGAAGACGCCAGCACCTCAAATGAAACCATCCAAACGCTGATTTCAGCGCAGGCCTTAATGACATCTGGCCTCGATGAATCCACGCGCGGTTTTGTTCGCGTCTTCGACGGTTACCTGTTTAATCGTCTCGACAATTCGAATCTCACCGAGACTCTCATTTCATCCATCTGCGGCGCTCATAAGAACCGCGAAGGTAATCATCTTGATTTCATTGCCGAGATCCTCCCGCGTGAGCGCCAACTCATCAATGACACCGAGGCGATGGGTAAATTGGCCCTCATCATGGATTTGCTCTTGGATTCGGCCCGAAACAAGACAAAAACCGTCGATAACGCCCTTCGACTCGCCTTCGATCAGCCAAATGCCGAAAGTCAAAATAAGGAATTAGTGCGGGCCAAAGCTGCTCAAGCGGCTCTGCTGGCGCAACTAAGGGAAATCCTTGAAAAAATGGAAGATTGGGAAGATTTCCAGGACGTGGTTCAGAGCCTGAAAGATATCATTGAATTGGAAAAAGGTCTGCAGAACCGGATCAAGAAGATTGCCAAGTAGTTGGGCACTT
>JBLINQ010000170.1:0-10396 GCA_047639315.1 Planctomycetota bacterium
GACCGCCCGTATCTTGGTCTTGGGCATGTCTTCAGGACGTTCCTTTTGTGACTTAGCATCGATCTGACTTTGATCCATGTATTGGGTCGAGATGATGAAGCGGTAGATCTCTTCTAACTCTTTCTTCACCCAAGACTTCTTATTCCACAGATAGTATTCACTCAGCACAATGCCCGCCGCCATGTAACGCCAGTTGATGAGCCAGGAATTGTCCTTGGCCTTTGTAGTCTTGGCATGCCACTTGACGCTGCGCTGAACGTGTGGACGGTATTTTTTCTTGCCACTCGCCATGAGTGCTAAGGGAGCAAAAAGATTCTGAGGCACACTGCCCCATGAACCATCGTCTCTTTGTTCCTGCGCCAAAAAGGCGCAGAGCTCATCAAAGATCTTGTCTGCCTTCTTGTCGGAGTACGGAAAAGTCTTGGCGAAAGCGCCGTAGCGGTTGCCTATCTTGAGTGGCACCGACTTGAGCTTCTTGCCGCGCTTAACCATGACGGTCAGGGGTTTCTTCTCTCTCTGGCTTGTTTCGAGAGCTCTTGCGAAATCGGAAATGGGGCCATGGGCGCCAAATTTACCGATGCCATAGCCGTTGATGTGTTCTATCTTGAATTTCTTGTTGCCGGTGCCGACGATGAGATCACCGATCTTGATCTTGCCAGAACCAGGCGTCTTTTCAAAGACGTGCTTCACCAAGAGCGCCTTGGGGTTGTCAGCCAGTAATTGAACACGAAGGCCTGTGATTCCAAGATTGTAGTACCACCCATCAACTTTGCTATCCGGTCCTTTGTTCGCTTTCTGTTTCCAGGGATTGCCATCTTCGTGGTAATGCACCTGGCCGTAAAGCGTGGCGAAGAAGCTCAGGACAACAGTCAGCAACCCAATCAAAGCCAACCGGCTGGCCAGATTGTTCTTCATCGTCAATTGATCTGATGGCATATCGATTCGTTTCCCCGTGAGATCTGATTGTGGATGTCCGTCTTTCGGAACATCAGCACCCGATAGACACTACTTGATCGCCATGAAATTGGGAAACAAAGATCGTCAGGGCAGGTGTAAACTGGACTGACGAGGACGGGTGCCCGATGACAACCCGCCCTGCCAGGTCAAACTGATTTAGGACTCAGCCGCCTCAGCGACGTTTGGTCCGCAGACCGATGCAAGAGTCTCTGTGAGCGAGATTCGGTTGTATCGATCTTCTGAGATGCAGGCATGCATCGACAGGTCATCCGTGGACACCAAGCCCACGACACGCTGATCGTCATTTACCACCGGCACACGACGAATATGGAACTTCCTCATGAGCTCATGGACGACGTTGATGTCGTCATCCAACGTGGCAACGTGAATATCCCTGGAGCAGCATTGCCGCACGGGGATGTTCTCCAGAGGCAAACCTTGGGTCAAAGCGCCCATACAGATGTCACGGTCGGTGATTACGCCGCAAAGCTTTCCGGTCATGGACTCGACCACTGGCAAGACGCCGTAGTCATGCTCCAACATAATGGCCGCAGCTTCAGCAAGAGAAGTGTCTCCGTAGCAGATCTTCGCCTTATGTCTGACAATTTCGCGAACTTTCATGGCTCATCCTTTCCCGATTCCGTCTGGTCTATTTGCGGTATCGGACCATATGTAACGCAAACACTGTGCCAATGGGTGGCCCATGTAAGCCACTCATCACCAGGGTCTTTCGGTGAGTTGACGTTTGAGCTTTCAAGGTGCGGCGACTGACTTGCATGCATGCATGGCAGGTAGCATCAGATCTCGTAATCATGATAAAGTAAGGTGAATTCTCTCTTGGCAGGAGCCTCCCTATGTCGAATCGCGCCCGCGTTCTTTATTTATTCGACGATTATCCTCAAGCATCACAGACGTACTCCCGCAACGAAATCAGGTTTGTGAAGCGCCAAATGGATGTCGAGGTTGTTGCACTGAAACACGCGAAATCTCCGTACATTGGTGCTGAACCATACAGGGTGATGGCAAGCCAAGAGGCCTTTGTCGAGCACGCCAGGAATAGTTCGGCGGATCTCCTTCATGCTCATTGGCTCATTCTAACGAAACACCTTTTTGAAGCGGCCTTGGCAACAGGGAAGCCGTTTACAATACGGGGTCATTCGTTTGACGTGCTTCCGCTTCCGGGGTGTGAGCCCAAGCCACGGTCGCTCAAAAAACGCTTCAAGAAACTCAAGCGAAACTACAACTCACGTCGCCTGCATGGAAGGCGTCATGACTGGTGCGCCCCAGCTTACTTGCACGGCATCGCCCCGATGATCAATCACAGTTTGTGCTTAGGGATTTTGACTCTTCCTTTTGCGCGCCAGAGCTTGGAAATGGCGGGGATCAAACCTGAGAAGATTGTCGATACCTTTCCAGTCATTGACTTTGACTTGTTTCATGATCGCTCACCTAATGGCGAAGGCATCATGAACGCAGGGATTTCCTTGCCAAAAAAGAACATGGAAGGATACATTGACTTGGCAACGGCGACTCCTGACAAGAACTTCGATCTCTATACCATCGATGATTGTGTTGAGCGGCTTCACGAATACAACCGGGCGAAAGGATCACCGGTGAACATTGTGGGCCAGACTCCATACAAAGAAATGCCGGGAATTTACAAACAGCATCAGTGGTTGGTATACACGGCTTCGAAGGCCCATGGTACGGCTGGTTGGCCCTTGGCGATCCCTGAGGCTCAGGCTGCTGGGGTTGGCGTCCTAATGGAGCGTCTTCGTCCAGACTTGGATCAATTTATTGGGCAGGCGGGTTTCTTGTTTGATGACGTGGAAGAAGCTCAAGAGATCATCAAGCAACCACCATCTGATGCCATTCGCGAGGCCGGTTTCGAACAGGCGAAGAAGTCTGATGTGGCTCGCAATATCGTCTCGCTCTTTGATCTATGGCGGCCGGTCGTCTCCATTGACTATGAGCCACCACACGATGCACTGCTACCTGACGAGAACCGGTCTTTGGCGTGACTCGTAGTTTAAGGTACCAACAATAACGCCAATCCATTTGATGCCGATGGTTGCGGGCTGGTTTCAAAGAACTGGATGAAGACGTAGGTGCCGGCAAGTTGAGGACTTTGCCGGGAGATGTTGTGAGCGTTTATCTCGCCGCTCACGTCAAATCCGAAGCCACCGGTACCGATCAAGTTGATTGGGTCATTGGCAATCAATAGTGGGAATCCGAAGATCAGAGTATTCGTTGGTGCTAAGCTCACGCCATTCACGCCAAGTGCACCTGGCGTGGCACCCCTGCAGCTAATGCTTCCCGTTGTCGAATAGACGTCGTTGTTGTCGCCAAACCAATTCAATTCGAGCTTGATGAATCCGAGGTTTGAACGATATTCGAGACTCGGAACCGGAGGACCGTCGCCGAAATACACGCGAGCGCTTCCTGAATTGGCGCCGTTTGCATCGTCATATTCAGCACCGATTATGATGTCGTCGTAGCCGTCCCCATTTATGTCGCCGGCTGAATCTATGGACGAAGCAAAGTTCTCTGCTGCCTCCCCACCTCGGTAGGTCGAACCAACTTTCCCGTCCGGCCCTAAGTAGACTTGCACTGTTTTTCCGGCTTGGCGGTCGCTGCTTACGAGTAAATCGCCATAGCCATCGCCGTTCACATCTCCTGCTCTTCTTACGTCCTGGCCAAGGCCTTCGAATGCATCTCTTCCTTCAAGGTGAAAGAGCACGCTCGCGTCCGTTCCAGAATAGACAGTGACACTGCCAGCGTTCGCGAGGATAGTGTCTTTCTCTGGTGCGCCGATGGCGAAGTCTGGGATTTGATCGCCATTGAAGTCTCCGACGCCGCTTACGGAGAATCCGAAGTTGTCGGCGATGTATCCTCCAGCAATTGAATATCGGAGGGTGCCATCAATGCCATTGTAGACGCGAGCGAAATTCTTCTCGGTCCCAATAATGAACTCCGAGCACCCATCTCCGTCCACATCGCCAATCGTATCCAGGGAAATACCTTCCCTTTGATATTGGACCGTGCCGGAATAGGAATAAAGCAAGGTGCCGTTGACCCCGGAAACAACTTGGACGATGCCAGAATCTGAAAAAGTTGCACAATCGAATGGGTTGGAGACCAAGATGTCGTCGAAGCCATCACCGTTGACGTCGCCGGCGTTTCCGACGACTAGTGCATTAATGAATACGCATACTGTCGTCGGGAAGTAGTCATAAAGTTTGCTCCCGTCGATTCCGGAGAAGACACGGACCGCAGGCATGTAGCCACTTGGACCAGTATTGACCCCAACGCTGACGAGCAGGTCGTCGAACCCATCCCCGTTCAAATCTCCTCCGCCGGCGACGGAATTACCAAGCCTTGAGTTGAAGAGATCGCCGTGGAAGGTGTAGAGAGTTGAGCCATCAATACCTGAATAAACACGGGCGAGTCCGGATGTTGAACCATTGGGATCAGCGCCAATAGCACCAACAATCACATCATCGAAACCGTCCCCATTGACATCCCCGGCGGAGCTGACTGATCCGCCAAGGTAATCGTCCGCTAAGTCACCTTCGAATTGGTAGGCATAGGGATTATCGAGATTCGATTCAATGTGTATCCGTCCCGATTGGGCTCCGTTCGTATCGTGGAGATGAGAACCGACAATAGCTTCAGGGAGACCATCTCCGGTTAAATCGCCTACACAAGCTAACGCTTCACCAAGTCGATCACCTGATGCGTCGCCAATGAACTTCCAAAGCTCAACCCCATTGTGGCCTCCGAAAAGGTAGGCACTACCGGTATTGCCGCCATACTCATCCGATTGATTCGCCCCCACCAGAACATCTGCAAGACCGTCACCGTTGGCGTCTCCCGCATCGCTCACCGCAATACCGAATTGATCACCGGCTTTCTTTCCTAAGATGGCGTAGATGATTGATTGACTCATGACTGAGAAGATATCCATGCGTCCGGCGTTCGTGCCGGCCGTATCGTCGAGATAAGCACCGACGATAACATCTTCGAAGCCATCGCCGTTCACGTCGCCCGCCCCACTCACGGAGTGCCCAAACTCGTCACCTGCCGAATTTCCGTGGAAATCTCCAAGTGAGATTCCATTCGCCCCCGAAATGATAAACGCCGATCCAGATGAAGGGCCACTGATGTCCGCGAGAGGAGCGCCGACGATGACATCGGCGAAGCCGTCATTATTGGTGTCGCCGGCATCACTCACCGAAAAGCCAAACGCGTCCCCAGGTGCACCGCCATTCAAGGTGTAGAGAATGTTGCCGTTGGCACCTGAGTAGATGCGAGCGCTACCCGAATCAACCCCGGCGTTGTCGTCACCATAAGCACCAACAAGAATGTCGGGCACGCCATCGTTGTTTACATCTCCAGCTTTTGAGACTGAGAAGCCAAGAAAGTCAGCGGCAGAATCACCATGAAAGCTATAGAGAATACTTCCGTCGAATCCAGAGTAGACGTAGGCGCTGCCAGAAGACGTTCCGTTCATGTCGTCTCGGTATGCCCCGGCAACAATGTCATCAAAGCCGTCGGCATTCACATCGCCCACACCGCTGACGGAGTCTCCCAATCGGTCACCCCCAGAGTTTCCAATGAAGGTGTGAATGATCGTGTTGTCAGCTCCAGAGTAGACGCGGACCGTTCCGGAGTTGTTACCATTCAATTCGTCAGTAGGAGCCCCGACAATGAAGTCGGCCACACCATCGCCATTCACATCTCCAGCACCCGCGACAGAAGTTCCGAAGTGGTCACCAGCGTCGTCGCCGTCCAACACCAAGATCGGGAACTGAGCTTGGCTCGGCACCGCAAAAGCGAGAATGCAGAAGAGAACAGCTTCATTAATCGGAATGCGACTTCGACTCATGATTCAAATTTCATCCGTGAAAAGTATGTGCATACGCGCTTGCAAGGTGGCTAAGAGGCCAGATGGCAAACAACCCGACTCAGAACTGTCCAGAGTGAAGGAACGCTTCCTTCCTTTCCTCAGTCTCCAATCGTTGCAGACGCGGTAACTGAAGTCCAGAATTCGTTGATTCGAAAAGGCGAATGACCCGAAGTCGGAGAGAAATACGTTCCGAGCTCCGCCAAAAGTACAGTGCCTTGAGGTGCTCACGGCACTGTACTACTTTTCCTTGACCGGCATGATCGTGTTTGCGTCTCGTGTGAGGAGCCACAGGCACATCTGGCCTCAAACCATGTAGCGTCGTTGTCGCTTCTAATAATGAACCATGACGTCACCAGAAGACAACAACGCGAAGCAGACTGCTGAAGATGAGGCGTCGTTTCGAACACGAGCCCTGCTCGGAGGCTTTCTCTGGGGACTGGCAGAAGGAAAATTCTTTTTTATCGTCCCTGATGTTTTCCTTGGATTCATGGCAATGCGTTCTGTACGTGCAGCGGCCTGGGCCTGGGCGGCCTCAATAGCAGGTTCTCTCGTGGCCATCATCGTGATTCATCTATGCATGGATTGGCTTGGCCTGAACTACATCGAGTTCATCACTCACCTGCCAGGTATCTCGGAAAGCCTCTTGGCAAGCGTCCATGAGACCATCAGCAGTCAAGGACTCCCATATACTTCCCTCCTTGTGCTAACTGGGATACCACTCAAGGTTCTTGGCGCGTCGGCATTTGGCCTTGGTCAGACCTTGGGATCAGTCTTGCTTTGGACCGTGTTTGCTCGCGTTGTCCGTATTGCGCCGGCCTTTGTGGTCTTTGGCGGCTTAAGCCATCTCTTCAGAGCCAAAATTGAGGCGCAGCCGAGGTGCTGGTTTATCGGTGTCAGCATCGTCTGGGTTCTGTTCTATGTGTTCTATTTTGCGCCTATGGATTGAGTTGACGATTCACGACTCTCCCTGATAACCTCCTCACTTGATCCCAGAGGAGTCCTTGATGAGCACAACGTCCGATCGCCGCCGGCAATACTGGCAAACGAATCTCAAATACTTAGGCGTGTTGCTGACCATATGGGCCGTCGTGTCTTTTGGCTGCGGCGTGCTCTTCGTCGATGCCCTCAATGCCTTTCGAATTCCGGGGACAGGCTTCAAGCTTGGCTTTTGGTTTGCTCAACAAGGCTCTATCTATGTCTTTGTCATTCTGATCTATGTCTACGTCCGCCTCATGAATCGTCTCGACGACAAACTCGCCGACGAGGAAAACAAATCATGAGCATTCAGACATGGACCTACCTTATCGTCGGTGCGAGCTTCGCCCTGTACATCGGCTTGGCGATCTTCGCGAAGGCTAAATCGACAGGTGATTTTTATGTTGCTGGTGGGCACGTCCACCCGATTGCCAACGGTATGGCAACAGCGGCCGATTGGATGTCGGCTGCCTCTTTCATCTCAATGGCCGGGATTATTTCATTCCTAGGATATGACGGCTCCGTCTATCTCATGGGATGGACCGGAGGCTACGTTCTCTTGGCGCTACTGCTGGCTCCCTACTTGCGCAAGTTTGGCAAATTCACAGTGCCAGACTTCGTCGGTGATCGTTATGAATCACGCGTGGCACGCGTCACGGCCGTGGCATGTGCCATCTTCGTTTCCTTCACCTACGTTGCCGGGCAAATGCGCGGCGTCGGCATTGTGTTTAGTCGTTTCTTGGAGGTCGAAATCGAGACTGGTGTTTTCTTTGGCATGGGCATTGTCTTTTTCTATGCCGTCCTCGGTGGCATGAAGGGCATTACCTACACCCAGATCGCACAATATTGTGTGCTGATTTTCGCCTACATGGTCCCAGCGATCTTTATCTCTGTCCTCCTCACCGACAATGTCATTCCGCAATTGGGTTTCGGTGGTGAAGCCAGCGCCGAAAGCGGCACGTTCCTGCTCGACAAACTCGATGGCCTGCACAAAGACTTAGGTTTTGCTTCCTACACCGATGGATCGAAATCGACGATCGACATGTTTTGCATCACTTTAGCGCTGATGGTCGGAACCGCAGGCTTGCCCCACGTCATCGTACGGTTCTATACCGTGCCCAAAGTGCGCGATGCACGTGCCTCAGCCGGCTGGGCACTCCTCTTCATTGCCATCCTCTATACCACGGCACCAGCCATTGCCGTTTTCGCGCGCACGAACCTTCTGGAGACAGTATCCAATCAGCCGTATGCCGAAATGCCCGGCTGGTTCAAGAAATGGGAAGACACTGGACTCATTACGTTCGACGACAAAAACAACGACGGTGTCATTCAATACGTTGGCCCATACGCCAAGGACAATAACGGCAACCCAATTGCCAACGAACTGAATATTGACCGTGACATCATGGTGCTCGCGAATCCGGAAATTGCCAAACTTCCTGATTGGGTGATTGCCCTAGTTGCCGCTGGCGGACTTGCCGCTGCGCTGTCGACGGCGGCTGGGCTGCTTTTAGTTGTCTCATCGGCTGTCTCTCATGACCTCCTCAAGCGAAGTTTCAAACCCGACATCAGTGAACTCGGAGAATTGCGGGTTGCTCGAATAGCGGCAGCTGGTGCCGTCCTTTTGGCGGGATATCTCGGCATTAACCCGCCAGGTTTTGTTGCCCAAGTCGTCGCCTTCGCCTTTGGCTTGGCTGCGTCTTCATTCTTCCCCGCCATCATTCTTGGCATCTTCACCAAAAGAACAAACACAGCAGGTGCTGTTTCTGGCATGTTGACAGGCATCACCTTTACGGCCGCCTACATTGTCTGGTTTAAATTTGTTGAACCTGACACCAATAATGCTGCACATTGGTGGTTTGGCATTTCACCAGAGGGAATCGGAAGCATCGGCATGGTGCTCAACTTCATCGTGGCGATCACCGTCTCCAAATTCACGCCGCCACCGTCTGCAGAGGTGCAGGAGATAGTCGAACGCATTCGGTATCCGGAATAGTCGGGCACTAGTGAGGAAGAGGCCTCTGCACAGAAGGTGAAAGGTGGCGTGCCAATTGACGTCTGTAAGCGAGATGGGATTTGGTTGGATACCGGCGAATTCGATCGGCTTCTGAAAAAAGTCATGGGCCGGGAGAAGATTGGTCAACTCATATAGTCTCTGAGGCTTTTAGATTCGATTTATTCTGAGATGACGGCTATGCACACTCAGAGTTTCTTTGGCCATAATTCTCTTGGACTGTACACTCGTCTCACGATGGGCGCGAAAACGTATCCGAGGCACAGATTGCTGAGCACGACTGTCACAACCCCGAGTAGACCCGACGCGAGTTGTTGAGCTCTGCCGGACTGGTCATCAATGAGGGCCGCGAGCCAACTGAACAAGTAACTCAGCGGCAGCAAACTCGCCCCAACGAAGACAAGAACGATCCATGCTCTCAGGCCATCCAAGAATAACCTCATTGTTCCAATCATAAGGTTTCCTCTCGCTGTCTTGCATCCTGCAATACTCCTCAAATTGGGTCATTCCAGCCGAGCGACGGTTCCTGGCAATCCCAAGTCGCTGAAGTGGACGAAGTATTTGAGTCGCGACCTCCATCGTCGGCATACATGTCTTGCGCCTTTGGCCGCCATTACATCTAATAGCGGTCAACCAAGAGGATGCCATGAATTCTGACGATCAAAATACAATACCGCCCGACGAGCGACCTGGAAGCAGTGAGACCGACGCAGGCGGCAGTTCCACGATGGGTTTATCTGGTCGCATGGTGGCTCACTACCGTCTGATCAAAGAGCTTGGCCACGGTGCACAAGGTTACGTGTACTTAGCCGAAGACCTAAACTTGCGTCGTCAAGTCGCCCTCAAAATTCTGATTGGCGGCGGACATACATCAGAGAAAGCTCGAATTCGTTTTGAACGTGAAGCAGAAACGGCAAGCAAGTTAGATCATTCAGGGATCGCCAGCGTCTTTGAGATCGGGGAAAACGAAGGGCTCCAGTATATTGCCTTCGAGTTGATACGTGGCAAGACCCTGGCCGCTCACATCTCCGAAACTGCGGAACGGTCTGCTGAAACGGCAGATCACACCGAGGTACACATCGAGTTCGATGAGTCAATTTCAGACGACACAGAGTCCTCTGCCGAGTTGTCTTCAGCAACCGGGGCTGGAACACAAGCTGGCCGTGATTCCATTATGAGTGCAGTGCGATACATCGAAAGCACGGCACGCGCTCTCCATGCGGCTCATGAGGCCGGCCTCATCCATCGCGATATCAAACCGGGAAACTTGATGGTGCGCGAGGACGGCACCGCCTGCATCTTGGATTTTGGGTTGGCAAAAGATGAAGAGTCGGTTGACGCCACACTCACTCAGTCAGGTGACTTGATGGGTACACCGGCCTATATGTCACCAGAACAACTGCTCGCTAACCGACTGAAGTTAGATCGCCGAACAGATATCTACTCCCTGGGCGTCACCCTCTTTGAGGCTTGCACTCTGATACGCCCATTTGTCGCGCCCAATTTTCAAAAACTCTACGAGGCCATTTCACAAAAGGAAC
>JBLINQ010000171.1:0-10386 GCA_047639315.1 Planctomycetota bacterium
ACAGTGATCACCTGCGACGGTGAGAATAAGGATGCGCGCAAGCTCTTGGCCAAAGCGCTCAAAGCAAGCAAGTCAGATATACGGAGACACGCAGTTCGAGCATGCCTTGAAGTGAACGTGAACGAGAAGGAATTCTCACGGCTGATCAAGCTCGCCAAAGGCGACACCGATTTGAAAGTCCGTGCAGTCTCCTGTCATGCGGCAACAACCCTCGCTGTACGCTATCGTAATGATGAGGCGTTCACGGTTGACCCAGATGAAATCGCTCTTTACGCTAAGAAACGAAAGAAAATCCTGGGCCTGACCAAGAAGCTTAAGGCTGCCCTGGAAAGTGTCATGGCCAGAGATCGTGAAGCCAAACTGAGGGAATTTGCCAAGCTTTGCTTGGAGGCTCTGAATTCCCAAGAATTTATCGATCTCGACGGAGATCTTGATGAACTCTTCAGCGACGATGAATTGACCAGCGATGAGTCGAGTGACAAGAGGAAACGGCGCGGGGGGGGCGGCCGCAGGTAATCCAGATTCTGGATATTCTTCTTGGGTTCTAATGCATGAATTACCACTGATCTGCCGATAATTGGTCCGGAGGGAGTCCGGATATGTCGAATAGGCCTGAAGAATATCCAAATCGTGAAAGCAGGCCCTTAGGGGCTTCTGAGCATGGGGTGGTACAGTCGTCGAAGCGTCGATGTAAGCCCATGGGCTCACCGACTGACCTCTCCGTCGTCTGGGAGGGATCCCAGTTCATCACACATTCCCTGGCTATCGTGAACCGAGAATTATGCTCCGAGCTCATCGAGCGGGGCATCGACTTAGGCATCCGTCTCTACGAAGAGCATGAATTCGATGCCGGTAATGACCCCAAGTTAAAGAAACTACAAGCACGCTTTGGCGCGGCACCTTCCTCGCCGACTCAGGTTCATGTTCGCCACCAATGGCCGCCCTCATTCGTACGTCCGGAGCAAGGCAAGTGGGTGATGATCCAACCATGGGAATATGGTTTCATCTTGAAGAGTTGGCTGGCGCCAATGCGCGAGCACGTTGACGAGATTTGGGTCCCATCACGCTTTGTTCGGCAGTGCTATATCGACAGCGGTCTCGACCCACGCAAAGTCTTTGTCATTCCCAATGGAGTCGATGTCCAACGGTTCAGCCCACAAGCGCAACCGGCGCTGTTGCAGACTCAAAAGAGCTTCAAGTTTCTTTTCGTTGGTGGCACCATTCCGCGAAAAGGCATCCGCCTTTTACTCGACACCTATCGTAAAACCTTCACCAAGAATGACGACGTTTGTTTGGTCATCAAGGACATGGGGAGTAAAGGGGTTTATCGAGGCTCGACATCACGAGATGAAATTGAGCTGATGATGTCCGATCCCCATGCTCCCGAAATTGAATACATTGATCAGCATCTTTGCCATGAACAAGTTGCAGGTCTTTACACAGCAGCTGATGTTCTCGTTCATCCCTATCATGGTGAAGGGTTTGGCATGCCCATCGCCGAATCGATGGCGTGCGGACGTCCGGCGATTGTGACTGGATTGGGCGCAGCGACAGATTTTTGCAATCAAGAAAACGCCTATCTTATCCAAGCGACACGGCACGACATGCCAACGTCGAAAGTGAGTGATGAAGAGGCTTGCGGCTTCCCATGGATTGCCAATCCTGATCCCGATTCACTTTCATCCTTGATGCGCGATGCCGTTGAGAATCCAGCGCGTCGTCAAAAAAAGGGCATAGCGGCTCGGCAGACAATTGTTGAGGAATTCACTTGGGAACAAGCTGTCGATATGGTGCAGATTCGCCTTGAGGTGTTGGCCCAGGACTCACAATCACCCGAAACAATGGGTGTGTCCAATTCGCAATGGGCTCATCTCGGTCTTTCGGCCCTGAAGCGTGCCCTGTGTTCTGATCCCAAAAACGCGGCACTCGTTTGCGAAATCGTCGGTCGATTGCGCCAAGATGGGAAGATCGACGAGGCTGCAGAAATCTTGGCGCTCTCGATTGCGAGAATGCCGGGTCAGCCTGACCTGAAGAAGTATCTCAGGATCCTATCGACTGAAATCGGGCGCTAAGTCACCGCTTAGCCGCTAACTTGAATAACTCAGGATGACGGAGCGCTCATGGGGCGCTGTTCTGTGTTCCCACAAGTAAAGCCCTTGCCAGGTTCCCAAGGCAAGGATTCCATCGACAACAGGAATCGACAGTGAATTTTGGGTGAGGACACTTCGGATGTGCGCCGGCATATCGTCAGGGCCTTCATCGTCGTGTTCGTATGAGGGATCGCCATCGGGCGCCAATCTCTGAAAGACAACTTCCAAATCACGCCGGACGCTCGGGTCTGCATTCTCGCAAAGGATCATCGACGCGGATGTGTGACGAAGAAAGACGTGCAGGATGCCGTTGGGATCCTGTTGTCTTGACGCGAAGCCACGAACCCGTTCAGTTAAGTCGTATGTGCCTCGTCCTTTTGTGGCGACGACGAAGCGCTCATGGATAGTTGTCATAGTCTTTTCTTCCGAACGTAGACTTCACGGCCGTCTTCAAGTCGAACAACTTCTTCGTCGTCATCAGCCACTTGGGATTGGTTCGAGAACGGACTGCCGCCAAATCCTCTTGGTTTTCGAGTACGGCGTGCCGACTGCATGGTTCTCACAAAGTCGAAGATACTCTGTTTGGCTCTACCTTCACCGGTGGATTCGGCACGAAGACGTTCGCTTTGTGCGGCATGGCGAAGGAACCAACCCATTCCTGCGGTGAAGAGGGCACCGAACAGATCGCCACCCATAAGTCTTAGAAAGGCGAGTCCGTAGAAGAAGAAACCGATCATTTCTCCTACTCGTGCGGCAACGATCGTTGCTTTCTTGCGATCTTTAGTGAAGTGCCAAACGATGGCTCGCAGGACTCGACCGCCATCGAGCGGAAGTCCGGGCAGTAAATTAAAGATGCCAAGTACGAGGTTGCCAAGGAACAACCACTGGAACGCTAAGACGATGGCGCCAGGCAATGTCATCGCCACGGCCAAATCTCGGATCAACCAAAATGAGGCGGCGAGGAAGAAGCTGACGGCTGGGCCGGCAAAGGCAACAAGAAATTCTTGGCCTGCAGTTCGTGGTTCACCCTTAATCTTAGCCACACCGCCTAAGGCATGAAGCGTGATGGCCTCTGTTTCGATGCCGAAGCCTTTCGCGGTCAAGGCATGCCCAAATTCATGAGCCAAAAGGGACCCGAGGAAGAGGGCCACGATGAGAGGCACCATGATCAAAGAGAACAGGGAAAGACCGAATACTGGAAAAAGATTGAGACCCAACATGAGCGCTAAGAAGAGGGCACTCTGATTGGCGTTGACGGTGATCCCGGCGATTCGTCCTAAGACGAAACCGTTCTGCATCATTTTCAGTGGAATACTCATGACCTATCCTCCGCAAAACTCGTTCCCATCCTATTCGCCTCTAATTCCATAGGTTTCTGCTTTCAAACTGACAATATGCCAGTCTTTCCGGAGTTTTTTCGCTGCCAAATTGACTCTCAATTTCGTCCGCACCAATCGTGCGAACCAGCGCCAAACGGTCCATAACTGCAGATTATTGATAGCCACACAGTGCGCAGCCCGCGACCACGTGTTCCCATCCTTCTTTTGCCCCCGTTATCTCCTAATCTTTTAGGAGAAATCGGGAGGGATTCTTGATCAAGATCCGTATCCGAAGATGTCGCAGGGAAATTATCGCACTTCATGTTTTAAGAACGAAAGGGATTGCCATGCCCTCAGCTCGCCTTTTTCTCGTTTTGTTGTTCGCTTTGACGACTTTTGGACCGGCCTACGCCCAAACCGGCGGCGGAGAATCTTATGATTTTGCCGCTGCTCTCTTTGATCGAGGAATGCATGAACGGTCCATTCCTGCCTGGAGAAAGTTCCTCAAGTCGTATCCGAACGATCGGCGAGCGAACAAAGCGCGTTTCCATTTGGGGGAGTCTCTCTTTCAGACCAAAGAAATGAAGAGCGCACTCGAAGAATTCGAGTCGTACTTAACCGCGAAAAAAGGTGATCTGAGAAGAGAAGCCTATTTTCGTCGTGGCGATATTCTCGCGCAACTTGATCGACATGCCGATGCAATCAAATCTTTGAGCGAAGTACGAAAGAAGAGTGGCGATGATGTATGGGTCGCGGCGACCTATATCAGTGCCGAATCGCTGCTGAAATTGAACCGCAAGAAAAACGCCAGGTCGCTGCTGAGCTCTATTCTCAAAGCCAAGAACAACGAAGCATATCGAGCGAACGCTGAGCTTGCCTTGGGGTTCCTGTCTTTTGAGGAAGACGATTTCTCGACCGCAAAAAGCGCTTTCCTGAATGTCGCTCAGGGAGTTGCCCTCAAGGAGATCGCTGCCGAAGCGAAGCTAATGCTTGGGGAATGTGAACTTGAACTTGGCGACTTTGAGCAATCAGACGCGGCTTTCCGTGAGGCACTTAATTCAGGATGTTCAGACTTCTACTCAGACGCATGGATTGGAAGAGGAAGGATTCGAATCCGCGCGGATCAGATTTCCGATGCCGGGCCCTGCTTCAAGAAATCGATGGCCAACGGTGGTGGTGAAAAAGCGGCCCGCGTCATGATTCGTGAAGCAGCCTTACTTCACGAGAAGGGAAATACCAAAGGCGGCCTTCAAGTCTTGGCAATGGTGCCGGGCAGTATGGACGTTGTCGCCAAAGACCTGGCCTATTGGAGAGGCATTTTGGCAAGCGAAGGGGGCGATGCTGAGGCTGGTCTCAAGGCGTTGGAGACCGCCGTCAAGGGCGAGGCGACACCAAACCGACGCTATCGATATGCCGATGCGCTCATGAGATCCCAACGATTCGATGATGCTGCTCGTCAATTTGAATTGCTTGACAGTGAAGGCGTTGAGAAGATCCTCCGCTTCGAGTCACGATTCTCACGGGCGTTTTGTCTTTCCCAACTGAAACAGCACAATGCGGCTGCAGCCTTACTGGCGACTCTTGACAAGGGCCCAGTCCCTAAAGGGATCCGAATAGACGCAACTTTTGCCAGAGCCGAGAACCTCTTCCTCGTTGGCAATTACCGTTCAGCTCGATCATGTTACGCGTCCGTCGCCAAAAGAGCGGACGAAGATGATCTCGTCAGCCGTTCACTCTACAAGACTGCGTGGTGCTCCTTTCGTCTCGAAGAATTCGATCAAGCGTTGCAACAGTTTCGACAATTGGCCAAGCGACCGATCAATGCCGAGCTATCCGCTGAAGCACGTCACTTGACAGCGCGTTGCCTCGAGAAAATGGGCCGCACGAAAGAAGCGCGGCAAGTTCATGAGAGTTTAGTTTCTTCACCAGGTGAAGGAAGCGAGCATAAGACGCGCTCCTTGCTGATCCTCGCTGAAGAGGCCAGAGAATCGCAGCAACACGACAAGGCGATGAAATACTACGAGACCCTTGGCAATCGTGAGGTCGACGCGAAAACCGCATCTGCTGTCATCTTTGGAACGGCCGCCGTGCATGCCAGTCAAGGCAATGAAGCCGAAGCTGTTGATACTTATTCAAGTTTCATCAAGCAATTTCCAGAGGACGGCAGGACGCCCGAGGCGAGGATTGGCTTAGCTTGGTCTCTCTATCGCATGGGAAGATTGGAATCAGCTCGGGCGGTTTGTGAGACCAAATTGAAAGAGGTCCGTTTGGATGGGGAGAGAGCATTTGTCGCCGGTTTGATTGAACGCCAGGCGGAGAAACATGAAGCGGCAGGACGGATTCTCGATGGCCTTGCTAGTTCGAATCCTCCTCATGCCCGAAGCCAAGAGGCGATGTTGCTGGCCGGGCTTTCCTTTGCCAAGTGTGGGCAGGAGTCAAAAGCGGCACGCCTGCTGCATGAATTTACGGAACAGGCCAAGGACTCAAAGGACCAACCTGTCGCTCTCTATGAACTTGCCTTTGTCTTGCTGAAGATGAAGAAGGATGCCGGCGCCGAAACAGCATTTGTCCGTCTGATCAAGAATCATCCCCAAAGCAAATATGCTGGAGACGCAGCCTTCCGTATGGGGGAGCGTTTCTACGAGCGAAAAGAGTTTGACACCGCATTTGATGCCTACGCCTTTTGCGTCAAGAACAGCGAGAATCCTGCTCTCGTTAGCAAGGCACAGTACAAGGCCGGTTGGTCGGCGATGAAAGCCAAGCGCCTGGATGAAGCGGCCAGTCGATTTGTTGAGGCTGCCAAAGTTGGAGGTAGCTTGGCATGCGAGGCTCTCTTTCAGGCGGCCAGTTGCCGTTATGAGCTCAAGGAGTTTGATGATTCTTTAGCGCTCTTCCAACAACTAAGAAAAGAACATCCACGCCACGAGCTTGCTGCTCAGGCCGGTCAGAGAATTCTGACGAACTTAGGAGTGTTGGGACGCCATTCTGAAGTACTGAAGCTCGCCAGTTCGACTCTCAGTATGACGGCGGAGGATGCCTGGAGCCTATCGGCCTGGGCAACTGTCGCTGATTCGGCACGCAACCTGAAGATCAACGGGACGGCCATTCGGGCCTACAAGCATGTGGCTGAGAAGGGTGCAAGGGATGATGCCGCTCGTGCGCGGTATTGGGCAGCTGAGTGCATTCTTGCCGACCAGGGCAAAGAGGCAGCGGTCGACGCCTTCCTCAAAGTCTCCATCTTTCACGAGGTGGCATCTTGGTCAGCGAAGGCTCTTTCTCGAGCAGGAGAGACCTTGGAATCTCTTGGTCGCCCAACAGAAGCGCTCAAGATCTGGCAAGACATCGTCCAGCGTTATCCAGGCGAAAAACAAGTCTCAAAAGCCAAGCAACACATCAAAGCACTTAAGTCGAAGGAGCCAAAGAAATGAACCTCGTTAAGAAAACACTCACAGCTTGCTTGATGCTTGCGGCCCTTCCTTCGACACTCTTTGCCGCAGGTGAAGAACCTTTGGAGGGTGTCAAAGATCTCTTCGATAAAGGCGGCTTTGTGATGGTTATCATCGTCGCACTCTCCGTCATTGGTGTAGCGCTCGCTTTCGAGAGATTCGTCAACCTGCGACGGAGTCGCTTGGTTCCAAAGAACTTGAAGGAGGCAATGAAGAGCGCCCAGGAGTCTGGCAGCGCCCACGACCTCAAGTCTATTCTCTCGGCGCAGGCGACTCCTCTTGCCCGGATTCTTCATGTCGGAATGGTTCGTTCGAATGCTGGCATCACCGAAATGGAACGATCCATGGAAGCGCAAGGCGAGCTTGAATCAGCCAAGCTTCAACGCCCAATTCGCCCGCTTGGTGTAATCGCACAGGTTGAGCCGCTCTTAGGATTACTCGGCACAATCTTGGGTATGATCACAACTTTCAACTTGCTGCACACAACGTCGGCGGCAGAGCGAGTCAGTAAACTTGCTCCGGGTATCGGGCAAGCCTTGTACACCACGGCGGCCGGCCTCGCGATTGCCATTCCCTTCGTTCTCATCCATCACCATCTGCAAGGGCGAGTCATGAAGGCAGCTGAGGAATGGAGTGTCATGGGTACTGACTTAGTTGAGCTCTTGCACAATAGTACAGAGCGCAATGAGCCTAAGCCAGCCGGAGTGCCTGAGGCCGAAGCGAATGAAAAGGCGGCCGTAGCATGAAAATACGGGTAAACGACCCCAAGGATGGGGACTTGATCAATCTCACACCCCTGATCGACATCGTCTTCCTTCTCTTGATTTTCTTCATGGTGACCGCGAGCTTCAAGGAAGACGAGCGTGATCTCAAGGTGATCTTACCTGGTGCAGAAAACGCTGACCCAATCAAGAATCTACCTGAGATCATCTTAGTCAGCGTTCACAAAGACGGCGCCTTTTTCGTTGGCGGTAAATCTCTCGACAAGGAAGAACTCCAGACACTTTTTGAGCGGGCCAAAGAAAAGAACACACGCCAGAAAGTGATGATCCGAGCGGACCGCGACGTGCCCATGCAACATCCCGTTGTGGTTCTCGACTTGTGCGCCGGCCTTGGCATCGCCACCTCACTTGCCACCACTGAGGGATCGACTAGCGAAGGAGGTGATTGATTGAAAAGCAAAGCAATCAAACTCATTGCCTTTTGTCTCTTCGCGACTCTTCTCTTCGTAGTCACGCGGGAGGGACTCCCTGGGGACGAAGTGTTCTCAGATGGGCTGGATGAACGTTCCTCTTCAACATGGGAAGGAGCGGCGCGATTCATTTGGGAAGACAAAGGGCCTCAATTCGCCGACTCTCACGGTTCGATTCGAGGAGCAGTTGTATCGCCCCGAAACGGTGACCTCTACTTCTCCAGGCGCGACCCAAGCTCATGGAATTTATATCGGGCACGCCCGAAATCTCTCGTTGGAGGCTATTCCGATCCAGAGCCAATCTTCGAGTTAAACAGTGCTCGCAACGATCGAGAACCGGCTTTCTCTGCAGACGGCAGCTACTTGGTTTTTAGTAGTGATCGAGGAGGCAACTATGACCTTTTCCTCTGCGAGCGAACTGGAGATGGCTTTGGGACACCGGAGAAGATTGAAAAAGCCAGCAGTATGGGGGACGAGCGTCAACCATTCTTCACGGCGACGGGCGAGGTGTTCTACTTTAATGTCGAAGGCGCAGCGGGGAAATACCGACCTCGGTCCCTCGACATATTCTTACCCGATGCCGTTCCCGTCGATGAAGGCACGTTCTGGGAAGATCAACTGGAAGTAAGATCCGCCGCAACCGATCGTGAAGGTCGCGTGTTGCTTCTATCCGCCAGAAAAATCGGCCAGCTGGATTTCGATCTTTATCGAGTGGTTCGGCATGGAGATGAATTCGGCGAACCGAAGCGGCTTAATACCCTGAGCAGCGATGAAGACGAACTTGATCCGCGGTTTTCGCCTGAGGGTACTTTGTTCTATTCACGTTCTCGTCCGGATAGCGCGGGTCTCGACTTTGCGAGTCATCGAGCCGAGCTTCGTGAATTGGATGCCATGTCGATTGAGTCGGCTTTCTGGACGATGCTGATTCGCATCCTGACGGCATTGGTTGCACTGCTCATCGCGGGCTTCTTGGCCCTGCGCTGGAAGCACCTGCATCCTTTCTTCAAGTTTCTCCTGCTCAGCATCTTGGTTCATCTGTTGCTCATGCTCTACGTCGATCCTTTGGGAACGGGCAGCACAGATGACGGTGGCGAAGTGATTTCAGGTTTTGCTGTCACTTACTTACAACAGAGCTCCACTCTGGCTGCCTATGAATCTGCGGCCAATGATGGCAAAGGAAAAATGGAGACCAGCGACGTCGCCGAAGGCGCACGGCCAGCGTCTTCAACTCTGAAAACCAATGTCGATTGGGATGCGCAGCAATTTGCTGCTGATCCCAAGCAAACAACTCGGGGTGCAGAACTGCCCGCGAATGCGCAAGTGGCGCGTTCGGAACAAGCTCAGGCGACACCAGAAACCAAGATCAACACGCCGAAGCTGAAGATGGTTGCGGATCATCGGCCAGCTAAGCTCTCCGGCGGGGCGTCACCAATTAAGGTCAGGGCAATCAAGTCGAAGATCTTGGCCTCCAAGTCGGCCGATCCATTGGCGCATCGACCCAAGATGGCGATTGAGCGGAGCGACGACGCCGTGCGAGCATTTGAGGTTGGCCGCAAGTCGCTAGTCTCCTCCAAATCCGAATCTAAGGCGCTCGAGTCATCTACGGCCAAATCGAGATCTCAGTCGCCAAAGAACGCCGTCGTATTTGAGTCCAAGGCAACTCTTAAGGGTGCCAAAGACCGGAGGAAGCGCGTGAATTCTCTTGAGGCCGGAAGCCGCACGACTGATTCATTGGCTAAAGCTGGCAAGAAGCTCGCGAGAGATGAAAAGACGGTTGCCTACCGAGGCTCACGTTCACCAATTCAAATGGATGACTTTCCTACTCCCAGCGTGATGCAGCAGCGTCGCAGGGGGATGAGGGAAACTTCGAAGCCAGCGCGTCGAACTCATGCTCGAAGGTCAAAGAGATCAACGGCAAAAACGTCGAATGCGGCGATCCTAAGGACTCCCAAGAGGCCCAAGCGCAGAGGCAAGGCTCTGAAGACTCCTCAGCTCACGGCGCAAGACCTGGCGAGTGATCAAGTGTTAGCCGTAGTCAACCCAAGGAAATCGCCTCATGCTGGCCGCGGTATGCCGGAGAGCAAAATAGTGCCCAAGAGCTTCCTCTTATCACGCGCGCCTTTGAAGCTCGTCGATGAGGCGGCCAATTTGCCCACGGCATTGGCTTCCCGGCGCGGGTCTGCCAAAGTTTTGGCACTCAAGACCGGTGGCGGTGGTGAGGAAACAGAGGCTGCAGTTCTTGCCGGCTTGCGTTACTTATCTAGTATTCAGCATGCCAATGGATCGTGGGGCAGCAGTCGCTTAGACCAGAAGTATGGCGATCGGCGTCCGGGCAAGAC
>JBLINQ010000172.1:0-10385 GCA_047639315.1 Planctomycetota bacterium
CGTATTGAAACGGGGGCCAAACGAAGGACTCTTGGACGCCGATGAGTTCAAGGAGCCGGATGTCTCGTTCCATCCGATGCATGACCTCACCTTTGAGGTCGAGATGTTTGTTGGTGAAGAGCCAATTCGGTTCTTTGGTTTCGCCGCGGCTAAAACCAATGCGCAATGGCGCTTTTGTGGCGCGAGTGATGAGACCACTTTTGATATTGCCCTGAAAGTCGATGACGAGGTCGAATTTGCGGTCGCGGAGGCTGCGGCCAAATCGGCGCATGTCGCTTAGAACATCCAGTCGACTTGCACCGCCCGCCCGCTTCTTCTTCCATTGGCGCCGAGGCATGACGATGACTTCGTCGAGCAGGGGATGGTCGGCGAGTAAGTCAGCAGCTCGATCTTCGACGATCCAACTGATCTTTGAATTCGGGAATCGTTGGCGTAGGACAGCCAAAGCAGGCATCGCAAAGATCACGTCACCAATGGACGACAATCGAACAAGAGCGATGTTCTGGTATTCAGTCCCACTCATGGTTTGGCTTAGGCGGTTGGTTCATTCTCGTCGGCGTCATCCAAGTCGGCATCGTCGGCTTCGGCGCCACTGTCCACCGCTTGATCCAATTCTCTACGCAAGATCTCAGAGATTCTGGCTGATCCTTCGATGGACTCATCATAAGTGAAGCGAATTTGCGGCGACTTGCGCGTAGCCAAAGCGCTGGCAACTTCCTTCTGGATGAATCCACAGGCGTCATTAAGCGCCCGTTCGCACTTATTACGATCGCCATCACCACCGAGCATGGAATAGCCGACTGTGCAATTGGATAGGTCTTTCGCCAATTTTACGTAGGTAATCGTCAGCAAGCCAATACGAGGATCTGAAAGATCTCGGTGAATGACTTGGCTCACTTTGAATTTGATGACCTGTTGAAGGCGTTCTATCTTGTAACCCATGCTGTCCTCAGATGATCTCGATGCTGAAGTCCTCGACATTGGCGTCGGGGTAGTTCTCAGCAAAGTTGATGATTTTCTGCGCCACGCTTTGGAGAAACTTGGCGTCGTTCCCTACGACGGCAACTCCAATAACTGCGCTTCGCCACATTTCGTTGTCGCCAACTTCAGCTGAAGAACAATGGAAGCGGTGGCTTATTTTTTCTTTCAGTCCCTTCACAACATGACGTTTGTCCTTGAGGCTCATCGCCCAAGGAATTGAGAGCTCGATCTGGATCGCGGCAATCAACATGAGTGAATCTGGAAATAAAACCGCCGCGCCCTTTTGGGGGCGCGGCGCTTAGTCGTCTCTTAGTCGTCGAGCGTACGCTTGATCTTTTCGATCTCGAACGGCTCGAAGATGTCGCCTACTTTGACGTCATCGTAATTCTGCAATCGGATACCACACTCGGCACCTTCCTTGATCTCTTTGACGTCGTCCTTGACGTGGCGCAAAGAGGCAAGTTTACCTTCGTGAATCAAGATGCCGTCGCGAGTCACACGGATACTGGCTGAATTGCGGATGAGACCGTCTTCGACGATACAACCAGCAATCGTTCCAACCCGTGAGATCTTGAAGGTCTTCAGCACTGCAATGTGGCCCGTGATGGACTCTTTCAACTCTGGTGCGAGCTTGCCTTCCATAGCCTCCTTGATTTCATCAAGCATGTTATAGATGACAGAGTAGTGACGAATTTCGACACCACGCTCGTCAGAGAGGGCGCGAGCTGACTTACTATCAGTCACACAGAAGCCCATGATGACGGCTTCCGAAGCATCGGCCAGGGTCACATCTGTATCTGTGACTCCACCAACTGCTGCATGAATGATCTTGGGCTCAACTTCGTCATGAGTCAGTGCCAAAATCTCTTTCTTCAGCACTTCCAAGGAACCGATGGTGTCGGCTTTCACGATCAAGTTGAATTGATCAGTGTTGGCTTTCTTCAGCAAGTTCTCGAGGTTGGTGTTTTGGCGGGCAGCCAAACGATTCTCGCGCAAGTGCTCTTGGCGCTCGTCAGCAAGACTCTTGGCCTTGGCCAAGTCCTTGACAACAAAGAAACGGTCACCAGCGGCAGGCAGTTCTGCAAGACCACTGATTTCGGCTGGCCAAGCTGGGCCAATCTCTTTGGCTGTCTTGCCATCTGGTAGGCGAAGTGACTTGATCTTGCCGAAGACGTGACCACAAAGGAAGCTATCGCCTCGTTTCAGGGTTCCGTCCGTGATGAGAACGCGAGCAACGTTGCCCTCGCCCTTCTTCTGCAATGATTCGATCACTGTCGCGACACCAGGTCGCTTTGGATTGGCCTTCAGCTCCATGATCTCAGCAACCAAACTGATTGACTCTAAGAGATCATCAATGCCTTGGCCGGTTAGAGCGGAAACTTCGACGCAAACGGTCTCGCCACCCCAGTCTTCAGGCTGAAGTCCGAGTCCGGACAACTGCTGTTTGACCTGCATGACGTTGGCGTCTGGTTTGTCGCACTTATTGATAGCCACAACGATTGCTGTGCCCGCTGCCTTAGCATGGGAGATCGCCTCTTCTGTTTGAGGCTTTACACCATCGTCGGCGGCAACAACAAGGACAACCAAGTCTGTGACCTGAGCACCACGGGCACGCATTTCAGTAAATGCCCTATGACCAGGTGTATCGAGGAAGACTAAGCCGCCGGACGGCCTTTCGACGCGATAGGCACCAACGTGTTGGGTGATTCCACCGTGCTCACGTTCGGCGATGCGTGTTTTTCGGATGTAGTCAACGAGTGACGTCTTACCGTGATCAACATGACCCAAGAAGGTCACAATCGGAGCACGGGTGATGAGGTCAGAGTCTTCACCTTCCCAAACGTCGACTTCTTCCTGAGTAAACTCTTGCTCGAGGTTCTTCTCAGTAACATTGATCTCGCAGTCAAACTCGATACCGATCAATTCGACGGTCTCTTTATCAAGCATGGTGTTGATGCTTGGCAAGATGCCGTGATTCTTGATCAGTTGCTCAATGATGAGCGCTGACTTCAATGCCATAGCACTGGACAGATCCTTTACCGTGATCGGCAATTGAATCTCGATGCTCTCAGGACGCTCGATAGGCTTCATCGCCCGCTTTGGAGGACGGTTGAATTGATTGCCGCGACGACCGCCGCCACGATTACCAAAGGCTCCGCCTGGGCTACCGAACCCGCCGCCACGTCCTGCGCCACCACCGCGGCCACCGCGATGCGGAGAGCGAACGAATGTACGCTTTGAACCAACCGCTTTGGTTTGGGTCAAGCCGTCTTCTGGCGTTGTGGAAGCTGGAGCGTTGCCATCACGACTCTTTGGACCACCGGCAGGTTTCGCCTTTGGCAATTCCTTGCGCCCAAGAATCGTAGCTTGCCGACGTTTCGGCAATTCCTTGGTCGGTTTGTTCTCATCAATGTGAGAAAGCCGTTTGGAAGCAAAGACTTTGCCGCCACCAGCACCACCAGGAGCAACCTTGATCTCGCGGACCTTGCCGTCGTCGGCATCTTTTTTGGTTACTTCTTCTGAGGTATCGGCTGGGGCAGCTGCTTTAGGAGCGCTTGGGTTGACGATGGCCGACCCAATGTTGCCCATCGAGACTTGAAGCTCAGGCGTAGCTGGAGCGGTCTCGACTGGAGCAGTGGGAGCTTCAGGCTCTTCTTGAACCTCAATAATCTCTTCGACTGGCTCTGGTGCAACGTCATACCGACGACCGGGAGGGCTCACTGGCTTCAGCTCAATCATTTGATCTGAATCAGCGTTCGTCTCCGCTTCAACGGGGCTAACTTCCGGAGTCTGATCGACTTCGGATAGCTGTTTAGCAACCTTTTTCTTGGCTACTTTTTTCTTCGCCGCAGGCTTCTTCTCTTCCACGGGTGGTGGAACGTAGAGGAAGGCGCGGATGACGTTAGCTTGGGCCTCAGTTAATGAGCCCATATGGTTCTGAACCTCGATACCATGATTCAGGGCTTCGCCCATGACATCTTTCGAGGTGACTCCCAGTTCTTTGGCGAGTTTGTAAACGCGAATCGGCATACCTTGAACTCTTGGTTTCGCTCTCTCTAACGTCTTCTGTTACTAAACGGGAACCAAGAACAGTCCTGATCCTCGTGCGATTCAAATCTTTACGACTTGAGCTCGTTATCTTCACCATCGTCTTCGTCTGACTTTGGCGCTTCTTCATCGAGGTCACCGCGAGCGGCAGCCTCTCTTGCCATAGCGAGAAGAGGATCGTCGTCTTCTTCTGTGCTATCGGCTGATGTCGTTGGGGTTGCCACCTTCTCGGTTGGCGCCTCTGACACCGGAATTTCTTCATCATCTTGATCTTGGGCCATCTGCTGACGAGCCATAGCCAAGAGAGGGTCGGACTCGCTCTCGGTTTTTGGTTCAACAGACGCTGGCTTGGCTGGAGCCGTCGTTGGCGGTCCTTCCAGCTCAGCACCGGTCTTCAACTGCTCAAGGATACGTTGTTCAGCTTCATTGAGGCTGGCGCCAGCAGCACCGCCCCCGGAAAGCTTGTCTACGCCTTCGCCTTGAATGTTGACGTCCCAACCAGTGAGACGGGCAGCCAAACGGACGTTTTGACCGCGTTTGCCGATAGCCAGTGAAAGTTGATCTTCTGCAACTTGGACCAAGGCTTCGCCAGTTTCGTCGTCCAGTGTGATCGATTGAATCTCGGCTGGCTTCAGCGAGTTCATGATCAACACCTCTGGAGACTCGCTCCAGCGAATGATGTCGATCTTCTCGCCATTCAACTCGTCGATGATATTGCGGATGCGTGACCCGCGGATTCCGACGCAAGCACCGACGCAGTCGACCTTGGAGTCGTAGGAAACCACGGCCAGCTTGGTCCTGAATCCAGCTTCACGAGCCAGGCCCTTGACCTCGATGATATGATCAGCGATTTCTGGGATTTCGAGCTCGAAGAGTCGTTGGATCAAGTCTGGATGGGTACGTGATAAGACAATGCGAACGCGGTGCCCGACGCGGCGGACATCAAAGATGACGCAGCGAACCCGATCACCTACGTGATAGGTTTCAGTGCGTACCCGCTCATGGCGGGGCATGATGGCCTCAGAGTTGTTGATGTCAATAATGACATTCTCACCCTCAAAGCGCTGAATCGTGCCCACAACCAATTCGCCAATGCGGCTTTCGAACTCCTCAAAGACGACGTCTTGTTCGGCTTCACGAAGGCGTTGGATCATGACCTGCTTGAACGTTTGAGCAGCAATACGCCCGAGCGATGCGAGGACACCGTCTTCAATGGGGTCTTCGTCGACATAGCCGGTAAACTGGCCATCGAGCCGGTCGACGGAAATTTCGATTTCTTCGGCGTCTTCATAGCGCCTGCGCGCGGCCGCCATCATGGCGATCTCGAGACTCTCGAAGACAATACTGGTATCAATGCCCTTTTCCTTGGCCATGGCACTGACAATTTTGACCAATTCCGGTCCACCGCTCATGTCTGCGGGTCTCCACCAAAAAAGACTGTCGATTCTAATTGAATCGATTCGCTGCTGCTGCGTTCCAACGAAAAAAAGCGGGCAAACCCACTTCTTGATCCGGTCCGGCAGCTCGAAAGCCAGCGCTACAGCTCGACAGATCATCAGATCCTTAAGTCAAGCCATCTTGATTGGGAAGTACCACAATCGTTAGCGCATGGTGTTCTCCACTGCTAAGCTCGAGCCTATAGCTCCAACCGCATCACCCCGAAGGAACCACGACCAACATTGGTCGTGAGAAAAAGCCCGTAAGTCAACCGCCTTCTATGGCAGCTTTCCTCGGGCCTGCATGAGAAGTTAACCAAGTAATCTTAGAAACGCCAGCACTCAGGGCGATTCCCCTTGACCCAAGCTTCTGAAAGCCCCAGTTTCTACCTGTGGCCAAATTGCTACGATTTCTATGATCTCAGGTAACCAGCTGTCAGCGGTTTGGATCAGACGCCGCCCTAGTGCCTGTTCTGATTCATAAGCCTTTGATATAAAAGGCATTAAGAGGATTAATTAAGGTTGGATGCACTCGTAGAGCTGAAAATGGATCCGGAGCGCCTCGCTCGGCGTCGCACATTCGCGCTTTTGGCGGCTGTTGCCCTGATCAGTGCTTTGACGGGGGTCCTCTTTGTCATGATCTGGAAAAGCTACGTAGAGAGCTTGGAGCCGGAATACTTCCGCGAGCAAGGAATCCGCTGGGGAAGCGATTTTCAGCGTCGAATCGAGAAACAAACGAATCGTTTCATTGTCGGCGCCTCGCCCTATGAGCTTGGCGCATGGCGCGAGAACATCCAAGAGCCGTTCGTCGAGCACTTCAGCAGCGAATTCCGCCAGAATCCGTCGATCACGCCGCGACAGCTGGCTCTCTTGGTCCAAGGAGAGAAAGGTGGGGCATTCAGGACGGCTTTGCCGATTGGCAAGGGGCTCGAAAATCCCCCTCCCAACAAGTCATTTCGCCACGATCTTAAATCTGGCCTGGACGTGGCCGTTGTTACTGATCAACAACTCGTCTTGGTCGTGGTTGAGGGGCCGGTCAATCTTCTTAGGGGTACCGGTGACTCTAAGGTTGAGCCCATCATCGGAGAATCTCTCCGATTTCGCCTCATCGTCGAATTCCGTCCTTTTGATCTGATGACTGACCGTGGAACGACCTATGCCGTGGTTCTGGTCATTGTCTATCTGGCAGTGATTTATGTTTTGTTCATCCAGGTCTTTCGACTTGGTCGGCGCCAGATGAAGCTGGCGCTGTCGGCAAAAGAGAAGTCGATTCGGCTGAAAGCGATCTCCTCGGTAGCGGAGGGGATTGCCCACGAGGTTCGAAATCCACTTAATGCGATTTCTTTGAATGTGCAGTACGTGGAGAAACTCCTCAATAAGCCGGGCCATTCTCCTGAACCTGGGGATTTTCAGCGGGTTTATCGTGAGCTTGGCAAGATCCGTAAAGTCATCGACAACTTCGTCAATTTTGCCAAAACCCGCGACATGGAAATCTCGGATTGGTCGATGGCCACGGCTCTGGATGATTGCCTCCGGGATGTCGGTGCGCGTATTAAAGAAGAGAAGATCGTTGTTTTTCGAGAAGACAGCGGTGATCTGACTCTTTCTGGAGATCGCGCCAAGATCACCCAAGTTCTCGCGAATCTCATTGAGAACGCCATCGAAGCAATGGCGCATTCAGAAGATAAGACCATTGACGTCGAGCTCTCGGGTACCCCAGGAACGGTGCATGCCGCGATTCGCAATCACGGTGAAACCCCCGACGAAGATGTGGTGAGAAACCTATTTGACCCCTACTTCACCACCAGGCGTGGGTCACTCGGCTTAGGGCTTACCTTGGCGAAGACAGTTGTCGATTCCCATGGTGGTAGAATTACCGCCACGGCGCCTCCTGGTGGAGGTCTCTTGGTCACAGTAACGTTGCCTAGAGAATTTTGATCTCAAACCAATTTGGTGTCGGGCTTTCGACTGGCGGCCAGATCCATATCATGACCCGGTAGCTTTTCTTCGAGGAATCCAGTGAGCGAGAACCGCATTCTCATCGTCGATGACGACCCAGGACAGGCAGATTCGCTTCGCCGCGTCTTGGTCTTGGAGGGATTCCGCGCCGAATGTCTATTTTCGCCGGAAGATGCGATGCGGGCCATTGGCGATCGGAAGCCAGATGCCATCGTCTCAGACTTTAGGATGGGAGCGGTCAACGGCCTGGAGTTCTATCAGCAGGTCAAGGAAGTCTATCCGGATATGCTCTTCATCTTGACGACCGGGTACGGCACCGTTGAGACGGCTGTCGAAGCCTTACGCCATGGGGTGCACGACTTTCTCACTAAGCCCATCGATACGGATGAGCTGATCATCAAGCTGAAGAAGGCCCTTAACTACCGCAGCCTCGAATCAGAAAACACGCGCCTCAAAGAGAAAATTGCCGACCTCGTCATCAAGCCTAAGATCATCGGTGAATCTGCCTTGATGAAACAGGTCTTGGATCAAGTTGAGCAAGTTGCGGACAGTATGGCTACAGTCTTGATCGAGGGTGAAAGCGGAACCGGCAAAGAGCTGATCGCTAAGAGCCTTCATGCCGATAGCCCGCGCGCCGGGGCTCCCTACATCAAGGTGAATTGTGCGGCAATTCCCGAGAACCTACTCGAGAGCGAACTGTTTGGGCACGAGGCTGGCGCTTTCACCGGGGCCATTCACAAGCGCATTGGCAAGTTCGAGCTAGCTGACGGCGGATCGATTTTTCTCGACGAAGTTGGGGAAATGCCACTGCATCTGCAGCCCAAATTCTTGCGCGTTCTGCAAGAAAGAGAAGTGGAACGACTTGGCGGCAGCAAGACAATCGATGTTGACGTCCGTGTGATCGCCGCCACCAATCGAAACTTAGAAGAGATGGTCAAGGAAGGTGAGTTCCGCAAAGACCTTTTTTACCGCCTCAATGTCATACCGATTCGGTTGCCGCCACTCCGGGATCGCATCGAAGATGTCTTGCCGATTGCGCGCCATTTCCTGGCGCAGTTCTCTGAGCGAAACGGGCGTGATATCTCAGCGATTGGCCTCGAAGCTTCGAACAAACTCAAGCAGCATAGTTGGCCGGGAAATGTGCGCGAACTTGAGAATTGTATGGAGCGCGCTGTTGTCCTCGCGCGTGGCCAAGAGTTGGAGCCAGGTGATTTTCAATTCTCCGGTGAACCCGTGACTGCCGGGGTCGAAAGTCTCTTGGAGAAACTCATGACTACAGATATGAGTTTAGAGGAATTGGAACGTCGGATTATCCTAATGGCCTTGGAGCGATGCGACGGCAATGTTTCGCAGACGGCACGGAAGCTCGGGATGACGCGACGTTCATTGCAATACCGGGTTGAGAAGATAAAGAGTGACGACAAGGACTCAGTGTCATGATCAAGTTCCAAGTGAATGGCAAAACCCATGAGGGTCAGGCGGGGATGACTGTCGTCGACCTCCTGAACGAACTTGAAGTTGAGCATCAACGTCTTGCGGTTGAACTCAACGAAGATGTCATAGCGAAAACGGTCTACGCGACCACAGTCATTCAAAGCGGAGACGAAATTGAAGTCGTCTCCTTTGTCGGTGGAGGTTGAGAATGCATCCTGCAGAAAAACCGCTTACGATTGGTGAGCACAGTTTCAATTCACGTTTGTTCTTGGGAACAGGCAAGTACCAAACCAACGAACTGATGGTCGATTGCTTGGAAGCATCCGGGACCGAGCTCGTGACTGTGGCGGTTCGCCGGGTCGACTTGTCAGATAAGAGCGATGCTTCGTTCCTCAATCACATCGACTTAGAGAAGTACAAGTTGCTGCCCAACACAGCTGGCTGCTATACGGCCAAGGACGCCCTGCGCACCGCGCGCTTGGCACGGGAAGCCCTTGATTGTGATTTGATCAAGTTAGAAGTGCTGGCCGATGAGAAGACACTCCTGCCCGAACCGATTCACACTCTGGAAGCGGCTGAGATCCTTGTTAAAGAAGGGTTCACAGTCATGGTTTACACTTCCGACGATCCCATTCTTGCACGGCGTCTGGCTGACGTGGGGGTTGCTAGTGTCATGCCGGCCGGGTCTCCTATAGGCTCAGGGCAGGGCGTTCTGAACCCGAACAACATTCGCATCATTCTTGAGACCATCGATCTTCCCATCATTATTGATGCCGGAGTCGGCACTGCCTCTGATGCCGCCTTTGCGATGGAATTGGGCGTCGACGGAGTCCTCTTGAATACCGCTGTTGCGGGCGCTCGTGATCCATTGTGCATGGCTCAGGCTATGCGGGATGCCGTGATCGCCGGACGCCGCGCCGCTTTTGCCGGTCGGATTCCGAAGAAACTTTATGCCCATGCCTCGTCGCCGATGGACGGCCTGATGAAACCATCAGCTCGGAATAGCTAATTCATGCTGGACGTCTTGTGGCAGGTCGGCGCCGTTTTATTGGCGTTGTCCGGTGTCTATCTTCTTTCGCGCAAAGGGACATGGCCAGGAATTTGGCCGGTCGAAGGTGAGCCCGTCATTCTCGGGCTCCTCGGCTTCGTGATTTACGCTGTCTTTCTGGTCGGAGCCTCAGCCGTCTCTGGGCCGCTGAAAGAAGATCCGGCGGCCTTGCATCTCGCCGTCGGTGGCATCCGTTTGGTCTGTATCGTAATTGCGTTTTGCATCCTCAAGACTCTCATCCACAGGGCTGATCCAATGCACGTGATTCGGCCCAAGACCATGCGAGAAGTGTGGCCTGCGGTCACACCTTATGTGCTCGTCTTGCCCCTGATGTATCTCATTACGACAAACGTCGACCAGCAAGCTGCTGTTGACCTTATGAATTTCGAAGGGTTCTCGGCGCGAGCCTCTTTGTTCTTGAGCGTGGTGATCGCTGCCCCTCTCTTTGAAGAGCTGTTGTTTCGCGGCTTCTTGCAAGG
>JBLINQ010000173.1:0-10365 GCA_047639315.1 Planctomycetota bacterium
AAGTCACCGCCGAAGCCGTAGCCGAAGTAGGCGAATGCCACGATGTTCACTGGCGCGATCGAGATGAGAAAAGAAAGGCCGAAGGAATTTGTGTTTCCTGGAGCCAAGCTCGAAACGACCAGTCCTAATCCCCCTGGTGTCGCGCCGCTAATTGTGAAATCGTAAACTCCACTAAAGCCATCGCCGGCACTAATGACGGGCAGAACACTTGGAAACGCTTGTAGTGACAAAGTTTCAGCACCGCCATTTGTTCCGTTATATGAAACTGGTGCTGGGGGGCCATCCCCTTCTTCTTGAACAACAGGAGTTGTTGTTCCCGCTTCGACAACTGACGGGGCGATAGATGATAGGGAAACCGTGGCGATCAATACGATCACTAATCTTAAGCTCAATAGGCTCATTCTTGCCTCTCCTGCGATGATTTGAACAATGTTGTGCTATCCAGCGGGCCTGTAGGTTCCTGACTGTATCTGTTGACCCTCCTCCGATTCCACCTTTTTGTGCCACATCACACAAAAACCCAGTTGGAGAGAACTTATGCAAGGCAGGTTTTCGAAGGAACTGGACCCATCTCTGACAATCTCGAGCAATAGCAATTGTCGTAATCAACCCAACTTAGGACGTCACGACATCAAGAGTTGCGGTCACTACTCGCAGAATTGTCTTGTGATAGAAACTGAAATAAATACCGCGAATTATTCAGTAGTCTTAGGTTGCAAGCACCATGGGAGAGAGGGAATGTGATTTTTGAGCCTGGAATTCATCTAAAACTCTCGGATTCTTGGTTTCTGGGAATCGTGATTGCCATCTATTTGGGAACGGAAATGAGAGTGCCCGTCTGGTCATCTTGATAGATGACTTTGTAGCGTTCTTGGGTGGACGGAATGCTCTGCCATCCGGGTATCTGCACCAAGAAATCATAGGTAGAACCGTAAATGCCTGGCCTTGGGACTCCATGAATGGTTGAGCGTTCTACCGGTGCCAACCATTTTGCGCTGCGACTGCGCCGATAGAAATTGAGACTTGGCTCATGTTGGAAGGGGACACAAAGCACGCGAACTTTTCTGTCACCGCTCCTTGGTCGATTCATTTCGATCCAATCGTAAATGGATTCAGAGTTCGCATCGAATTTCCAATCGGCGTAATGAGCAGATGGGAATTGAGCCGCGAAAATGACGATAGGGATCAGCAAGATCGGTAAGCAGAAAATTCCGGCGACTTGGCGCCAACGCGCGATCTGTCCGACGAGGGACGATAGGGCAATGCTCAAGAATAGGACCAAGTAGATGCCAGTGCGCGATTTCGGATAAGGCAACTTGAGCGTCCAGTTCGCTACGAACAATCCCAGCAAACTGATTCCCAACGCGAGTGATGCGATTCGAAGCGTTACGGCTTCAATCGAGCTGGGCCGTTTCTTGAACCACGAAATTTGAAAGATTGCGATGACGACCAAGATCGCAACTAAGGCCGGGATGCACCAGGCTGGGACGAAATCAAGGAAACGCTCTACCGGTAGAGACGACGGGTCATGAAAGAATGTCGGTTGAACTAAGCTCGTGGTCATTTCATGCATGCTCTTGGCACCGAAGCTGAAATGCCCCAAGCCGGTTACACGTTGGACAGGAACGACAACGCCCAAGATGATGGCCGCTGCTGGAACAACAAAACAGACAGCGAATTGGGCCATGACTTTTCTTGCATCACGTGAGACCTGGCTGCAAAGATTGATGAGTGTCGAGAGCGTTAAGGCACAAACAGCAAAAAAGAATGCAAGATTAAAGGCCACTGCAAGGCCAGATGAAAAGCCCATGAGTAACCAGTGTTGGCGTTGCTTGGTGTCGTTATGAACGAGACACGTTGCAGCAATGAACGCGGCCAAGAGACTCGCCGCCGCTAGTCCGTATCCGCGGGCAGCCGACATGTAGTCCAACAAGAATGGGTTGAGTGCAACAGCCGCAACGGCGCAGAATGCGATCCAAGGGCGGTGCCAATTCTTCGTTAATTGGAACAGGCAACAAAGAAAGAATGCACCACCAAGAAGGCTTGGCAACCGAAACGACCAAGCGTGGATGCCAAATGTATCAACCGAAACTTTCGCCAGAATCGTATGAAGAACATGGTTATTGGGAATGTAGTCCTCGATGATTTCAGACCAAGACCCGTCGACCCATGTCGTGAACGTAAGGGCTTCGTCTGTTGTTATCGACTGAGTCGTGGCTCGATAGCTGTTGCTGGCAAGAACGATGAGGAGCAGAAGGAATGTCGCGCGGGATGCCATACGTCGTGCCAAGGGCTTGTCGCGGTTCTTGGCTTGAGCTTCAGGCGTAAACTCGCCATCGTCTAATCGTTCGGGTGAAGAAATGAGTGTTTCGGAGGAGCTCTGATTCACGTCCAAGTGGTCCGTATTCACGGTTCGTTACTATCTAAACTTTTGGCGGTATTGCTCTTTCCGAACGATAGCGGTTTTGGACAAAGTCAGCAATGCGGCGCGAGTTTGAGCGGGTTGGAGCTTATTGAAGTGCGACTTGCCATTCTTCTCGGTCCGGCTGGATGACTTTTCATGAGGGCGGATAATAAGGGCCGTAGTCGCCGGGTTTCTGTTGGAATTGATGCGGCTTCGTTGTGCCCCAGAATGACTGCTCAAATTCTTCTCCCCAGTTGCGGGCACCCAAAGACACAATGTCATGATATTGAGCTGGTATCACCGCTTCATGAGTTGGTGAATCAAATCCAGGGCTCGCTATGTAAGAGTAGATCGTGGCACCTTGATCCTGATCAACCCCGTCGGTGACGTTGATTCTGGTGTAGCCGTATTCTCGCGCATCGATCAGTGTCAGTTCTTTTTGCGATACCTCGAAGATCACTCCCGGCAATATGCTGGACGCCTCACGTTCGATATTCAGGAAGAGCGTGGCAGTCGGTTGGTCACCGTCACCATCGAAGACACAATTGACAACATAACTCCAAGCCCGAGCCCATCCATTCAGATGGACGACAGATAGGTCGCTCTCTTGCATTTTTCGTTTCGTAGTGCCTTCGACACTCCTGAGGTTGATCAAAGAGCCGTAGCCAAAAATAAGAGTGCGATTCATGAAGGGAAATTTTCCTTAAGTCCGACGTGCAGTCCCAAGTTAGTGTCTTGATTTGATGTTGACAATCGGTTTCGTCCCTATGCGTATTTCCGGGCGGCAATCTCGGCTCCAGATTTGTCGATCACTAAGCTGTGGGGCCATGACCAGTTGACGAGATGATTGGGCTCCTATATCTTCTGTTCCTTCGGTCATGATTCTAATCTGCTGCTGATGTCATTCGATTGCGCAATTGGCATCTCGGCCTCCTCGACCTCAACTTAATAAACGAGCCATCCTATGACTTCCACCCGCGTCTTCCTCTTGACGTTCGTCCTCAGTGTTATTTCTCTTGGTCAAGTGTTCTGCCAAGAGACGAATTCCAAAAAAGTGCTGGGGATCGACGAGTACACGCGCTGGCGTAGCGTTCGTGACACCACTGTTTCTGAGGATGGGAATTGGGTGACATTCACCTTCAGCGAACGCGAGAAAGACAGCGTTCTTCACGTTAAGAATCCTGAAAGCAAGAAGGTTCATAAGATTGAACGCGGTTCTCGTCCAAAACTGTCAGATGACTCCAAATGGGTGGCCTACACTCTTAACGTCGCGGTGAAAGAGGCGAAGAAACTCAAGAAGACGAAGAAACCGGTCATCAACAAGGGCGAGCTCTTGAACTTAGAAACCGGTGACAAAATCACTTGGGATGGCGTGAGTGGACTCACGTTTTCTAAGGGCTCCAAGTTTCTCGCCATCAAACGCGTGAAGACGAATAAAGATGCGAAGCACAAAGGAACAGACCTCGTCCTTCGCCATCTCGACAAAGGATATGAGGAGCTGATTGGCAGCGTCTCGAGTTTCGCTTTTAACAAGCCAGGAACTCATTTGGTCTACGCAGTGTCAGCAGCTGACAAGGTCGGTAACGGACTATACCTGTTCGAGTTGAACACAGGGATGCGCAGGCCCTTGGACAACGGCAAGGCCGACTACGAGAAGCTTGCTTGGGACGAAGAAGGCACAGCCGTCGTTGTGCTCAAGGGCGTCGAAGACAAGAAGGTTGTTCACAAGAAAAATACAGTCATTGTTTTTCGTGACGTTGCCGGTGATCTGAAGAAGGTGGAATTTACTCCTTCTGAGGCCGCTGATTTCCCCAAGGATCAAGTTGTCAGTGAGATGGGTGCGCTTACTTTCAACGTCGACGCCAGCAAAGTGTTCTTTGCCATCAGGAAGCAGGAACAAAAACCAGGGGGTGATAAGAAAAAGGGTGAGGCCACGAAGGGTGCCGACAGCAGGCCTACTACCAAGAGTGAGAAGAAAGACGCCGTCAAGAAGCCTGAAGTTGCCAACGTCGATGTTTGGCACTGGAAGGACATGGAACTTCAATCGGCTCAGAAGAAACGAATCGCAGCGGCGCGTAAGAAAACTTACCGCGGTGTGTTGAATTTAGACCAAGGCACTTTCTTCCCCCTGACCGATGTGAAAATGGAGTCGATCTCGATGACTCGAGATGGCAAATGGGGAATCGGGAGCGATCGACGGGCTTACTCGAACCAGTGGGAAGAAAGCAAGGCCGACTACTATCGAATTAACGCTGAGACCGGTGAGCGCGTCCTGATATTCAAAGGACAAGGGCGAACACTCGGACTCTCTCCTGACAGCAAGCACTATCTTTATTGGAAAGGTGGGCATGTCTGGCTCTATGAGATTGCTTCAAACAAGCACAGTAATATCACCGAGAAGTCTGGCGTTAGCTTCGTAAATCTCGAAGAAGACCACTTTGGCACTAAGCCAGCATACGGAGTTTCTGGATGGACCAAGGATGGCAAGTCTGTTGTTCTTCGGCACCGCTACGATCTCTATTCTCAACCTCTTCAAGGTGGAGCAGCCACGAACCTAACGGGTGGGCGTGGAGCGAAGGATGAGATTGTCTTTCGCTACATCAAGACCGATCCTGAAGCGAAGTTTATAGATCTCTCTCAGCAGATGTTACTTTCCGCCTATGGCCATTGGACCAAGAAGTCAGGCTTCTTTAGTCTCGAAGTTGGGAAGCTTCAACAACGACTCTATTTGGACAAGAGAGTATCACGGGTCAAGAAGGCCAAAAGCGCCGACGTTGTAATCTTCTCGATTCAGACCTTCACAGAGTATCCCAATTACTATCGCTCAGGCATGGATTTCTCGATGCCAAAGCGCTTCACCGACGCGAATCCTCAGCAGGTAGATTACTCATGGGGCCATCGAATCTTGTTTGACTACAAGAACGCGAATGGTGTTCGGCTTCAAGGAACTTTGGCCATTCCGGATGGCTATGAGGAAGGACAGAAGTTGCCGATGGTGGTGAACTTCTATGAGAAGAACTCTCAGAACCTCCATCGTTATCCAACCCCACGTTACTCCAGCGCCCCTAACTTTGCCGGCTATGTCAGCAATGGCTACCTGGTGATGCAACCAGACATTCACTTCAACATCGGGCGAACTGGCGACGACATGCTTGAGTGTGTGGAGGCAGCGGTCAAGAAGTGCATCGAGATGGGCTACGTTGACCCCGAACGGGTCGGTCTCCATGGGCACAGCTTCAGCGGCATGGGGGCAGCATATATCGCCATGCGGTCCAAGATGTTCGCTGCTGTTTTAGCGGGGGCCGCAACGACTAACCTTTTGAATGACTTCAATAGCCTTTGGCCTGGGGGTGGGCAGGATAATCACCGCTACGACATTTTCGGCCAAGGCCGCTATGGCACGAATCCTTACGATGACTTAGAGCTATATCTCGACCAATCGCCCGTGAATCACGTACGCTCGAATACGACTCCTTTGATGCTTCTTCATGGGACTGCAGATGGCACTGTTCCGTGGATACAAGCAGTCGATCTTTTCAATGCACTACGCTTCAACGGCAAGAATCCGATCCTCCTCTCCTATCCTGGAGAAGCTCATGGGCTGCGGAAGTATGTCAACCAGATTGACTTTCAGAAGCGATTGCGCCAGTTCTTTGACCATCACCTCAAGGGAAAACCAGCCCCCAAGTGGATGGCGAAAGGGCGTTCTTATCTTGAGAAGGAAAAGGCCCTAAAAGCCAACAAGACGAAGTAGGCCATCCAAGCGTACGGCCTTCGGTTCTTGGACCAGGACCTGATCTTTTTGGCACGATGTCAGATCAAACGAAAAAGCGGAGCGACTCAATCGAAGTCGCTCCGCTTTCTTCTTTTGGTGTCGCCGTATGAGACTTAGTCGAGCGTGAGACCTAATTGGATGCTATTGGGTGACTTCTTGATTGAGAGCGCCTTAATCTCCCTTTTTAGATTCGAGTCGCCGAAGGGCAATTTCACACTCGATAAATCGAGAACGACATAGGGCATCCGCTCGAATTGACGGTTGATCATTGGCTTTAGATCCGCACGGAAATCGATACCCATGGTTTCGCAGGTCACATTCAATTTGTCGACTTCAGGGATCGCCACGACTTTCGTCAAGTCTTGAACCTTGAGATGGAATTGTGTCTTAGGGCGAAGTTCTTGGCCCTCGAAACTCAACCAGAACTGCCCGCTATGTTTGCTGTCAAGACCGTGCCATTCGTAATTGACTTCGATGCGTCCGGCCAGTCTCGTGTTCAATTCTCTGGCCAAAATCGGCTGGGCAATCGCGAGAATTGGGCGCTTCGTTATGGACGCGTTGAGCCAGTCGACATGAGAGTCGCCGATTTTGATATGGTGTTTTGTGCGCCCTGTCACCCAACTCTTCACAACAGCGAATCTTTGATCGAGTGCGATGCTTACTTTCATCCAGAACGAACTAACTGTTGCATCTACCTTATCTGACATCAGTATTCCGGGCGCCATCTTCAAGATCTTTGAGTTGAAGTTGACGTCCTTGGGGCTGGAGAGAACAAAAGCTGCAAGTGCTTTGGTCGCCATGAAGACACCGCTTTTTTCGTCTCGCTTCGCGATCAAGGCATGCAGGTTCTGGTGCGCCTTAGCGATTTCTTCGACGCTACTTTTGCCCTTCGAACGAAAGCGAAGGAGGGTCTTCATTTGCTTGATTTCTTCGGTGCCACTGCTTGAGCGTTGCCCGAGGTAGGCGTGGAGCTTCTGATTCCACAGCTTTTCAATCTCTGTAAGGTTGTGCTTCTCATCCATCTCTTCGATCTTGATTGTTCCAAGTAGCTCCTCAACTTGGTTGATGGAAGCGACGACGAGTGACTTAAAGCTCCCGTGGCCATTCAAGAGGACGATCGATCTCTCGGTCTTGCTTCTTGAGTTGTCCATGTCAATGGCTGAGAGTGGCCAAGAAGGTGCCGAGTCGAGTATCCGATCAAGCGTCCCTTGGTGCACGTTCAGCGTCATGTCTTGTGCCTGGAGGCTTCCCATGCTCATGAAGCCAAGAAGCATGCACAGAACAGCAATAAATAACCTAGTCATTTTCCTACTCCGAGATGTCGTGACTATGAAATTCGCCATAGGAATCCTGTTCGTCGCTAATGCCAATGTCTTGTTGAAGCCATAGTTCGGCCGACGCCTGAATGTTTCCTTCGAATAAACACTGTAGCCCAAGAGGCAGCGATTGTGAAGTGGGGATGGGCAGGGAGTGGTGAGCATGAGCCGAGTAGACCACGATTATCCGATCTCACGCCTTTAGGACTAGGTCGGTGGGATTGACAGCAAGCAAAGCAGATTCTACCGTACTCGAGTCACTTGTGCTCCCATCACATACGAACGCTAAGGCAAGACCCAAACTCGTGTCATCAAATAACTTCTCTGAGGCAGGCGTCCAAAAGACCTCAGCCTCTTACCACACCCTATCGTTCGTTTGCATTGTCCTCCTTCTCGTTTCTTGCTCCGATTCAAGGGTCGTCTCCAGTGGTGCCAAAGAAGTAGCTAAGCAGAAATCGGATTCCAAGAACATGCCAGCCGCGATAATAGAAGCGAAGTTTTCGCCACCCGAGCGAGTCGTTTCTGCACCAGTAGCATCAAACAAGCTTGTGAGTGGATCTACTAATTTTGCCGAACACATTGCGCCCATCATCTTTGAAAACTGTTCTCAGTGCCACCGGCCCGGAGAATCGGCGCCGTTCTCTTTCCTTAATTATCGCCAAGTATCTCGACGTGCGAAACAGATCTGCGAAGTGACAAAGTCTGGCTATATGCCACCATGGGTACCTGACCGCGGTGTCCACGAGCTTGTGGGAGCTCGCGAACTTTCACATCACCAGATTCAACAACTTGATCGTTGGTTCCAAGATGGATGTCCACCTGGACCGCAGGAAAAAACGCCGAAACCACCGAAGCCAGCGCCGACCTGGAGCATCGGCGCGCCAGATCTCGTTGTGAAACTGGAGAGACCTTTTTCGATTCCGGCGGAAGGCCGCGATGTCTTTCGTACCTTCGTCCTGCCGGTGAATCTTGACCGAGACAGGTTCGTTCGAGCCGTTCAAGTTCGTCCGCTCAATCTACGAGTTTCTCACCATGGCATGCTGAAGATTGATGTCACCAGCTCATGCCGCGACGAAGATGCAAAATCGCAGACAAGCGGCTATTCTGGCATGAATATGTTCAATGCGACGCCGCCTGCTGGCTATTTCTTAGGTTGGACACCTTCGAAAGGACCGAGCGTCTCACTCCCTGGGCTGTCGTGGTTACTGAGAAAAGGCAGTGATCTGGTGCTGCAAATGCACATGGTTGTGAGCGGTAAGGAAGAGCTCTTTGACGCAGAAATCGGACTTTACTTCACTGATGAGGTCCCGACCAAGTTCGCCTATTGTGTTGAACTTAGAAATGAACTGGTTGAGCTACCTCCAGGGTCAAAGAACATTACAGTCGAAGATTCCTTCAGAATTCCAGTCGCTGCCAAAGTCCTGAGCATCTATCCACACGCTCACTATCTTGGGAGAGACTTTCGAGTCTTCTTCATTCGACCAGATCAATCGAAGTCATGGATCTTTAGTACTCAAGATTGGGACTTCAATTGGCAAGACGACTACAAGTTCAAGGAGCCGCTGATCATTCCAGCTGGTTCTCGAATCGTCATGCAGATTGACTTTGATAACTCAGCCGAGAATCCTCGTAATCCCAACATCCCCCCGGTGCATGTGAGCTTTGGACTTCAATCTACAGATGAGATGGCGACGTGCCCAATTACTCTTGAGGTGGCAAGCCGAGAAGATCTCGCAGCCCTGGGCATCGCTGTTGAAAAGGACCATGTCGAAGAGCGTCCAAATAGCTGGGCTGCTTATTGCAACTTGGGTAGAAGCTTTGCTTTTTCACGAGACTTTGACTCGGCCATCGCGACTTTTCGCAAAGGACTCGAAGTCCAAGATCACCCAGAACTACGGAAACAACTCGGCAATGCACTTGCCGCCAGTGGCCAAGTGAAGCTTTCAACTCCTCATTTTGAAATTGCTGTTCGTCGACTCCCGCGTGATGCGAATCTGAGATTCAGTTTGGCTCTTGCGCTGAGCGAAACAGGGCAGAAGGACCGAGCAAGAGAACATTTGGATCAAGCGATGGACCTGAACCCAAACTTGACGAAATGCTATATTCTTTTGAGTCGTAACCTCATGACACAAGGGCAGGGTGGGGAAGCAATCAAGATCCTTGAGCGAGGAATCCATTCTCGGCCCGACTCTTTTGATCTCTACTTCGAACTCATACGAATCTGGATCGCCACAAAGAAACCCGAGGAAGCCATCAAAGTCGCCGACCGTGGGATCGCCTGGGCTCAAGATCATCGCAATGCCTTACTCTCGCAAAAACTCAAGAGCATCAAGAATCAGATTAAACGCTGAGCCCATGAGCACGGCTTTGGAATCTGCCGTCAGTGACTCTCAGCGAGCCGTGGCGTTCGCAATTGTCTTGTGCGAATACGCTGCCCCCCCACCAGGGAAGTGGGCTGCTCTGCCTGAGAGTCTCGATCGAAAAGGGGCAGGCATATTAGAGGCTGGCGGCAAGCAACTCCTAACATGCTTCCACAGAATCAAACGTCAGCACGCGCATCACTTCCCTCAGAACCTGGCAAAATCCCCAACAAGAAAAATGACTGACGCATTGGCTTCTGGAAATGGAACATCTATGTTGAAGATCCATGAGTGCACCGTGTACCGTACCTACTGCGTGTACCGTACCAGGTCTATTTACTTCGGTTGAAATGACGGAGCGGGCTACTCTCCAAAACGATCGATCGCTTTGCGACGCCAGGCGCGCAAGTTCCGGATTCGACTCTATGATAAATCGAACCTCTTGTAAGACTTCAAGGCGGCCGTCTGATTCCGCTGCGTCTGATTCCCGACCTCGACGAAACTGAGCCT
>JBLINQ010000174.1:0-10309 GCA_047639315.1 Planctomycetota bacterium
TCTTTTCCAGCCACTACCAAGGCGCAAAAAACGGCACATCGTTCGGTCAAAAGTTGAGAAACTTCGCATAATGCCCGCAAAGCCAAGCCATCAAACAGCTTGTGAATTATTATTTCAGGTAAAACTAGAGGAAAGAAAGAGAAAGGCTGACGAGATTGCAGAGAACACCCAGAGATAATGCCTGGGGCCAGGTCAAGCGTCCGGCGAGCCGATAACCCACGACCTCGACGACAATCACACCGATTTCGACAACCGCGAACTCGGCATTGTTGGCCATCAGGACAAAAGCCAATGGGTGCGTGATGAGATTTAGGATCAGTAGCTCGGACCAAGGCATAGGGACCTTTGCGAGCTTGGAGACGACAAGCGCAACCAGCAGTTCCACCAGGACGGTCACGGCAAAGGCAAGGATCCAACTATCATGCAGCATGCTGGCTGTCTCCAAAAGAAGTGGCGTGGTCTCTTGGCCTGAGTTCCAGGGCGAGGAGAAGGATGGGGACCTCAATCCAAGCGTGGACGGCAGCAAAAATGCCGTAAACGGACCGGGTTTCTGTGAATGACTGCGCGAAGCCCAAGAAGAACACCAAACCAGCCCCGAAAACAACGCCAGTAAAAACACGGGCACGAGGCCAAGGGATCGCTGTGGTAGTTGCTCCATCGCTCAGGCGTGGCAACACATGAATCACAACAGCGTAATGGACACATTGCAAATATGCGGCGGCGGCAAAGAGGTGAACTGCCAGATTCGACTCTCGCCACATTGGGGGCACAAAGACTCCCAATTGATCGGACAACGTGCCAACTCCAAGAATGGAAGCGTTCGCGCTGGTCCACCCCACCCAGTTGAGTGCCTGCCAGGGCAAGCCAGTGGCAATCAAGATTGGAATGAGGCCGAAGACCAATCCACAGACAGCGAGAACCGCTCTCCTTCTCTTGGCCCCACACTGCTCAACGAGAAAGCCGATTGGAGTCAGATTGTGGGCAACTGCCAAAAGAACGAGGGTTGAGATTGGCGAGACCAGAAGACCACAGCTGATCGCCACCAACACCATGAGGCCAACAGTCAAAGATCTTGGCGAGTTCTTGAGGATCGGCAAGGTGACCGCTGCTAGTCCCAAAACCAGGATGAGTTCGATTCTTGGCGCCTCAACTAAGCCCAGATCAGCCATTGAGAACAATCTCAAGCCAACAATGAGGAGCAAGATTGCCAAGAATGTGTACCCGAGCCTCGGTGATATCCGAGCTCCGAAGCGCTCATCCACATAACGAAGTTCGGTCAAGACATGAGGCAGACCGAAAATCGCCAGACTCAGAGAGTAGGTCAAGAGCGGCGCCGCCACCGCAAATGCAGCTACAGAGAAAACTCCGGCGGCAACCAAAAGAGCCTTAGTTGTCATCGTTCGCCACTATTCCGCTGGCACGTCCATGGACCGTCGACGCCGCGAGTAGAGGCCGGCGAAGAGCAGAAGACCGATCCCCGATGCTGCCAGCAAAGGCAACTTGGCATTTTGTTGCCAAGTCACAACCTTGCCATGTTTGTCGAGATTGAGCTCGTTCGTGGAGATGACCATCTCTTTTCCATTGATGGACTCCAACTTGACTTCAATCTTGATGTGTTTGGCCGCACTGCCCACAGCTACCGTTCGACGGCCGCCAATGGATTTCGAATAGATGACACCTTCGATTTTCTTCCAGGGTTCGCCCTCGCCGCGTTTCGGTTCGACTTTGACGGCGTCTTCGAAGGCATTTTTCTGCTTATGAGGAATGGAGATCAAGATAGCGGAGTAACGAGCCCCTTTGGCGATCGCCTTGTTTTCAACGAGAACAGGAGAACCATTCCCGAACATTGGATCAGTCCACCAGTAGAAACGCCGAGCCGAAACCGGCACTTTCTTGCCATCCTTCTTGATGAATGTCGTCTTAGGTGGCAATTCCAGCCGTGTTCCCAGTTTCATTTTCTTGGGCAAGACCTTGGGATTCGCCTTGGCAATTTCGCCAGCTCGGGTCGCGTCACCATAGTGGGCCTTGGCGATCTTTGAGAAAGAATCGCCGTTCACCACCACATGGGAGGTCCACGCCTGATCAACCCAGGTGCCCAAGTCCAATACGATCTCGACGGGCAAGAACTTTCGGCCAGCGGGAATTACATCTGCATGAATACAGGGGGTCACAATCAGTAGGAAAACCAGGGCCATCGTAATCCGTCTTGACTGATACATACTTCAACTCCTCACACGAGATGGGTCATCTCCCCCATGAACGCAGTTCTTTTCCGTTAGTTCCCGGAAATTTTCAATGCGCCCACGGCAACACAGCAAAACACGGGCAATTGTCGATCTTGCCTGTGGCCATTGCAATAAAAAAAGGGCTGCACACGCTGATGCAGCCCTCTTCTCAGATTGAATGGTAAAAGGCTTAGAAGCCGTTCTTAGCCTTCAGGGTCACCTTGTCACTGGCAAAAGTGATCATGATCTCTTTAGTACCAGACTTCCAAGTGTGCATACCGCCACTTAACTTCTTGCCCATCACTTCGAGCCCCACAGCACCGTCCGTAGAGGTCGGATCACCCAAGATGTCTTTGACTTCTTGCATGGTCATCCCGACTTCAACTTTGTTGTAGCTCTCTTCTGAGATGCCGCCGCCACAAGCGACGACAATCAAGAGCATAAGAACGGCAAGTGTACGCAGAATATATGATTTCATTTCGTCTCTCCTGACTAATGCAAGACAAAGGTCACGTGTCAGTTTACTGGTTGCGAACGAAAATACCATCAGCAATGATCACAACATTGCCTTGCTTGTCCTTGGAAGCCTTGCCACGAACAACGACATCTTTCAGCTTGTCCATGCCACCCAAGCCATCAAGGGTTGACTTAATGATGCGGCCATCCTTGTGCACTTCAACCGTGACACTGTGCTTCACCATGTCGCCAGCGTCTTCGCAGCAGTAATCCCAAGGAGTCTTGCACATGTCGCCTGGGCGCTCTGCACAGTGCCTCATCTTTTGGTCGACGAGAGTAAAACCAGAGAATCCGTCATAGAATTCTCTGATGCGGCCAAAAACGACAACGTCTCCTTCTGCGGCCAAATCGTCCTTCATGTCTTTGACGGCAACCGGGTTGGCCGGTGCGGCATCAAGCATGAGCTTGGCCTCAGCAGCAGGGGACTTGTCCGTAGACTTGGTGGGATCTTCCTGCGTCTCACCTCCGCAAGCGACCAAGAACAGACAACACAAGACTAAGGCAAATACAGTTTTAGATAACATAAGACTCTCCTTTTCAATTCATGATCATTCTATCTTGGCTATCGTTCTTTTAAGCCAAGCGAGATTTGACAACGAGCTGCTCGCCAGCACGACGGAATCGTGCCGAGCAACCCTAAAACCCAAGTACCAACGAAGCCGATGACGATCGCCACGGCTCCAACTTCTAATTCAAATGCCTGCATGGCGAGGCTGATGCTCCCACCGCCAATGAACTGCTTCGCAATGGCGAGCCCAACGATGGCGCCCAGGCCGGCATAAAGTGTTGATTCCATTAAGAGTGCGATCACCAAGGCAAAGACCGGATAGCCCACGGCCCTCAAGGTCGCGAGCTCACGCATGCGATCTTGCACGGCGGCGTTCATGATATTGGCGCCGCCGAATAGGGCAGCAAGTCCGACCATGATGGCCATCATCCAAGCGATCTTGCGGATGGGCGCGAAGTAGGCCGCCATCTCTGCGTAGTAGACGGTTGCAGGAATAGATAACAACTCAAGATCGACGCGTCTCTTAGAAAAAAGATCGGCGAAGTCCATGTCATCTTCTGTTTCCATGCGCACAAAGACAGCTGAAATATCATCCCGAGAGGTCAATCCCATCAGTTCATAAAGAGGCACCCAGATTTCACTTTCGAGCGTGGTCCCTGGGGCAGCAAAAAGGCCAGACACGACGAAATCGGTGTCTTCGAAACTCACAGTGCCGCCAACTTTGATATCCCCGCGCCCGAGCCCTAAACGATCTGCCGCGAGCCGCCCCACAAGCACCTCTCCTGGGCCTGGCGTCTTGCCGTCAATTAGAGTCACAACATCATGCACCAGAAAAGCCCGGTCAGTGACGCCGCGTAAGAACCCTTGACCTTCCTGAGGCCCAACGCGAATCTTCGAACCCATGTGGATCTCACTTGAGACGCAAGGTTCGTCATTCACTTTCATGATGCCACGCACATCAGCCGCCACAAGGTCTCCCACTGAAGCGGAGATTGCTGACCGCACGAGGTCGCGCTCCGACGACTGAGACAACAAGATCACTGTTTTGTCCGGAGCCGACTTGAGAGCACTGGTCTCTAAGCCACGCACGAATGCAACAGTGCCAACGATGAGCGTGGCAGCCAGAGCACTACAGCAAGTCGTCAAGATGGCTCGGCCAGGCCTGCGAATGATATTTCGTAGAGGATATTCCCAAGGCAATAACTTCATCCGTTACTCCTTAGCGCCGTGACCACGTTCAAACGTGCAGCCCGCATCGCCGGGATAATCGCGGCAACAAGAGCACAAACAATGGCCATCCCAATCCCCTTGGCCACCAAGGTCGGGCTGACTTGAAAGGCCACCTGCACACCTTCCACACCAATCGAAATGTTGCTCATCAAGATCGCAACAATGGCTATCCCGACACCAAAGATGGCACCGACCACGCCCATGATCATCGATTCGCCCAGAACCAAGATGGCAATGTGGCGCGCCTTATACCCGAGTGTGCGGAAGACACCGAATTCCGAGAATCGCTCTTGGACACTCATGACCACAGTGCCGCCCATGAGAGCCAGAGCAACAAGAACGCAGGTCAGACCGAAAATCCGACCGAAGTGCAGAATCTCTCTCAGGTCGCGAGTCGCCGATTCGAGAAAGGCGATCTTTGGCCTTGTCGCTGTTGGCTCTTCGGCAGTGACGAAGAGCGCATCAATTGCTTCAGCAACAGTTGCTGCTTGATCGGGATCATCGACCCTCACCTCAAATTGAGTCACAGTGCCGAGGCGATTAACTGGCCCGGCCCGTTGCAAGTATTCGAGGTGCGTCAAGATAATCTCATTCTCGGTGGCTTCGCTAGAACTGAAGAGCCCGACAACTTTGACGTTGACCGCGCCGAAACGAAAACTGTCGCCGACGCTCAAGCCGCGACGCGCGGCAAAACCTTGCCCCACTAAGGCGGCATCCGGCTCATTCTTGAATCGGGCTAAGTCGCCCTCAATCAATGAGATCTTCTTGGCCTTCAACATGTCTTCCACGGGAGCCCCATGAAAGGTAATCATCTCGAGGCTCGTCCGGCAATTGTTCAGAAAAACCTTGACCGGCAGAACCGAAGCGACGCCGCTCACCTCTTTGATTCTTGACGTGTAATTCTGCGGCAAGTTCGACGTCTGTGGACAATAGCGGTTCTTGCGATAGACAATGAGAGTACTGCGTGACTCCGAACCACTCAGTGCCGTATCCATCCCGTCATTAAGAGATTCAACAGCCACGAACAGGGCGACTGAACAAGCGACACCAGCAAGCGTCAGGAAAGTGCGAAGTTTCCTGCGCATCAAACTCCTACGAAGCAAAAGAAAGTATCTCATAGCGAGCTGCCCTCCAGATTTGCCAAGCGTCCTTTGTCAAGGCGCATGGAACGGCTACCGCGTTCAGCAGCCTTCGGGTCATGGGTAACCATCATAATGGTCGTGCCGCGCTCAGCGTTCAAGCGTTGCAACAAAGTGAGAACACCATCGGCCGATTCGGCATCCAAGTTTCCTGTTGGTTCGTCAGCAACCAGCAAAGGAGGATTGGCAACAATGGCGCGGGCAATGGCAACCCGTTGCTCTTGACCACCAGAGAGTTGCTTTGGCAGGTGCTTAGCGCGATCGAGAAGCCCGACCGCTTGAAGCGCGATCGAAACGCGATCGTGTCGCTCTTTCCTGGAAAACGAAAACAGCCCAAGCGGGAGTTCCACGTTCTCATAGGCCGTCAGGACCGGAACAAGATTATGCTGTTGAAAGATGTAGCCAACATTCTCGGCCCGCCAATCAGACAGCTTACTTCGTGACACCTCAGATAAGTTTTGGCCGGCAACGATGATCTGCCCGCGATCTGCCTCATCAATGCCGGCGACAAGATTGAGGAGCGTACTCTTACCTGATCCGGACGGACCGAGGAGTACAAAGAACTCGCCCTTTTCGACACTGAGGTCAACATCATCGAGGGGGCTAATGATTTGATCACCTTTGCCATAAGTCTTGGTCACTGATTTAAGTGTTACGTAAGACATCTACTTATCTCCCACAATTGTGATGAGTTGTTCTTCTTCGAGGCTCTCTCGGCCTTGATCGATGAGTTTGTCGCTTTGGTTGATGCCCTTCATGACTTCGACTTGTTCGCCTGATGTGGCACCAATCTCGACATTGCGCAACACCGCCTTCTTGCCGTTTGCATCCACCACCCATATTTGGTTCTTGCCGACAATGAGACGTTTCGGAACCGTGATCGCGCTGCGCTTGGCGTTGGCGTCAGCTGGTGCACCTTCAGGAGCAAGAAAGCGCGCTTGGCACAACATTTCAGGCTTGATCAAATCGTCTGCGCCGTCAATCTCTACATGAACTTGCAACGTCACTTTTTGGATGTCCGCTTCGTCAAGAATCCGAATAACCTTGCCGAGATAGGCGGCTTTCTTGGCGCTCGTCGTCACCCGAACGTCTTGGCCCATTTGCACTTTGCCGATATCTGTCTGCGGGACGTCAACGCGCAAGCGCAGTGCTTTGGGATCATAAACTTTACAGACGGCTCGCTCCATTTCCTTGCCGCCAACCATCGATCCAGGCATGACTAATCGTGTCAACACGATGCCGTCAATCGGCGACTTCACGTCGCACCAATCAGCATCTTGTTGGGCTATGGCTAAAAGCGACTTCGATTCGTTCACAGTGGCGTTCTTCAGGACAACGTTCGCCTTGGCGAGTTCGACCCGCAAGCGATCCTCCAGTCGAAGTTCGAGATCTTTCTTCGCTTTCTTCAGCTTAGCGCCTGTCACTTCCAGCAATGCAGTTGACTGTTTCCACTCGGCTGCCAAACGTCTGCCCTTGGCCAACTCTTGTTGCATCTTTGCTTGCGCCAACTCAATCTGCCATGGACCGGAAGCCCCTTCCTTCGTAAGGAATTTCTGAGTTTCATAGTCGGCCTTGGCAACAGCGATCGCGGCTTTTTGTTCATCGACTGCTGCTTCTTTTGTTTCACACTCAAAGATGTGCGCTCGTTTCTTGGCATCGGTCGACTCGAGAATTTCGGTCAATGCTGTTGGTTCTGCAAAACTCTCTTCCGCATTGCGAAGCTCAACCTTTGCTTTCTCAAGCTCAGCCTGAGAAAGAGCGACATGAGTCTTCCGCTCAAGCACATACAAATCTTGTTGAACCCGAACAAGCCGAGCGATGACTTGCCCCTTCTTGACGTGATCTGAATCTTGAATCAGAAGTTCATCAATGATCCCTGGCGTCAGCGCTGACACAGAGACCGCGAAAGGTTCGGGCTCTACCCACCCTGCCGCCTGAAGAACCACGGTTCCTTTCTGAGCGACCATGCCAGTCACCGACCTGGGCCTGACAACCGTCACTTTGGTTTTCGATTGCAGAAGGTCGCTAATGCTCGTCGACAGGATCAAGATAAAGACAATCACAATGAGAATCGGGACGGAGTAGATCAGCTTGAAACGGCTCGGCTGTTCCAACTTGGCCGTGGGCCTCGCCAGGGCATCTAAGTCAATATCAGGTCTTAGGTCACTCATGAGTTGCCTCCATGCTGGTCTGATCCATCATCTGATCGATCTTTGCCAAAAGGAGATCCCTTTGATTTTGGTAATAGGTTGAAATGGCATTCCGCCGGAGCTGCAGCGCATCGGTCCACAGATCCCAGATACTTTCGTCAACTTGAAAACGAGCACGCATGCCTCGCCAAGTGACTTGGCTCGACTCCAGGGCCGGCGTCGCATACTGCTGGGCCGATTTCTGAAGTGTCGAGCGACGTTCAATGGAAGCCGTTAGGCGGGCTGATACTTTGACCAACTCATCTTCTAATCTTTGCCGTGCGGCACTGCGCTCAGCAACGGCTGCCTCGACGCGACCATCAATACTTCCAGGCCAAGGCAAGCTCAGCCTCACGACTCCGCCGGTTAGGAAGTCGTCGGGTTTGATGTCGAAACGAGGCCCGATGTTGATCTTCGGCCAAGCCTCTGCCGCTTCGCTTCGTATTCTGGCTTCAGCGATTGCATACTCGAGATGCAGTTGTCTTAGTTGGGGATGAAACCCGAGAAGCGCGACCGAGTTCGTCATGAGGAATTTGCTCTTCTCAACTCGAAGGGAGTCTTGAAGAACATTCAATGAAAAGATCGCCTTCTTAGTCGTGCCCATAGAAAGCCCGGAGGCCACGGATAGGTCGGCCCATCGCTGGGCTTCTTCAGCCTTCAGTGCTGCTACTCTCGCACCAAGCTGGCCGAGGAATGACTTGATGCGTGAGACCGGAGCTGATCCGAGACGTCCACGCTCAAGAAGAAACCTGGCCCGGTCTGCACCCTGCTTCGCTTCGCCAAAATGAGCCTCAAGCGCGCTTCGCTCGGCACGCACCGCAACGAGTCTGGTCGCGGCTCGTGAGACAGAAAAGATGGCCCGCCAAGCCGCAACTTCCAAGGCTCCGTAAGCCGCCCGCGTTCGGGCGTCGGCCAACTCTTCAGCAGCCGCCACCGGGCCAAGCCCAAGAACGCCGAGTAGGTCGAAAGTCGCAACTACTTCGTTGCTAAGATCAGGATCGCCAAAATCACCAACGCGTTCGGAGGCGGTCAGAGGACCTGGGTATCCAGCTGCTCGTTCACGCCCAATAGCTGCTTCCAAATTGCGACGTGCTTGCCGAACCTCTGGGGTCCAGGCAAGTGCACAAGCCTGCCAGTAACTCAGATGCCCAGGATCGTTAACATGCTCTTGCCAGTGACTCGGTAGAAAGGCCAGTTCCTTGGCCGAGATCATACCCAAGGCACTCTCAAGAACTTCTGGGCCATCGGATCGAGACTCGATCGACTTGGCAACGTGCTCGTCCTCAATCGGCTCAGCCGGAGGACTTGCACATGCGGTGATCAACAAAACGACAGATAAGAACGTCTGCCGTACGTAACTCAATTTCATGAAACACTCCTGTACCAATAGACACATCACGAAGGTGAGAACACACCTTCGGACACAGTGGGGCACAGCAGATTAGATGAGTAGTGGAAGTCTTCGAGGTGGATCAAGCGTCGGAGTCTTCACGACTGCGAAGACGGGGGAAGATGCGTCCAAGGAGAGAACGACGGAGAGCCCAGGGCCAAGAGGCGGAAGCTCTATATCAACCGCAGAGTCGGACCTCTCGAGATCGTCCTGTGAGTTCTCGATGGCGATGCAGCACTTGCATCCTGAGCTGATCCCATCTTTGCTGCCTTCGTCTTCTACTTTGGATTGGCAGCCAGATAGCTCTTCACTCACCGGCTTCGAGCAACAGCGACATCCACTCTCAGGAGTCGTCGTTTGAGGAGTCGTACTGCAGTGATGAGATGAATCTGAAGCAGAGCTCGCACTGCATGTATGCCCAATGCCGCTCGTAAAGCAGACGACGACTCTGGTCGGCATCAGGAATGCCGGCAGGAAAGCCATCAGAAGGACAATATGTGTGATTCTTGTCATAGGAGCTCTGTCTCGTCCCCGTAGCCTACCCAGTTGGGTAATCATGAGTCAAGCGCCACTAAGATCTATCCCCTCTATTTGAAGAGGTTCTTTAAGAAGTCCCATGGTTCGAATCGAGTTGGGATCAAAAAGCGTCTTTAAGTACGGCTCTTAGTTCTGCAGGACCAAATGGCGGGGCCAGGACACCAGCTAAGGGCCAATCATCCCAATTTTCCATGAGCCCGAGCCCTTCATCGACGATGTAGATCGCGCATCGATCCTCAACGCCCAAGGCAAGGAGAGCTTGGCAAAACCCAGATTCCATCCCCTCGGCACAGCTCTCAGACACAAAGATGTAGTCCATCGAGTGAGTGAGGCCGGTCAATTCTGGAATTGGGCTCATGAGGTTGCGGACATCCAACATCTCGTGCGTAACGAGCCCAAGGACTTCTAAGTCATGACAAAGAAACTCTGAGTCGTCACTTTGGGCACCCACAAGGAGTGCATGACCTTCGAGACTCAAGTCGACCATGGTCTCGTCTGAATCTTCAAATTCTAAGTCAAAAGCTAAGGACTCATCCGAGAAAATGTCACCTGTGTGGAGTTCTTCCGGAGTCTTT
>JBLINQ010000175.1:0-10112 GCA_047639315.1 Planctomycetota bacterium
GCTGCGCGACCATAGCGCACGACTCCGAGACGCGCGGCGGTATTGGACCGATGAATTGGCTAACGCCATGATCGGCGCCAAAATTGAAGACCAGATGGTAGAGATGTCTCGGGGCACGCGTGAGTCGATCGCAAAGACTCTCACTCCGCTGCGGCAAAGTTACGACGTTGCGCTGTCGGTCATGAGTAGTCTGAACGAGAGTCCAAAGTCGATCGAAGGACGCATCGTTTGGGCTGAAAAGACTCTTCTTTTAGCCAAAGAAAATGACCCTTGGCGCATCGCAGCGACACCCAAGATCACCCTCTTCAGAAAAGAGCTCAGTATCTTTGGCGAAGCCGTCGAGAAATCGGCCATGACAGTTCTGGATCCGGGGATTGACTCACGAAAAGAGCGCACGAAGGTGTTGCAAGCTGGCAATGAGTTGCTCAAGCGCATCAACATAGCGTTCATTCCGGAAGCTCAAAAACGCCGTTGGCCATTGCCACAGCTCGTACAGAAGAATTGAGAGCTTGAGGGGGGGCGCGGCTATTGTTGCGCGAGCGTTTCTTCGAAGGCGAACTTCTCCCACCCGTCTTCCAGATAACGGTCGTTATCGACGCGCTTGGTAATTCCCTTCTTGTCGAAATATTCCAAGAGCGGAATGACATACTTGCGGCTGGTACCAATCGCCTCTTTAAACTCGACTGCCGTCAAAGTTCCTGATTCCTTGATCATCTTCACGACCAAGCCTTCTGCTTCAATCACTCCATCCACGTGAACAGCGAGGTCTTTGGTCAAGGAAACTAAGCGCCCCATTTGGATAAGCCATTGCATGAGTGCTTTGACTTTCTTCTCTGGTTTGCCGAGTTCACTGACAATCACCGACTTGATGGGTGCTTTGAATGGGTCTTCAGAATGCATCTGCTCAATGATGGTGACCGATTTCATGTCATCCTTGCTTAGGCCACCGCGGAAATCGTTGTGACGCATTTTCCCGGAACCTAAGGCAGAGAATTTCTCCCTTAGCACAAGCTCCTTGGTCACGGCCTCAACGACAGCAATCTCTAATTTCGTCGCCTTGACGATTTGCGAGTTTTGAAACCCAGCGGTCAACCCCTCAGTTTCATGCAGTGCCATAACTCCCTTGTCGACCTGCTTGATAGCCGAGCGAAACATGTCCATGTGAATCCAACTCTTGCCCCGCTCTAGGGCTCGCAATTTCCCTTTGCTCTCAAGCTTTGCAACTTCTGTTTTGGTTTCATCGAGAGAGAGTTTGAGCGTCTGGGCAACACTCTCGGCGGGAACGGCTCGTTTTCCGGCGCTTCGGATCACGTACTCGAGGTATCCGAGTCGATCATCCAGATGCGCCTCTTTGTTCTCGATGTTCTCATTGAGCCACGAACGGAAACGCTTAAATTTCCATTTGGTTTCTCCCAAGACGCGGCCCCCACCCAGGGTGATCACCGGGCTTGCTTGGCGAACGACAAATGGATCGCCGGCGGCACAGACAACGGGTTCTTCCAGTCGAATTTGCACCAAGACCTCTTCACCAGGTAGCGCAACTTTCTTGTCGAGCAGGATGACAGTTCCTCCGACATCGACGGTCCCGAGATGGAAACGAACATGAACGCCATTGCGGAGCGGTTGCTCGAAATGATCGAGATATTGCATCCGCGCTTCCAAGTACTGCGCCGCAGAGAAAAAGCCCCGTGTTGCAATCACATCACCTCGTTCGACGTCACGATGTTTTACGTCTGCCAAGTTGAGCGCGACTCGGTGCCCTGCATGGGCTTCCTTTGCTGGTTCGTGATGCACTTGCAAGGCACGGACCCGAGTCTTCATTCCTTTGGGCAGAATCTCGAGTTCGTCGCCGATACCGACTGTACCTGACAACGGAACTCCGGTCACGACCGTGCCGTGGCCCTTCACCGAAAATGATCGCTGCACGGGCATGCGAAAAACGCCGGACGTTTCCTTTTCCGGAAGATCGGTCAAGGCTTTCTTCAGTGCCTCGCTGACCACGTCAATCCCCTCACCAGTTATGTTTGACACGCAGTGGATCGGTGCATCTTCCAAGAAGGTGCCTTGAAGAAACTCGCCAATGTCTTCTTTCACAAGGAACAATAGTTCCTCATCCACGGCGTCAATCTTGGTGATGATGGTCATGCCGCGCTCAACCCCCAAGATTCGTAGAATCTGGAGGTGCTCACGAGTTTGAGTCATGACGCCATCGTCGGCAGCAATGACTAAGAGCACGAAGTCAACGCCTGAAGCGCCAGCCACCATGTTGCGAATGAATTTCTCATGGCCTGGGACATCGATAATCCCCGCCGTAAGAGAATCCGAGATGGGAAATTCGGCGTAGCCAATATCAATCGTCATCCCACGTTCTTGCTCTTCTTTGAGCCTGCTGGGATGTGTGCCTGTCAGTTTCTCGATCAAGCTGGACTTACCATGGTCGATGTGACCGGCAGTCCCGACGACCAAACTCACGACAGGGTTATTTTGGGTTTCTTCAGTCATATTCTCGTTTCCGCAAGGTGGGGGGATCATACTCATTGATAGCGAGAGCATCGACTGCAGATTGGATTGTCTGGGGATATTCATGAACGAAAGACTCCTGGATTCGCTGCTATGTCCATTCCCTGGTAGTGAAACCGCCTTCACCCGAAGGGAAGAATGCCCTCCAAGATGGCGGGCGGGCGAATTTGCTACCTGGGACCGATGGACGCACTGGTACGATCCCTACAAATGCGTAAACTCCCTACCCGTGGCGACGACTGCCTTCGTTTGAGCTGATTTCGCCTTCGGTTTGGTAAATCCTCTATAGGACTTGGAATGGACGATCAAAGTAACAATCTGATTTCAACGAACATGGTCGAGACCATCCGCTCAGCGTCATGGATTCGCCAGATGTTCGAAGAAGGAAATCGACTCCGCGCCAAAGTCGGAGCAGAGAACGTCTTTGATTTCAGCTTGGGCAACCCAAGTGCTCCACCTCCGCCAGAATTCAAAGCAGCCCTGATTAAGACCGCCCAAGATTCTGAACCAGCCGACCATCGTTATATGACAAACGTCGGTCGCTTCGACACCCGGACTCATATTGCGGAGGAATTGCGAGACGTTCACGGCGACAACATCACCCCTGACCACGTTGTCATGACTTGCGGCGCAGCCGGCGGACTCAACGTCTTTCTTAAGTCAGTCCTGAATGAAGGTGATGAGGTCATCCTCCTCAAGCCATATTTTCCTGAGTACCAATTCTACATCGGTAATCACGGCGGACTCCCTATCCTCGTTGATACCGATGAGGACTTTCAGCCTGACTTGAAGGCAATTGAAGCCGCCCTGACTGACAAGACGAGGGCCATCATCCTCAACACGCCGAACAATCCGTCCGGAGTTGTCTACAATGCGGCCATCGTCGATCAAATTGGCACCATGGTCGAGCGACATTCAGAAGCAAACAATCGGCCAACTTATCTGATCATGGATGAGCCTTACCGACGCATCATTTATTGCGACGAACCTCACCCCAGCGTCCTTAAAGGCTGCCGCTATGGCGTGGTCATTTCTAGCATGTCGAAGGAACTAGGATTGGCAGGTGAACGGATCGGCTTTGTTATTGTCAATCCACGGTTGGAAGGACATGAGTCTCTAATCAGTGCGATGAGTGTTGCAACCCGAACTCTTGGGTTCGTAAATGCACCCGCATTCATGCAGCGCGTACTCACTCATTGCGGTCATGCGTGTGTCGACCTAACTCAATACCGCAAACACCGCGATATGCTTTATGAAGCTCTGACTGGTTTTGGCTATGAGATGCCCGTTCCCAACGGTGCATTTTTCTTATTCCCAAAGGCACCAGGTGGCGACGACTTAGCTTTCTTGGACACCCTGCGTAAATTCCATGTCTTATCCGTTCCGGGTCGAGGATTCGGCACGCCGGGATATATTCGCATCAGTTACGCCGTGCCAACAAGAACGGTCGAGAGTGCCATCCCCTTGTTCAAAAAGGCTTTTGATCAGCACATGGATCGCTAATCAGCGATGGCTGCGAAACTCACCCTACTTTTTGATGCCGACGACACCTTATGGCTCAATGCGACCCTCTTTGAAACTGCCCTCCAGGAGTGGCAGCACCTTCTCACGGAATCAGGTGTCGAAAACGAGGCAGCCTATTCCTTGTTTAAGGAACTTGAAGAACGAGGTTTTAGACGAGGTTGGTACGGCGCCCGCCGCCTCGAAATCAACATGAATGCGGCGGCTCGCATGTTACTTCCCAAGAACGTCGCCAAGACCCTCATCGCGCCAATCGCAAATATTGTCGACCGAGTGAGAAAGCCAGAGATGCTTCTCTTTGATGGTGTTCACGAAACGCTTCAATACCTGGGGACTCACCATCAACTCCTACTCGTAACGATGGGTGAAAAAGATGAGCAACTCGTCAAGATTAACGGCAGTGGACTCGGCCACTATTTCTCGTCGATTCATGTCTTGCCTGACAAGACGCGCCAGCAATACGCCCACATCATTCAAGAACACCGCCTGAATCGCAGGGACAGTTGGATGATTGGTAACAGCCTAAGCAAAGACATACGCCCAGCGCGAGCAGCCGGGCTCAAGACATGCCACATCGACAATGGACACGACTTCAACTTTGGCCTCACTGTCGATTCAATTGAGGCCGACATCGTGATCGACGAATTCCACCGCTTGGGTGAAATTTTTAGCGTCGAATCATAGAGATCACCAACTAACGACGTAAATAGGTGAGCCGAGATGTGTGCCCCAGATATCGGCAATAGGCAAGCACGAACTCATTGAAGTTCTTCGCGACAACCTGTCTTTGATTATCAAAGACGCCAACTTTCAATTTCTTGAAGAACACGGCTTGGCGAATCTGGGCTTCCAATCCAGAGAGGTCCACTGGGAAGTCATCGGCTAAACTCTCGCGTAGTTCTTTCACTTCGTCGGCCGCTTCCGTCAGTAATCTCGAATCCAGTGAATTCGTATCAATTGCGACAAGCACATTAGGACGGGCCTGATACAAGACTCGACAGGTCTGGCCAAAGTTGCCGAAGTAGACAATCGGAACAGCCAAGAAGCAAATGACGGTCACAATCCCCAAGGTCGCCGTGGCCCGCTTGTGCAACAGAATCGTCTGCAACATGGAGCGCCTTCTGGAATGAACTAAATAGGCCATTCCTACGCCACCAAGAAATCCGCCAGCATGACCGGCGTTATCGATGAAAGGAATTTGAAACGAAATCGCGACGTTAATGAAGAGCCAAAACATGAGTTGGCGGGCAAGGCCGTCGAAACCGGGTGTTCGACGGGACCATATCAGTAAGAACCCCATGAGACCGAACATGGATGTGGACGCCCCGATCGACCCAACCAGTTGCCATGGTTCAGCGAAATCAGAGCTGTAGAATTTCCAGCCCAAACTGAGGAGCGTGCCCGTAATGCCGGTCAGGATGTAGAGAGTCAGAAATCGGTTGGCACCGAGAATGCGTTGAGTCATCGGGCCTAATTGCCACAGCACAAAGCAATTCATCGCCACGTGCATGAGGCCACCGTGAAGAAAATTGGCCACGATGAGCCGATGCAACTGCCCGTCAGCGATCAGGTGAAAAACACTGGATCCCAAGAGGTAGAGCGCCTCACCTGAAGGCCCAATCCCATCATGGTGTTGGGGATTACTAGCAAGGAGACTGGCCGCAAAGAATGCCAAGTTGACGATCAAGATGATCACGACCCAATTGGGTTCGTTAAATCGCCAATATTTAATTGTACGTTGAAGTAGATTGTTCATACCTGGACAAGGGTGTCACAGGCGAGAAGCAACTTCAACGCATGACGGAAGCAAGATAGCAGAAAAGTCGATGTTTCAATTCACCATCGACGTCTGAGAATCGAATTCCGGTTGGGAAAGGACCTTCTGCCCGATCGGCTACCGTCCAAACGACATGACAATCGAGGCGAATTTCTGCTTGGGGCGTATCAAGGTCATCTCGCCCAGGCAGTGTCACTACGATCTTCGAAGGCATCGGGAATTCGCAAGGAGAGTCAATCCGCGCACCTCCAATGCCTAAGTTTCGGACAACGATCTCACCATGCTCCGTCCCACTTGGCCCGGCAAAGGCGGCCTTGAAGCGGCACTCGAGCCGGAAGTGTTTACGACGACTGAGATCGAGCGACAGGCGTTCTTCTGCAGCTGTTTGTGACCCTACGGACATGAAAATTCTCCTCATCAAATCTGTGTCCCACCCGGAATGGCACCCGAGTCATGACCCTCACGATTTGTTATCGGCCAAAATCTTGTTGATTCTGCGACCAAATGAGGAGAAATGCATAATAATGCGTGGGGAAAGGCCGGTGTGGAGAGAATCCGGCTGATCAAAGCTGGGTCAAGAACCCGCCTCGATAGAAAACCGCAAGATTTTTAGGCTTGGATCAGGTGCTCTCGCACGGCGAAACGGCAAAGTTCCACGCGATCATGAATATCGAGTTTCTTCATCAGGGAGACTTTGTGCTTGTCGACGGTCTTGTAGGCAATTTTGAGCGCCGTGGCGATCCGCTTGACGCTCTCACCCTGGGCCAGCATGACCAGAATTTGGCGTTCCCGTTCGGTTAACGACTGTAATCGTGTCGCCGGCGGACGGTCCAACGACAATCCACCCTCTTCATTCATTCGAACGCGATTAAGAATCGATGGGGAATAGTAAAGCTCACCAGCGAGGATTCGCCGAACGCCCCCGACAATCGCATCGAGTTCTTCGTTCTTGACGGCATAACCTCTTGCTCCCACCCTCAAGGCGCTTTCGATGTACTCATCGTGCTGATGGGCAGACAAGAACATGATCTTAACTTTTGGGTTTCGGCCGATAATGGTTTTCGCGGCTTCGAAACACCCCATTCCTGGAAGATCGATATCCATCAGAATGAGATGCGGCTCGAGTTCCTGAGCCATCTCGACCGCACGAGTTCCGTCATCGGCCCAACCGATCACGGACAAACCTTCAATGCTCTGTTCGAGATTAGGTCGCAGGCAATCGACCATCAGCTTGTGATCGTCGACCAGGAGAACCTTGATCTGTTTGGCCCCTGCGGAATCATTGCCATTCATTTGATCGGTCATAAGTCCTCCAAGTCAATCAATGGAACGTCCGGCGCACATGAATGGGACAATTTCGACTGCGGGGCCATCTTATGCCGCGAACCTAAGCCTCCGCCATTGTTTTTACGTGGTCGACACCGAATTCTCAATTCCCTGCTCGATTGGGGCGAGAAAGGTGGCTATAAAGCCTCGGTAGAAGTCACCCGATTGGCTTCATGAATCAATCAGAGGCAAAGAAGAAGTCGATATGGAAACCCTATCAACTATCGCGACCGTTCTGGCAACCCTAGCGGTCCTCTGTATTGTTGCCGGGCTCGTGTTTGCCCGAAACCGGAAAAAGCACGTCCCACTCATGTTTGTGGCTTTCGCACTCGACATCGTCGGTCTTATCCTGATTGAATTCGGTCCCATGATGCTTGGTGAGCGGGATCCTGTGAGTAGCCTATCGGCTGACCCTGGCATGATAAAATCAGTGCATGCTCTCCTCGCTACCGGTTCCCTCGTGGGCTATGTCATGCAAATCATGTCTGGCAAGAAAGTCCTCAACGGTGATCGGACGGCACTCCCAAGCCACATCAAGGTGGCAAAGTTTTTCTTGCTCACCCGTTTTGGTGCTTACATCACCATGTTCATGGTGTGAGCCCCTTCGAATAAAGGTTAGATCCCGTCCTGAATACCGTACTCGTCACCAAGAGGTTGGCCCTGAGAGTTGTAGTATTTCTGGGATCCCTTGATCTGGCCATGCTCAAAAGAACATTCACGCCAAACCGTACCGTTGCCATGGTACTCGGCCCAAGACCCGTGGGCTTGTCCAGCAAGATAAGGGCCCTCTTGTAACTTGCAACCGGCTTCGTCCCAGGTGGTCCACAGTCCAACTTGAAGGCCATTCTCGAAATGCCCTTCATTCTGCTTCTCGCCGTTGGCGTGCCATTGTTGCCAGAGACCATCAGGAGCACCATGCTGATAGCAACCCTCCGCAGCTAACTGGTCATTTTCAAACCAACATTGGAAGAGCCCATGTCGTTGCCGCGTCCCGTCTGCCAAGGCTTCCTCTTCGCAGCGGAGACGAAGGCCGGCACGCAAGAACCCTTCTTCAAGGAAAATCTCTTCATCTACAGGCTGAGATTCGCTCGCCTCCGCCGTGACCATTTCAGGATCGGAGCAATGATCGTCTTTGTGAATCCCTGAAACCGGGACGATCGTCACAGGATTTACCGCCCCCTCAGTAACCTCAGCTTCCTCGGCCAAACGAACTGACTGGGAGACGACGGGATGATCAAGGGGCTCCGCCTTGTCCTCGACGGCCTCGAAAGAATCCTCTGGATGAAAAAGACCAGGACCGTTGATGAACGAAACGAAGTCACTATGGGAGACCAATTGGATCCCCCGCTTCTTGAAACTCTTGAGAGTGCCCTGCTTGCATGCTTCTCGGAGTGCTCCGATGGTGCAAGAGCGGCCACCTTCCATCATGAGGCGAGCCACCTCAGCTAAGGTATAGCTCCGCTCATCCGAATCTGGGGTTCCATGGCTGTTCATGGGCCTATCATGGCTGAGAAAATTGTGACTCGCCAGTGCTATTGCCAAAATGGTCCCGTCAATGAAAAATGAAGCCATGACCATGGAACACCACCTCACATGGGCTTGGTTCGATTTTGATCAACTTAGCCTCCAAGATCTCTACGATTCACTCCAACTTCGAGCTGAAGTCTTTGTCGTCGAACAGGACTGTCCTTACCTCGACCCAGACGGAAAGGACCAAGAATCACGACACTTCTTGGGAAAGTCTGAAGACAAGTTGCTTGGATATGCTCGCGCTTATGAAGATGAACAAGGCACATGGCTCGGGCGCATTGTCACTTCAAGTCAGCTTCGCGGCATGGGTGCGGGGAGTGAACTCATGAAAAAGGCGGTCCAAGACTTACGCCCGGACCGCCCGATTCTTATGCATGCTCAGAATCACTTAACGAAATTCTATAGTCGATTCGGTTTTGAACGAAGTGGGGACGTCTTCTTGGAAGATGGCATCCCTCATATCCTCATGATTCGGCAACCGAAGGCTTAACTAATTGAACAAGCCGTCATAACGATCCAAAAATGAGCGAATGACGCCAATCGGTGTTGCCCCATACTCACGCATAATGACTTCTCCAGCATCGTCAATATCACTCACCGGCTGAACCCAAAGGTTGCGTGGCTTGCGTTTCGAGAGGACATAGCTTCGAACCTGAAGAAAGCGATCATCTACTTTCGTCAAGTCGGCATAAAGAGCACGCCCAGCTTTGTCATCACCCGTCGCTTTATAGACGTTGAGGCGAGTCAAGAATTTGGCCACGGCTTGGGCGCCAACGGTTTTGATTTTCTCCCGTGACATCTCGATTCGCCAATCACCACCCTCGTCCTTCTTCACTTCGATAAAGCCGTTGCCGGCGCGCAACATGATCTGCAAGATCGCGAAACGGGCCTGCATGTGAGCCTGCCCCCATTTGTCTTTCTTAGGATCATAAAAAGTCAGAGCAGCGATGCCAGAACGCGCCATGCTCAGCCAGTTGATGTAGGCGATATCATCGCCCTCTTTGCCTTCATAGCCAAAGACCTTCAACACTTGCTCATTGGTGCACAGATGAAGCCCAACCGTTTCAGCACGGCATTCTTCGTAGGAAGACGCAATGGTTGTGAATTTAGAACCCCATGTCTCGCCAGGTTTGTACCACGATGTCACGGGCTTGTTGTCGATGGTGCTCACAACTTTGGCGCGATCGAAATTGAATTTTCCGGCGGCGTCCTCGCGTAGGAGTCGGCCAGAACCGTGGCCAAGCAGTTCATGCAGGCCAACTTGCACCTCAAAGGAATGGCCGGCCAACTCGCGATACAATTCTTGATCTTCGTCTGTGATAAAGCTAATCGGTCCGGTCCCGTTGCCGCGTGCGCTGGCCACATTGCCTAAGGACACGTTCTTGAACCCGAAGTTCTGACGGATTTCATTGTAATTCGGGATATTGATGCCGAGGGG
>JBLINQ010000176.1:0-9861 GCA_047639315.1 Planctomycetota bacterium
CTGCCGCACACTGATCCACGACGTCGAGCCGGTTCGTCGAATCATGGATGAGACAGGGGTCCCGGTTCTCGCCAACTGCTTCATTGGTTCTTCGCCAATCCGCCAGTACACCGAAGGGTGGACCCTAGACACGATTCTTGGGCACATCGACAAGTCTCTTGGTTGGGCCGCCGAACATGAAGTGCCATTCGCCTTGGTCACTGAAGACACGACGCGTTCAAACCCTGCTGACATCGAAAAGCTCTACAAGCATGCCATTGACCTTGGGGCTGAGCGCTTGGTTGTCTGTGACACCTGTGGCCATGCAACCCCGGAAGGAACGTTCAAACTTGTTTCCTTCGTGAAGAACATCGCCAACGAATCCGGACGAGACGTGAAAGTTGACTGGCACGGCCATCGAGATCGCGGCTTGGGTGTCATCAACTGCATGGCTGCAGTCGAAGCGGGTGCCGATCAAATCCATGGCGCGGCGCTTGGTATAGGAGAGCGTGCCGGCAATGCCGCCATGGACCTCATCCTCGTCAACTTCAAGCTCGAAGGCTGGATCGACAATGACCTCACTCACCTCGATGAGTATGATCAATTAGCAGCCAAGATTCTTGGAGTCGAGATTCCGCCAAACTACCCTGTCTTTGGCCACGATGCTTTTCTAACCGGCACCGGCGTTCACGCAGCGGCCGTCATCAAGGCGCTCAACAAGAACGACACCTGGCTCGCAGATCGCGTCTACTCGGGTGTTCCCGCTGGCGACTTTGGTCGCGAACAAGAAATCGGTGTGGGCCCGATGTCCGGCAAATCGAATGTTCTTTTCTGCCTCAAGAAACTCGGCTTTGACGAGAACAATGAGACGCTCGTTGACCACATTTTTGAGATCGCAAAGAGCTCGCCAGGACTCTTGAAACTCGAAGACGTCAAGCGAGCCGCGGAAGCGTTTCTCAACTAACGCAGGCTCTTCAATCGAGCCAGTGCTTCATTGACTTGGACAAGGCCACCTCGATGATCATAGATGAACACGAGGCGCTCCAAGATGCCAGCGCTCAAGTTTCCTCGATCGCCAAGCCGCTTGAGCAGCCGATCAAGGACAGAGGCGGCATTGTCATGAAGCCCGAGTGACATCGACAGGGACGCTTGCATGAAGAGCACTTGAGGCGCTTCGGCGATGTGTTGGCGCAGCAAGGGCATCTTGTTCTTTAGGTCTCGTCGCTCGTCAGAGGTTAAGACGCTAAATTCATCACTGCCCTTCGTGGCTTTACCTTCACCGTGAGAAAGCTGGAGTTCGTAGGTGTGCCCATCCTTCATCTCGAAGCCGGCGGGAAACGGTTGGCGGACATTGACTCGCACCTGAAATGAAGTCGCGACATTCGCCTTCTCTTGACCACGACTTTCTAAGACTGTCACCCAAGCTGTCCCAACACCCTCGCGATTGACTTGCAGGAAACGAGGTTTCTCGATTTGTCGGCCACGTGGAAATGCAATGTGCAAACTCTTGGCGGTATTCGAAGGTTTCACGCCACGTTTTTCTAACTGGCGAACTCGAGCGACCCAGGGCTCACGCTCCGAGGGCAAGAGTGAAATGAGCGCCGCTGCCTGAGGACCCGCTGCTTGGAGGCTGTGACTGACTTGCGGGCTAGCCTCGACTCCGATTCGCATCAAATTCCCAATCAACAAGCTCGCGTCAAACGCTGTTTGAGCTGCGACCTCTTCTTGTTTGGCTCGACGATCAAATTGTTGATGGGCATAAATAAACCCAGCGTAGGCCGTCGCTGCCAACAGAAGATAAACAAGAAACTTAGAGTTCATAGAACCTCATCATCGTCAGTGCCAGGAGCCGACTTCGTTCAACGAGAGAGCTCTTTTCTAACCATTCTTGGTTGGAATGGATTTTCCCACCAACCACACCAAGGCCATCAACGGTTGGTATGCCAATCGATGCAGTAATGTTGCCATCACTTGAGCCACCCCGACTTTCTTCTTCCAAAGTCAGCCCCAGATCTGCGCCCCAATCACAAATTCGTTTGGCCATCCGGCCGATCGCTTCGGTTCTCACGAATGGCTTGTGACCGCACAGCTCAACGAGTGTCAATTCAGGTTGTTTACCAGTGGAGGAGTTTTGGGTCGCGGGCTCGTTACAGATCTGTCTGATTTTCTCGAGCAACTCCTCACCCTTCTCTGGTTCGGTGAAGCGGCAGTCGATCTCCAGATGGGCATGCTCGGGGACAGTATTGATTGCTGTGCCACTTGTGACGATGCCAACATTGACTGAGTTTCCGGCAGCCGCATCATTGAGGGCTTCGAGGGCCACAATCTTCTGGGAAGCTTCGAGTGCTGCAGAAAGCCCCGCCTCCTTGTCGATCCCGGAGTGAGCTGCGACACCCTGTATTTCGAGGTGGAAGCGCCCCATGCCTTTGCGCCCAGTGACGAAGCGAGATCCCCCTCCATCCATCGGCGAACCGGCCTCAAAGACGAGGCAAAGGTGCTGCTCTTCTGCTTCCTTTGCGATGAGGTCACGGCCAGCAGGAGAGCCCGTCTCTTCGTCAGCCGAGAGCAATACAGTTAGGGCATAATTGTCGAGGAGTCCCTCTTCCGCCAGTGCACGAATGGCACCAAGCATGACAACGACCCCGCCCTTCATGTCGGCAGCGCCAGGTCCCAAGAAGACAGCATCGTTGTCTCCAGAAGTCTTCAATTCAAGATCAGCCGCTCCCGTTGGAAAGACTGTATCTGTATGACCAAGCAGCATCAGCTTGTGTCCTTCGGTTTGACGGGTCCTTGCAATCAAGTATTGACCTGAGACGCCAGTGACAAAAGCACTGGTGCGGAGACCAGATTTCATGAACTCCTGCTCGAGCTCCCAGCCCAGAGCATTGATCTGTTCGTGATTGTCTGTGTGCGTATCGAAGGAGACGAAATGGCGGAGCCATTCGTCAAGCTGCGGTCCCATCGACTTAAGTCGTTCTGAGACTTTGACTTCCGTTTTATTTAGTGGCATGAGTAAATGTGGACTCTAAGAAATTTCATTGTGAACAATAAACACGGGGCAAGTTCTGACAAGGACCGTACCATCACTCGCGCGGGTGACAATCCCGCTTTCTTGGCGCGCGGCAACTGGACGCGCATATCGGAAGAACGGGAGTTTCACCTATGCAACGAATCAACAGCATCATGCTGAGCGCTCTAATGCTCGCAGGTCTGTGCCTCCATGCGATTGGGCAAGAGGCAGAGATCGAAGTTATCGAGCTCAAACCAGGCATCAAACTTAAGAAAACAGGCAAGACCGGCGTCCATCGCCTCAAAAAGAAACATGACGGCAAACCCCACGTCATGACGTTCAAGACTGACGGCGGCGAAGCCCGATACGAAGTCATCATCGACGACGCCGAGATCGACAGCCAAATCATCGAATTGGGCAACGGTTCGCAAGCCATCATTCGCATCGAAACAATCGACAAGAAAGATGCGGCGACTCACACCTTTGAATGGAATCTTGATGCTGATGGTGATGAAGACGACCTCTTTATCGTCGAAGAAGAAGATGAAATTCACGAAGAAGACGGCGGCTTCTGGTTCACTAGCAAGTCGGATCCTGGTAGTAGCGGAGCCATCTTGGAGCACTTCACCAACATGGGTGAAGGCGCGATCAAGCACTTTGCTGGCGACGCTCTCAAGCATCTCAGCTCACTCGAAAGACTTCATAGTCTTAAGGATCACAATTGGCAGGGCATAGCCAAAGACGCCATGAAGCATCTCGGAGGCAAATTCGAGATCAAAGTGGATGGCCATAACCTCGACCTCATGGAGTTCTTGGGCGAAAACGGTGTCGACCTCGGCAAGCTGCACAGCGCCGACGATATTCACGTGTTCATGGGCGACCGTGATTTCCATTTTCCGATGAAAATGGGCAAGAGCATTTATGGCATGCTCCACGGCGATAAGGCTGACAAAGGCGATTGCTGTTGCTGTTGTTGCGGCAATGCCAAGGCCAAGAAATCAAAGAAGTCGATGGCCTTTAGCCTTGCGCCGAAAGGCGGACATCCGCAAACGCTCTTTGGCCACAAGTTGGATCCAAAGACTCCAAATAAGCTCCACCTGAAGCGCTCAACTAAAACCCCACAACTCAGATGGGCGACACCAAAAGTTCAGAAGAACAGTTCGAGATTTTGGTCCAAGAAAGCGCCGAAGGCTAAGAAGAACCGCGCCTTCCGCTTGGACACGCCTCACAAGAGAAAAGCTCCCAAGAGCAAGAAATCTCGTAAGGTGAAAAAGAACCGGACGCTCTACTTCTCGGATGCACCAAGCTCGAAATCCAAATCGAAGTCTAAAGCCAAGGCCCATGGCTTCGGCATGGGGACAACCCAGCACCCCGGTGAGCATCCATTCGGTGGTCGAGTTCGTCTTCATAGAGAGGAAAAGGGCGGGCAAATTGCCACTCGCCTCCATCTTCTTGGCGATGACGACGACGATGAAGATCACCATGATGATGATGATTTGGAAGACCACATCATGCGCCTTGAGCGTCAAGTCAAGCGACTTCGCAAAGAACTGAACAGCTTGAAGAAAAATCTTTGAGAGCCAAACGGCCAGAGCTATGAATCACAAAAGGGAGTCGCCTTCGCGACTCCCTTTTTTTGCACTCTGATAATCAGAAGGGGCGGCCGGTCTAACTCTCAGAACCGAAAAGGCCCTTCAATTGCGAAAGATAGTCGCTCGCGACCTTTACTTCCGCAGGCCCCTCTGTTGCCGGATCTATCATGTGAATGTCTTCTTCCCCTAACTCACCAAGAAAGCGTGACTCTTCTCTTTCTTCGTCCCGGCCGAACCGACGACGGGTCTTAGCCAAGCTGAGATAAAGTTCTTTTCGTGCCCGTGTCAGGGCGACATAAAAGAGGCGGCGTTCTTCATCGATTGTGTCGAGCGTGTCGTCGTCACCGAATGAATTCTTGTGAGGCAGCAGGCCTTCTTCGAGCCCTGTCAAGAAGACGTGGTCGTATTCCAAGCCTTTGGCGGCGTGCACGGTCAACATGGTGACGCCTAACTTCTCATCCTTCGATTCATTCTTAGGGCGATCATCCAGGGCCAGAGACTCCAAGTACGAGCCAAGCATGTCTTCCTTAGATTTGGACTTCTCGAACTCGCCAGCCATCTCGACCAACTGAGTTAGGACATTCCACCGTATCAGAGCATCTTGGGGATTGTCCGCATCAATATTGAGATAGTCTTGATAGCTAACCTCCTTCAATAAATGCTCCATGCCTCCGGCCAACTCGCCTCGGTCGAAATACTCCTTGGTCGAGCTCATGATCAGCCGAAATGAAGCAAGTGCTGCAGCCGTCTTCGTAGGGAAATTCTCTTCGACAGCACCGTCAAGAATTACTTCGAGAGTCCCTTTGCGACTTTCCACAGCCGTGGCCATAATCTTGTCTTGGGTCGTTTTACCGATCCCTCGGGACGGGGTGTTGATGATCCTGAGGAGAGCCCCGTCGTCCATCGGGTTTGCGATAACTTTTAGATAGGCAATGAGGTCTCGGCATTCCCGGCGATCGAAAAGCGAACGCGTGCCGACCACGCGATAGGGAATAGTCGCTTCTCTCAGAAACAACTCGATGGCATTCGACTGCGTGTTCGCCCGAAATAAGATTGCCATGGACTCATAAGTTGCTTCCCGATTCTTCAAACTGCGAATGCGGGATATGAGATGGCGCAATTCATCTCGCTCGTCGTCGGCGCGATACAGTTCAACTGGGCGTCCTTCGCCAAGCGCCGACCAAAGGTTCTTTTCCATACGTCCCTGGTTGTTGCCAATGATCCGGTTGGCTGCTCGCAGGATGACGTTTGTCGATCGATAGTTCTGATCCAATGTTACGACCTTGGCTCCAGGGTAGTGCTTGCCAAAATCGAGGATGTTGCCTGCCCGAGCTCCGCGCCAGCCATAAATACTCTGATCATCATCGCCAACAACGGCGAGATTTCGGCGTCCCCCAGCCAACAATCGAACGAAATCGTACTGGACTGAATTCGTGTCCTGATATTCATCAACCATCAAATAGCGAAATCGATCTCGACACGAATCGACGACATCAGGGTGGTCTTTTAGTAAAGTTCTGCCGAGTAAAAGCATGTCATCGAAGTCCATGACTTGGCGGCGCTTGAGTTCTTTGCTGAGCAATTGGAATGCATGAGCGAGGTGGATTTCGGCATCATCGCAAGCGACCTCCAACGCCTCGTCGGCGGTTAGTCCTTCGTTCTTCCAAGCCGAGATCTGATAGATGCCCCATCGTGGCGCAACGACTTTTGTCGAGATTCCATTCTCGCGCAGGATGCTGCGCAAGAGTGTCTGTCGGTCTTCCTCGGTGGCAATACCAAAGCCCTTCTTATAGCCCAGTTTCTCGCCGAAGCGCCTAAGAAGTTGAATCGAAAAAGAGTGAAATGTCGTTACCGTCAGGAGCTTCCCAACCTTCGAGCCAACGAGTTTGCCGACGCGCTGTTTCATTTCGCGGGCGGCTTTGTTGGTAAATGTCACTGCCAGAATGTTCTCGGGATTGACACCATTCGCCACCAGGTGGGCGATGCGAACAGTGACCACCCGGGTCTTGCCTGTGCCGGCGCCAGCCAAAACCAACAAGGGACCGTCCCCATGTTCGACGGCCTCTTTCTGGCTTGGGTTTAGACCCCTAAGAAACTGGTTATTCATGCCCCGAATTCCAAACTTAATAGCCCTTGGCCAATGAAATGAACCACACGATGCGTCATCGGTTTGGTGAGAATCAGTCAATGACAAACAAATTGGCGATGATTCGTTCAGCGACGGTTTGTGGGCAACACCCACGCAACATTCCGTGCCTTGGAACACTAACTCTTCCCGAAGAACAGCTTAGCAGTCAATCCCTGCTCTCTGGTCGGGGCCGGATTGTACTCGCACCTGGGTGACTTCCCAGGGTTGAGATTAGATGCCAACGTCTTTTTTTGAGATTCGGGGTAATGCCAAGAATTAATCATCTATGTATCATAGTGATCCCCCTGACTTTCATCTTTGAGAAGATTGGGAACTCTGATCTAACAGCACTGTTCCACCGCAGGCGATCTAACGGCGCGAGTCGTCTGTGGCGGGGCGGTGTTCTTTTTTGGTCCTCAACGACCTCAAGAAGATAATCGGCTCGAGCCATAAATGCTACGAACCGCGAATCTTATGCCGTTGCCCCGACCCAGTTTCGGTCTCCCAACAACGCTAAACGCACCCACCATCGTAAGATGCTAACTCGAAGCACACGGTGCCTATGGCTTGAGTCCATCTATCGTTTTGATTGTGAATCCGGCGAGATTCCTCCCGCACCCCCCATGAAAGCTCACAAGAGCCTGCTAACAAAGAACTTAGGGACGCGATCGAAGATATCCTTCGATTGAAAGGCTGGTTCGGCCATGGTAGTTTCAGGGTGCAATATATGAACTTTTGAATCTTTTCTTTGTGGATTCGGGCGGCCTGCAAATCTCAGCGCCGATTTAACTCCCATCATGTCGACACTCAAAATCCAGCGTGCCGCTGTACTGCTACTTGCTTTGGTCATCTCGATGGTCCTCGGCTGCGGTGCGGATCCGGCCGATCCGAAAAGCCCTGAGCAAGTCCTTCTGGACAAGGCGATTCTCGGTCTCTGGGGCGAAACCTCACCGGATTCGGTCGTGGCCCTAGAAACACGGTCAACTTTGACCGCCACGCAATCCGACTTCACAGCGACATTTGAGCTCGAGACGCTTCTGGCTTCTGACAAATGCTATCGGGAAGTCCGGCGCTGGAAAGACTTCGACATCCGAGAGGAATTCGTTCAAGGACCATCCAAGTCCTGGCGCTTAGTCGACGGAACTGTTGTCGAAATGAAAGACATCGAGAAAGATGCCTTGCCCGAGTCTCGTGAAAATTGGCTATTTGAGATATCGAAGCTCAACTGCCTCAAAGACACTGCGCGTTTTAAGCTGAAGCACCAGGGACGCCACAAGAACGCAAAGGGCTTAGAAGTGGAACGACTTGAGGTCTTTGATCAGGTTCGTGCCGGGTCTCAGTTGACACTCGACTTCTCCGTTGCGACCTGGTTGGTTGAACGAGTGACTCTTGAGGCCGATGGCTCTGATGACACGTTTACCCTCGTATTGAGCGACTACCGTTCGATCGACGGGGTCCAATTTCCGCACCAAATTGACTCCCTCGAAAACGATGCGCCCTTCGCCCAGCAACGGCAGATTTCCTACGTGATCAACCCAAGCTGGAAGAAGGAATCATTCGAGGCTCCAGTCGATCTCAACCGTGATGCGATCAACCTGAAGCCTTCAATCGGAGGACTGTTCGCCACGGCACCCTTGAGTGGCCCAGACGCTGACATCCCATCGGCGATCGCGGAGCTCAAGACTTGGATCGAGGACAACAAGCTTGAAGTCAATGGACCGCTAATGGTCATTCGCCAACTCGCCCGCGCCCCCAAGAAGACCGGCCCAGACCTCATTCCGGATCGTGTTGCAATTGCGGTCAAGGTTCCAAAGTCTGAGATAAAGCAAAAAATCATCGAGTCCAAGACGTTTAGCCTCATGAAGATCGAATCCCAGCGCTCACTATGCCTCACTCAGGTTGGCAGCAAGCCTTTTGATCTCATCAAGAAGCAAATTGAAGAGCAAGGCAAGGGCGGCCAGATAAAATCAACCGGAGCGGCCCTAGAGATTTATTTTTCCCCAGAAGGTACGATCCGTCAGTTCCAAGTCCCAGTGCAATAGGAATCAGCGTCATGAACCTCACCGGCAAAGTAATCCTCTTGGTTGGTGGACTCGACGACCTCGCTTCAAGTATCGCACTCCGTCTTATTAAGGACGGAGCTTCATTGGTATTTGCTGGAGCTGATCCCGAGCGCGGCAAGTTCTTGGTCGAACAGGCTGAGGCCCTCGGCGGTCAAGTTGCATTTGCGAACACCAACCCAAACTCTGAGATCGATGCCCAAAGCATGGTCGCTGATGCCATCATGACGTTCGGCAGCATCGATGGCTTGGTTTCTTTCAGTGGCTCTTCAACGTGTGGTTCCGCTGACGCCATCGATATCGACGAATGGCAGAGCACAGTCGATCGCGACCTGAAGTCGACTTGGCTCGCCGCTAAATTCACGATGCCATTCCTGCGCAAAAGTAGCCTTGCGTCCATTGTTTTCATGATGGCCCACCAAGGATCAGTAAAGGCTCAATCCCGCACTCTTGATACAGTGACACAGTCCGCACTCTATGGTTTGTGCAAGAACTTGGCTGTCGATTACGGTCCAGCTGGCATTCGAGTCAACGGCATCGTCGTCGGACCGCTTGAGACAGACAAGTTTGCCGCCCAAATAGAAGCAGAAAAACATCCAGCTGGCGCCTTGGCTCAAATTGTCGGCCGGGTTCCACTTGGTCGGATCGGTACACCAAAAGAAGTGGCACCGGCTGTTAGTTTCTTGCTATCGACAGAGGCGTCCTTTGTGAGCGGCTCTGTCCTTCATGTTGATGGTGGCGCCAACGCCACGAACGGGTCACTCGTTTTCTAACGTTTTCCGGCTTATGGCAGCGCCGTAGCCGAATTCAACCGCAGTCCCTTACAGAGAAAAGAAGGCATGCAAGACAACGCCCTTGGTTTGATTATTGATAGCGCAGAATTTAAGATCGGTCGTGAGTCCGATGAGTACATTCGCAAGCGCTTGGAAAAAGTTGACCTCTTGACGCGCAAGTTCCCAATGCGTCAACTCCACGTCTCTCTGCAGGTCGCGGAAAGAGGTCGCATTCATCGATTTGTCATCACACTTTCTTTGCCCAACTCAGCGCTTTCGGCCCACGCCGAAGAACCTCATCTTCGTAATTCCTTTGACC
>JBLINQ010000177.1:0-9848 GCA_047639315.1 Planctomycetota bacterium
ATAAAGACACTCGCTTCTTTCACCGACATCAAATGGCAAAGCGAAAACAAGGAGCCGATCCCAAATCCGACACACAGCTGGATCGTTATTACCCAGAAACCAGCTGCCACTGATACGGGGACGAGCGAGCCCACAGATACGCCAATCACGCTCACAATCGCCGTACCACCCTCAATCGTTCCATAGGCCGCCCCAAAGACAGAACTTCGCATGCGGTGCTATGGGAAAAGTGATTGATCGCAAGAGACGAACAAGATCAGAGCCGCTCTGGCTCATCTTTTGTCGGTGACACGAATCGCTTGATGCCATGAAGGAATCGACCGATGTCATCCAAGATGACATAACCCGACGGGACGATGACCAAGGTAATCATCGTAGCGAAGACAATGCCAAAGCCGAGACTGATCGCCATCGGTACGATGAAACGAGCTTGCCTGGAAGTCTCGAAGATCATCGGAGCAAGACCCATGAATGTCGTCAGGGTTGTCAGCAAGATCGGGCGAAAGCGCCTGACGCTGGCATTCCTGATAGCATCCTGGGCATTCATTCCTTCGTTGTCGCGCAAGTCATTGGCGTAAGACACAAGAACCAAAGAATCGTTCAAGACAATTCCCGACAAGGCGATCACCCCGAGTACCGAAATGAGCGAGGCCGTGTAGTCCATCAGCATGTGGCCAATGACCGCCCCTACGATTCCGAAAGGAATGGCAAACATGACCACGAGCGGTTGGAAGTACGACTTAAACGGAATCGCCAGCACAAAGTAGATCACGGCGAAGGCGCCAGCGATAACATTAAGCAACGTGATCAACGATTCATTCACGTCAGCCCGGCGCCCTCGAGTTTCCCACGTCAAGCCAGGGTAGTTGGCCATGAGTTCGGGCAGGACATTCTCCTGCAGGTCATTCATGACCAGTTGGCCTTTCGACTTGTCAGAGACATCGGCAGAAATTGGCGTGATGCGCCTTCCATCGACCCGCTCAATTGACTTGAACGCGCGGCTTGGAATGAGCTCGGCTACATCGATAAAAGGAACTTGCCCGCCGTCCGCAGTGATCAAGTTGAAATCGGCAAGATCGGCCGGGCTTGATCTCTCGTTCTCAGGCAACCGCACACGCACTTTGACTTCGTTAGCGCCACGCTGCTGCCGAATGTTGATAGACCCCTGATAGGCCGCGCGAACTTGGCGAGCCACGTCTCGAGCCGAAAGACCAAGGCCTTCCCATTCGGACTTGAGACGATAATCGATCTGCCTTTTGCCGGCGCTGACGCCGCTATCGATATCCTTCGTAATAGGATATTCCTCGAGCCGGCGGGCCAGGTCCTCGGCCGCGCGCTCAAGGGTCGAGACGTTTCGATGCGAAAGCTGCAAGTCGATGGCCGCACCACCGCCCGGTCCGCCACGGTTTGATTCGAATCGCGTGCTCTCAACGTTGACCAGTTCACCAACCTCTTCGCGCCAAAGTTCAACAAAGCGTTGGGTCGAAATCGGCCTCACTTCTGGATCGGTGAGATAGACCGACAAATCGATCTCGGTGCCGTTGACACGGGTGCGAGTGCCATATGACAAATCCTCGCCACCATTCTTGGCGATCACGGCTTCGGCAGCACGAACGAGTTGGTCGTTGATCTTCAAAATGTGAGACGCTGGTGATCCGAGGGGCACATTCACCGTTACCACAGCTCGATCAGACTCAGGGGATGGGAATGGCTGCCACGCTAATCGTCCCGATTGGAAATAGCCCAATGAGAAAATTAGGATGCCGATCATGAACGTCATGGTCGCAATGCGAAAGCGAATGCAGAAGCCGATCACTGGCCCGTAGTATTTTCGCACCGCCTTCATGAATGTCCGACTGAAAGCTGCCTGCAAGCGAGAAACCCAACCGAAAAGTCCGCGCGGTTCTTTTTGCGACCCGTGGGCCAAATGCGCCGGCAGAATAAAGAGCGATTCGATCAGCGAGATAATGAAAACAGAGTTCACTACAAAGGGAATTGAATACCAAATACGCCCCATTCTTCCGGGGAGGAAAGCCAGCGGAGCAAACGTAATCAAGTTCGTGATGATCGCGAAGGTAACGGGCTTGGCCACATTGCGAGCGCCAAGAATGGCAGCGTCACGGTAGTTAATGCCGCGCTCTCGGTATTCGTAGATATTCTCACCGACCACAATGGCATCATCAACAACGATGCCCACGGCAACAATGAAGGCAAACATCGAAACGATGTTAAAGGTGATTCCCAGGTCGGGCAAGAAGAGCAGCGCACCTAAGAAGGAAATCGGAATTCCCATCATCACCCAGAACGCCAACCTGATCTCAAGGAAGATACCGAGTACGAGCAGAACAAGCGCCAACCCCATGGCGAGGTTCTTCATCAAGAGATCGCGTCTCTGGGAATAGAGCTTCGAGCGATTACTGGGGATATACCAGTTCACTCCTTCAGGAAGAGTCTCTTCGAGTTCTTCCATGGCTTCGAACACAGCCTCAGAGACCGAGACTGGGGTTTGCTCGCCAACGCGATAAACCTCGAGTGTTATGTTTCGTTGGCCGTTGTAGATGGCGAACTTGTCGACTTCTTCGAAGCCTTCACGCAACTCAGCAATGTCGCCGAGATAAACAAGCGAGCCATCGGCCCCATTGATGATGGGGATCTTCGCGTATTCCTTGGCCCAATCGGCGCGCTGGGTCAACCGCAGAAGTATCTCACCAGTTTTGGTTTCGATCTTGCCCGACGGTATCTCCTGCGAATGCCGGCGAATGGCGTCTTCGACATTGAGGAGCGTGAGGTTGTAACGCTGAAGAGTTTCTGTCGGAACTTCGACAATGATCTCGTAATCAGGGATGTCTTCTAGGTCGACTTGTGAAATGCTCTCGCGTTGCAGCAAGGCGTCGCGGATTTCTTCGGCCGCTGTTCTTAAGGCCCGAGGGTCAACGTCGCCATAGATCTGCAAGTCTAAGACTTCTCGTCGCCGACGAGAAAGCCGAACGATGTGTTTTTCGGCATCTTCTGGAAACGTGGTGATCGAGTCGACGGCCTGCTGAATGTCTTGAAGAACCTCTTGCCGCGGCGCGCCATCAGCTAACTCTGCAGTAACCTGTCCACGGCCCTCGCTTGCTAAGCCGCGAATCTCGGCAATCCCATCGACACCCTCGATCTCAGATTCGATGGCGAGGACAATGCTCTTCTCAACTTCTTCAGGGCCAGCACCGGGGTAAGAGACTTCAACGGTTATTGTATCAAGAGCGAAGTCGGGAAAGACCTCCTTGGCCATCCGGTTCTCGAACATCAAGTAACCGCCAACCATGAGGGCAATCATCAAGAGATTGGGCGTCACACGATTGTTGACCATCCACGCAATGATGCCGGTATCAGTATCGAGATTACCCCGTTCGGTGCGCAAACTTTACCCTCTCAGTTCTTCATTTCGTTGGTCTCAGAGTCACGCTTAAGGCGTGGCCGCAGAGCAAGACCAGGAACAGGTGTTGGGATAACGGACACGATCAAACGCTCGCCAGACTTCAATTGATCTGAAGAGATGAAGACGTGTTCTTTGGAGCTCCAGATCGGTTCGACTTCCCTGATCTCGAGCTTGTCGTCTTTGCCAGCGACCCAAACGATTTTTCCGTCATGAAGAGCATCACGCCTGAGTTTCACAACAGAATTTATTTTTCGACCGGTAATGACGACACGTACAAAGGAGTTCAGCAGCAGTTTGGGCTGATTGCCGGTCTTGTCATTCAGACAAAAAGGATCGTCCAAAGCGAGTAGTAACCTAGCTTGTCGCCCGGTCTGGCTCCTTCCCGGCAAGAGCCTGATGATGTGTGCCTCGCGCATGACGCCCTTGCCCCATACATGGTCATGAAAAACGCTGACCCGTGAAGTATGCTTAGATTCTTCCCCTCGAGCGCTATCCCCGTCTTGCTTCCCTCCGGCTTTCACCTCAGGAATTTCGATCCAAGATAAGGAGCCGCTCGGAACCGAAACTTCGATCCAAGCGGTGTCGGTGCTGCAAATTCGAGCCAATGACGACGACGTCATGGCGTGATCGCCGACCTCAGCCAGGCGTTGCATCACGGTGGCGTTGAATGGTGCCCTCACAGTAGTTCTGTCAGAGTTCAGGTTGGCCGCGTCCAAGCGAGTCTTCGCCACGCTCTTGCTGGCTTCGGCCACGGCGACCCGTGCTTTAGCCGACTGCAGGGCGCTTTGCGCTTGAGCCAATTGCGGCTTGCGCAACAGCCGATCAAGCTTCTCTTTGTTCTCAACTTTAATGCCCATCAACTGGTATTCTTGCGCCGCGACTTCGCAGCGTCCCAATTCAATCGACAAAGAGGCCTTGGCCTCATCAACTTGACCTTGAAGTGCGTTGATGTCTTCGCCGGCGCGCACCAGCTCTTGGGCAGCGATGTCTTTTGCGAGGCGGTAGCGTGCTTGGTCGATCCAGACGACAGGAGCGTCTTTCTTAAAGATCCCGCCAGGTTCGAACCCTTCAAAAATCGCGTCGATCGCTCCGTCGACCCGAGGCTTCAGGTCGACCATGCGAGCTGGCATGACAGACCCGTAAGCTGTGATCTTAACGTCGTGGTCAGCAATCGCGACTTCAACAAACTCGGCTAAACGCGGCAGTCTCTTGCGCGCGCCTCTCTCTGCTTCGGGGGCCGTCTCGATAAGCCAGTTGTAAGCCCAGACAATGGCGAAGGCCATGAGAATAGGCACGATGAGATTACCGCCAATGAATATCAACCCCCGAAGAACTGAGCGCTTGGGCTTCGAGGCGCCCCCAATTGCGTCAGCGGGTTCGATGTTTTCTTCCGGCTGGGACATCTAAGTTCTCTTCTGCATGGAAGTCATTCCCCATCTTTAGCCGGCACAAGTTCCTGATCACGAAGCATGGGCCGCGTGAGTTCAGGTGATCCGGCAGCAGCTCGATAAAGTGCGATACGCGTTGAAACGAGATCAAGGCGAGTCTGAATCAAATCGCGCTGCAGGGCCTGCAAAGTCGTCTGTGCCGCCAAGACGTCGATAAACGCTGACTGCTGATTCAGGTAACTCTCTCGGAGCTGCTCGAATATCTTAACTGCTCTTTCGGTGCGAATCTTAAGACTACGATAAAAGCGCCTGAGATGTTCTTCTTCGATAAGTGCCGCCTCGACCTCACTAATTGCAGCAAGAGAGGCGCTCTCGTAGAGATTGATCGCTTCGGACAGCTCAGCCCGGCTGCGTTCAATTCCAGCGTTTCGTTGGCCGCCGTCAAAGATCGGCTGCATGATGTTGCCTGCCAAGTTGAACAGCCAGTTAGTAAACATGTCGGCGGCCGTGCCACGGGTTTCCCCTCGAGATGAAAGGGAGATGCGTGGATAAAGGTCTACAAGCGCCGAGGCGAAACTCTGATCAGCAGACTGAATTCTCAAATAGGTTGCCCGAACGTCCGGCCGACGATTGATGACTTCTGTGGGTAAACCAGTTCGAGGCATCGGAGCTAACTCTGGCAACTCACGAGTTGTTAATTGGCCTGCGCTCCAGGCCGATGGCTCGCGCCCTAAGAGCACAGAGATCTGTGTCGCACGCAATCGAATATCGCGCCGTACTAAAGCCAAGTCACCGACAACCTCTTCGATGAGATTCTCTTGGCGTAAGACATCGGCGACGCGCCCATCTCCATTCAGAAACTGAGCGCGCAGCACCTTCAGAATGTCTTCGTTCGCTTTCTTCTGTTGCTCAAGCAAAGACTCTCCAGCTACAAAGGCCGTTAGCTCGAAGTAGCGTAGCGTTAGTTCCGCCGCCAAGGAGATGGCGGCCGCCTGCACGTCTTCGGTGCTGGCCTCGACTTCCAAAACGCTCGCTGTAGATTGCGCTCGGATGCGCCCCCACAGGTCAATCTCATAGGAAGCAAACAGCCCAAGGTTGTAGTTGCCGTTCACGGCATTCAGACCGCCCGTACCTGTTTGAATCGGACGCGCACCAGCCTCTGCCGAAAGCTTGGGCCGCAAATCAACGCCAGCAAGTTGCGCCTGCGCTTCAGCTCGAGCCAAGCGATCCCACGCCGACCGCAAAGTAAAGTTCTCAGCCAAGGCCGTGGTAATAAGCTCGTTCAATTGGGGCGTGCGAAATGTGCGCCACCAATCTGCCGTCAGTTCTTGTTCAGATTCTTCATGCTCGGCAAAATTCTCATACTCAGTTTTGGGGAGATCACGGACTGGATGAACGCACGAAGTCACTACGATCAGCATGACCACCGAAATGCTGCGGCGCCACTGCGCAGCAAGGCTCTTCCTCATCTCAAATTCACTGTGCCACAAGCTCTTCAAGGGGTCTTCTTCTCGATCATCGTCCGAACAGAACCAAATCCACAACGACTGACTTGATAGCACTTTGATGACACGAAGTCGACCTGACGCACATACGGTGTCAGGTTCGTGGTGGAAGCCCAAAACAAACGGCGCAAGTCGAGCCCAGGCAATCGACTGTGGCGGCTTGGCAAACTTGTTGATTCGTTGCGCATGCACTTGTAGGATGAATTCGTGTCGATTGAGAGGATCCCCGATTGTCACAAAGCAATTTGCCCTATCGCCGAGTAGCTCGATAGCGAATCCCAGTAATGGAGGAGTTCCCTGATTTACTTGAGGTACGAAATATTATTGCTTGTGGCTCTCTGTTCGCTCACAGCCAACGCCCAGACACCCAATTACACGTTCAATGGCAACAGCCAGAATGACTTTCTTGGTGCATCAGTGAGTTGTGCCGGCGATGTCAATGGCGATGGCTTTGACGATGTCGTTGTTGGCGCAGATGGCGATGACAATAACGGCTCGCGCTCTGGCACTGCTCGTGTCTTCTCTGGTTTAGATGGCAGTCTTCTCTATACTTTTATTGGTGACGATGCTTCCGACTTCCTTGGCCACTCAGTGAGCGGCGCTGGCGACGTCAATGCTGATGGTTTTGATGACATCATTGCAGGTGCATGGGGCGACGACGACAATGGCGTCGGCTCCGGGAGTGCACGTGTCTTTTCCGGTTTGGATGGCAGCATTCTCTACACTTTTTACGGAGACTTTTCCTCCGACGGGTTGGGGATATCTGTTAGCGATGCCGGCGATGTCAATGGCGATGGCTTTGATGACGTTATTGCTGGTGCGTTTGGGGACGACAATAATGGGAGCAGCTCCGGGAGTGCCAAAGTCTACTCTGGCTGTGACGGTTGCGTTCTTTACCAATTCAATGGTGACGCTCCGAACGCCGAGTTTGGCAGATCAGTCAGCGGTGCCGGTGATGTCAACAGTGACGGTTATGATGACCTCATTGTTGGCGCTCAGAACGACGACACCAATGGCAACAATTCAGGCAGTGCTCGCGTATTTTCCGGGGTCGACGGAAGTATTCTCTATACCTTCTTTGGCCAAATTCAAACCGAGTTTCTTGGCGTCTCAGTGAGCGGCGCTGGCGACTTCAATCGAGATGGATTTGATGACTTGATCGTCGGTTCACCATTCGACGACAACAATGGATCTCATGCTGGTACGGCCCGAGTCTTCTCTGGCGCCGATGGATGTATTCTCAGCACGCTCAATGGCAACGCACCTTCGGACGGTTTTGGTCACTCTGTCAGCGGGGCCGGTGATGTGAACGGCGACGGATTCGCGGATGTGATCGTTGGCGCCTACGCCGATGACAACAATGGCAACAACTCTGGAAGTGCCAAAGTTTTTTTCGGCCGGGATGGATCCAGCCCTTATACATTAGCCAGCCCTCATGTTTTTTCAGGTGACGACATAGGCGACGCCCTCGGATTCTCGGTCAGCCGCGCTGGAGACATCAATGGCGATGGATTTGCAGATCTTATTGTCGGCGCCTCGGCCGACGACAATTTCGGCAGCAGCTCAGGGAGTGCGATGGTCTTCTTGGCCCCGACGTTGCCGACGAAGGTTGTCTCGACCAAGTCGCACTTCCGTCATTTCCTGCGCCTCGACTGGACGTCAGGCGTGACATTCTCTAACCCCTTCGCCCAAACTGGAAGCATCCGCTGCAGCATGGGGTCCCCAGGTGGTTTGGGCATTGCGGCAGCAAGCCTGAAGACGGTCGACAACTTACTCTTCGGTTTCTTGCCTCTTCTGGTCGATCCAGACCCACTCAATCTCTACTTTCAAACCAGCTTCCAATTTGGTTCCCTAGGCGATGTTCAGGTCCTCGGAATCGATCTCCAAAATCCTGCCTTGGCAGGAAATTTCACCTACGTGCAGTTCTTCCAAACGTCTCCCTTAGTCCTCAGCTCAAACGCACTGCGTCTTGAGTATGTGCCATAAACCAACTGGCATGCACATACGGCGTCAGGCATAAGGTGGAAGACCCGAATCTCGTGCCAACAAGACAAGGCCGCACGATCGACCTAATAGCACGAAACGAATGCCCTCTTGATGGGTCCCGCCGGTTGCTGATGCTCGGAATACATACGGTGTCGAGTTAGCGGAGGCGCCATGAGGTTGAGCCTCCTCATTAACCTGACGCCGTACGTGAAGGCGGATGTCACCTCAGCCTGATCTTGATCGACCCGTTCGAGGTTTCGATGGTGCTCTTGGGGCCGTCTTTCGAAAGTGTGAGCCAGCCGCTTTTTTTCTTGAGATGGGCAGAAAGGGCAAGGTTCTGGTTTTCGACCGTCATGCTGCCATTGCTGGTCTTCACTCCGACCTCGCCTCCGATCGAAACCGGAAGATCGATAACGACCTTCCCGTTGCTTGACTCAAGCTCAAAGCCACCCTGAGCGTTGTCAGTAAGAGTCAATTCAATCGACCCGTTACTCGTATCGGCGGTCACACGTCCCGCCGCTCCAGAGACGTTAACTGAGCCATTGGAAGACGATAGTTTCAAGTCACCAGCACCACTGTCAATGACCGTGATGGAACCATTCGAAGTGTCAATATTTCCAGGCCCGGCAATCCCCGTGGTTGAGATCTTTCCGTTCGAATTCTGGATGCGCCCGATCGCCCCGCCTGGTGTTCGTATAAGGAACGAGCATGCATCGCTTGAGTTTTTGTCCTCAGGAAATACTGCGTGAATCATTTGGATACCGCTCTCTTCTCGCTCCAAGAACAGCCCAAAAGACCTAAGCCGCTGTTCTGCTTCCTCTTTGCTACTTCCTTGAGCCCGAAAGGTGGCCGTGATGACCATTTCATCCACTTCGGAATCGGCGATAATCTCGACCCTTCCATTCCGGGTTTTGATATCGAATTGCGTCCCAGGCTTGTAATCAGCGATGAATTCCTGAGTCCGTGTTGCAGATTCGCCCATAATAGAACACGACATTCCCGCGGCAGAGAAAATAACAACCAAGACAATTGCAACGAAACGCATGATGGAAGATCTCCAGGGCTTTTGAGCATAGAAGCGGCCTACAAAGTACCGCTCATCCGTCGCAGTACCAGATTATTGCGAGATTTCATTCACATCATCAGGAATCTTTGCGAAAGACATCTGATCGTGCGTGCGGCCCCAAAGCGTACCGTGTCAGGCACATGGTGGAAGTCCGTGAACTAGTGTCCGCGCGAAACCGCGCAGTGAAGTTTCCACCATAAGCCTGGCACCCCATTCCTTAAATGCGGCGCTTTGACGGCAGGTTGTTATTCGCGTGGCACCAGATTCTGGTACCGTGCATTCATGACTAACCAACGGCACACAGTTCATTTGGCCTCCTGCTTCCTTGCTGGCGTTATCATGGCCGTCACGTCGGCCTGCTCTAAGAGTTCCGAACACTCGCCAGCCCAGAGCGAGATCATCACCCATGCCATAGAAACGACTGCGCTAGATGGCAGTCGGGTCTCACGAGTAGGCGTGTCTCCGAACGGAAAATTCTATTT
>JBLINQ010000178.1:0-9713 GCA_047639315.1 Planctomycetota bacterium
TACTCTTCTTCTCTGGGAGTTCGATGGTTCTTGACGTGGGGCTGCAACTTGAAGCCAGGCACCATGGGTGCTTGAGTGTGATATGAATCGGAGAGCGTTCCAAGAATGAAGATGCCGGCGGGACGCTGGCGCTCCCAGTTAGTTTGCCGCCCGCTAAGAAATCCGAAACGTTACAGGCACCGAACTAAACAAAGATGGCCCACGTGGGCCACCTCGACCTGTCAAGAAGTTCGAGGCCTGCCACTTTCTCACCGCTTTTTCGAACAGTTGGTCATCAAATGTGGGGCTCGGAAAGTCGAAGATTCTTGAGTCAGCACCCTTGATGAATTTCACCGAGACGATTGTTTGGGCATTCAGAGAAGTTGGATGGTTAGAATCGGAAGTGACGCATTTGTGTCAGGCTCACAAACGTGGTGAGAATATGACAGGCACCGTCATAGGACAACAAGCTGCCATTTGACAATGTAGCCGTGATAGATCATGTTTTGGCCCAAGAGGATAAATCATGAGTAATGAAAAGCACGGAAAAATGTGGCTCCGCCTAATGATCGGTGGTGGCATCGCTTTGGCAATCGCGAAACTCGCTGGGCATAGCTTGCCTGGTTGGATTCATACAACGCTGATGGGCTTAGGTGGTCTCGCCGTCGTATTCGGATCTTCCGAGGTGATGATCGAGGCGGTTGAAGGGTACGCTGCCAAAAAGAAAATGAGCACCTTTGTGGCCGGGACCATGGCGGGTCTGGCAAGCAACATTCCCGAATTGGTTATGCTTGGATTTGTGCTTGCTGCGACGCCGATCGTGGGTTTTGTTGTGTCGGTTCTCACACTTCATGTTGGCGCGGCAGCTTTTGGTCTCTATTGCGGATTTCTGCCTCGCGATGTCGAGGGGCAGGCCTCAATGCCGAAGCCTTTGGTCAAGCTGAGTACTGACCTCTACGCCGCCGCCGCCGGAGCTTTCTTCAGCATCGGTACGATATTCGTTCTCATGAATTCGTTTTCTGTTTCAGGGCAAGATGTTGCTGAAATCGGCGCATCTGATCTCTATGTCATGGGGGCCTGCCTCTTATTAGTTCAAGTCGTTGCGGTGACGCGATTGGTCAAGCGTTTCTCTGGAGGTGGCGTTGATGCCGAAAATCAACCGGCTCCTGATACAACTCACGCTGGCATGGGAATGGGGACGATTGTCGGCTACAGCATCATTGGTCTTATCGGTGCCGTGATCGGTGGCCATTCAGTGGGAGATTTCGCGACTGTGCTCGTAGCTTCTCTGAATGAGGCTGGCTACTCCGAGATGTTCGGCGCCATGATCTTGAGTGCTTTCTCTGCCTCGGGTGCCTTCGTCATGATTGGCACAGCTCACTTCAAGGGCAAGTACGACATTGCCATGGCCAATGCTTCTGGCGCCGTGACTCAGGTGCCGTTCTTGGTGTTGCCAATTGCCTTCATCATGTTGGCGATCTTTAGTCAAACAGGTGTGATTGCAACGCTGCCCCATGGTGGTGTTATTCCGATTGACATTCATTCAACGAGCGCCATCCTCCTCGGCTTCCCATCCATGCTGATTCTTTGGAAGGCTGTTCAGGACGATGGCAAGGTCAATTGGCTTGAAACAACGTCGATGATCTCCATCTTCTTTCTGGTGATGTATCTGATGGTCGCTCACGGATAGAGGTGGAGGGACGTTCATACTGTTGGGCTGTGGCCATGATTGGTCCACCCGTAGATTTCTTTGTCGGAGAAGGTGGAGAGGTCGATGAGCCGGTATTCCAAATCGATAATTTGGATTGGCATGCTGTTGATGATGTTGCTTTCGAAATCATATTGATCTGATAGTCGCAGCGGGGCAGTCCATTGTGCGACGCCATTGTAGAAGACGATGGGAATGATAATCGGCAAGTAAGCTTCGGTCTTAGCATCGATTGACTGGTGAATGCGAGTGACTTATTGCAGTAGGCGCATAGCCATCGTGCGGGGGCTATGCCCAGATGCTCGAATAGCACTTAGATGTAGCTCTCTCGAGCTTCTCTCTTGATGCTGAAGAGTAGGTCTGTTTCATGCCTTCGTAGTTTTTCGTCGACAAAGGTCCCTCGGCAGAGTTTCTTCGATTGAAAGTCGAGGTAGGTGATGACTTCCTCAGGCAGGAATGTTTGCAGCATCGCAGCCGCGTGTCGCGGTTTAGAGAACACGGACCTGATTTGGTTGTCATGAGGTTGGGGTGCCATGGCGTCTCCCAATATTTGACGTTGAGGGTTTAAGACGGGCCCGGTTCTTTTTCATCCCTTTGTGAGCCAATACAACAGCCCCTTGATTCGACCCACAGCGCTCACCAAAAAAGAGGACATTGCCTCTTAGGCCTGAACATCAGGCCTGGTAGTGGGGCGAATCAAGAGGCTGTTGGTGGCCAATGATCCTTCAAGAAAAAGACCGTTCCAGGGCGGGTGCGGGTGAGGCGTTACGGGGGAATTGGCTTTGAGGAGCTGTTTCTCACGTCGCGGTTCGGGGCAATGGGGAGTGTGTCCGACAAGGGGCAAGTCAGACACTGAAGGGGGAGGGTTGGTGGTTGACCTCCTTACCGACGACATAGACCGCATCGCCACCCTGGAAACGTTCAATTATCTGTTAGTAGTGCCGCATAACTCCTAATACGACTCCTTGAATGCGAACATCTTCCGCCGGGACGATGATTGGCTTCATCGTGGCATTGGCGGGTTCGAGGCGAATCTTGTTGCCCTCGGGATAGAATCGTTTGAGCGTTGCTTCTTCTTCTCGAATCAAAGCTACAACGGTCTCACCGGGACGGGCTGTCTGTTTACTGGCGACCACAACAAGGTCACCGTCTTGAATATGGTCTTCGATCATCGAAGTCCCTTTGACTTCGAGAATGAAGCAATCCTCACCATCGGGAAACAGGCTCTCGAAATCGAATGACTGTTTGTTCTCTATCGCTTCGATCGGCAGGCCAGCTGCGACTCGACCAAGAACAGGAACTTCCGGCCAAGATGTTTCTTTGACAATCTCAATGGACCTTGCCTGGTTACGTGCCATACGGATGACACCCTTGGAGTAGAGGGCTTTGACATGCTCGTGGGCGGTCACCGCGGCGATGCCCATGGCTTCGCCGATCTCTTCCATCGTCGGGGCGTAGCTCCGATCGACGATGAAGTCGCTGATGAACTCGAAGATCGCGGATTGTTTCTTAGTGAGGTGCATAGGTTCTTAGAAGACCATGGCCAAGGCCATGAGGCCGGCAATGCCACAAGTAAAGAGGATTTCGGTGATGCAGTTCTTCAAGTCCATGATGATCTCCTTAGTTTGAGCCTTCAGTTCCTTCGGGTTTTGTACGGAGCAAGCTCGTTCACTACCCAAGTAAAACCCTAATGTGTGCCGAGGACAAGGGTTTTTATGGGGGAATTTCGGTGGAGTGCATCGAGGAATTCGGGAGATTGCTTGTGGGGAGCGGTTCTTTGAGGCTCTAAGTGACTTCAATTAAAGGGTTTGCGAATGCCACATAGGTTGTCCATCTCCATGGGCGTGTTTTCGGAAAAAACCGAATGTCTAATCGCCATTTGAAATAATCATTGGCTTGATTCCAACTCGTTTGGGGTGACCATGTGTTTATGAAACCCAAACTTCGGCCGCTTTGTGATCTCACAACAATTTCCTACGACGTGCACGAGACTTCGGTCCTTGTGATTGGCGGGGGTGTCGCCGGTTTCTCAGCTGCCATTGCTGCAGCCCCTCATGCTGATGTCTTGTGCATCACCAAGGAAACGGCGCTCGTTTCCAATACTTGGGCCGCTCAAGGCGGGGTGGCGGCGGTTCTCAGTGATGAGGACTCGGTCGAATCTCATCGCGATGACACGATCGATGTCGGCTGTGGCATTTGCCACTTGGAGGCCGTCGAGGTTGTCGTCAAAGAAGGGCCTGAGTGCATTCGGCGTCTCATCGAGTGGGGTGGGAGTTTTGATGAACAAGACGGCCAACTTCATCTCACTCTTGAAGGTGGACACAGCCAGAAGCGAGTGATTCACGCACGAGGTGACCAGACTGGAATGGAGGTGCAGGCGACACTTCTTCGCAAGGTCAAGTCATTCGACAGTGTCGAGCTATGGGAGCATGGCTTCGCCATCGATCTCATTGTCGATGAAGGGCGTTGTCTTGGGGCTCTGCTTTACCGCAACGGCAAGTACGTTCTCGTTCATGCCAAGGCAACCATCCTGGCAACAGGAGGAGCAGGGCAGCTCTACCGCGAAACGACCAACCCTCCGATCGCTACCGGTGATGGATTCGCCATGGCATTACGTGCTCAGGCGCCGCTCAGAGATATGGAATTCATTCAGTTCCATCCGACGACTCTCTATATCGCCGGTTCTGCTCGTCATCTCATCACCGAAGCCGTGCGTGGCGAGGGCGGGATCCTGCGCGACATGCACGGCGAACGGTTCATGGTGAACTACCATCCACGAGCTGAGTTGGCCCCAAGAGACATTGTCAGTCGATCCATCGTGCGCCACATGGCAGCAGGCGGCGATACGCACGTCTTTCTTGATCTCACTCATCTATCACCAGACTTCGTTCGCAAACGCTTTCCATTACTCAACCAGACATGCCAGCTCTATAACTTCGACGTTGCCAAGGACCTGATCCCGATTCATCCCAGCGTTCACTACATGATGGGTGGCGTCGTTGTTGACTTGGATGCGCGAACCGAAATGGACGGACTCTTCGCCTGCGGGGAAGTGGCATCGAGTGGACTGCATGGCGCCAATCGACTGGCAAGCAACAGTCTTTTGGAAGGCCTCGTTTTTGGCTGGAGAGCCGGCCAAGCGGCGGCTCAAGAGAAGAAAAAGAACCCACTCCCGACCTCCTTCGAAGAGACTGATTTCGGCCTCGAGGGGAGCGTCATCAACGTGCCTGACATGCTCAACAGTATTAAGAGCCTCATGTGGCGAGATGTCGGTATCGTCAGAAACGCTGATCAGCTCCAAGAAGCCATTGAACGGCTGCAAAATTGGGCCAATTATGTCCTTCAATGCCGTTTTCAGGACCCTTCCGGCTGGGAATTGGTTAACACACTTACGCTGGCTTTGGCCGTGGTAGAGTCAGCGGCTAAGAGGACGGAAAGCCGGGGAGCCCATTTCCGTACTGATTTCCCTGAAACAGACGATAGCGCCTGGAGGCGTCATTCGTTAATTCCAATGCCCCAAGATGCGAGTAGAGATTAGATTGCATAAGACCGAAGATAAGCGCCTCGAACGTGCCATCCTTGTGGGCGCTGGAACCGCCGACGTCGATGATGACGAATTCAAAATGCTCGATGAGCTCGACGAGCTGGCTCGCACAGCTGGCGTGAAGAGCGTCGCGCGCATGTATCAGCGCCGACAACGACCGGATACCACTTACTATATCGGCAAGGGTAAGGCCGAAGAGTTGGCGTCCAAGATCCGCGAGCACGAAGCTCAGTGCGTCCTTTTCGACAACGACTTGACCCCACGACAAGTGCGTAACCTCGAAGAGAAAGTCGGCTGCAAAGTCCTTGATCGCAGCGAAGTGATCTTGGATATCTTTGCGACCCATGCCAAGACAATGGAATCGCGCCTCCAAGTAGAATTGGCCCAGCTCCGCTACACCTTGCCTCGCCTGAAGCGAATGTGGACCCATCTGGATCGAATCTCGGGAAAAGGGGGCATCGGAGGTCGTGGTCCTGGTGAGAAGCAAATCGAATCGGATCGTCGTCTCATCGACCGCCGTTTGCACCAATTAGAAACCGAACTCAAAGAAATCTCGATCAGGAAGGAGCGCCAGGTTGGCTCCCGCGAGGAGAAACTTACCGTTGCTCTCGTTGGCTATACCAACGCCGGCAAATCGACATTGATGCATCAGGTTACTGGCGCCGACGTTTATCAAGCTGACAAGTTGTTTGCGACACTCGACACCAAAACCAGTGATCTGTCTCTACCGAATGGGCAAACTGTCTTCATGTCGGATACGGTTGGATTCATCGAGAATCTCCCTCACCATTTGATCGCGAGTTTTCACGCAACGTTGGAAGAGGTCCGTCAAGCGAAGCTGCTTTTGCACATCGTTTCTGCTTCTGAGCCTGGCATCGAGATGAAGATCAAGACCGTCGATGACGTTCTGCATAAAGAACTCGGCATGGAAAACTACGAGCAGATTCTTGTCTTCAACAAGATTGACGCCGTTGAAGACCAAGTCGCTTTCAATGCTCTCAAGAACAAGCACAAAGACTTCATTGAAGTCTCAGCCAAGACGGGGGAGGGTGTCGACACGCTCATTCAACGCCTTGTTGACTTCGATGAGAAATCGAGAGAAGTGATTGAGCTTGAGATTGATGTGGCCGATGGCAAGACGCAGGCCCAATTGAGCCGTTTGGGAGAGATCCTTGAGACGCAATACGAAGGCAACCGCGTCTTCATGACGGTCTCATTGCCTAAGACAATGGTTGGCCACTTCAAGCAGCACTTGCGCTCGTAGGAACCTCCACTCCTCGAAGCTCAAGTCGACAAACAAAAAAAGAGCGCGAGTATGATGCTCGCGCTCTTTTCTTATTGATTCGAAGAGACGGTTAGAAGTCTTCTTCTGAGTCCACTGGTGGCTTCCAAGTGTCCTTGTTCTTGTTCCACCATTTCCACCAGTCGAGGACGACAATCTCGCGCTCTTTGGCGTTGCTGTCGAGTTCTTTCTCGTCTGTTGGCCATGATGTGATCAAGAGGTTGCGATCGTACTTCGTACTGAACTCGCTGCACCGTCTTAGAGATTCGATGAGACCATAAGCGCCCCGTGATTCAGCTTCATTCCTCGAGTCGATTGCCATGAGCCTGTTGATCAAGATTGGGATGGCTTCTTTGCGGTGCTCAAAGAGCGAGTCATCGGCGGCGCGCCGAGTGCTTGTGGTATCTGGATCCTGCAAAATGGCCATCGCCTTCTTGAAGGCGTCGGCGATCTCTGGCGTTAAGGTTGGCTCTGGGAATGGATCACGCTTGCGACGAGCGAGCTTTTTCTTGGCTGGTTTCTTCTTAACTGCCACTGGCTTCTCATCGACCTTTTCAGCGACGGCGCCTGTCTCTTCGGCCGCATCGGCGGCTTCAATTTCTTCAGCCTCGGCTTTCGCCTTGGCCAAAGCTTCTTTTGCAGTCTTTTCCGTCAACTCTATGGCTGCTTGCTCTTCTTTTGCTTTCTCGTCTTGCTTGCCCTTGTAGACCATGAAGACCAAGATGACGATGACAACGAAGGCACCGAAAGAACCAATAATCACGCCGTTGGAGAAGCCTTCTCCTTGCTTCTTGCGACCGCGCGTTTTGCGGCCTTGGTCTTCGCTATCAGCTGCAGCAACAGGAGCGGAACGTCCGCTACTCTTACGCTTACTGGAGGAGCCCCTTGACTTGCGCGAAGGTTTTGCCTCGCCTTCGTCACTGCTGCGCCCCTTAGGCTTTCGCGACACAATCTTAGGCTTGCTTGGGGCTTCAGCAGCGGCACCGGCGTGCTTCTTTGCTTGGGCTGGCCAATTGTCACCGTAGACCTTGTTCAAGACGAGGATCACGCCACAACTTGAGCAGGTGATTTTCTTCGTTCCCTTTTCGGGAGCGTCGTTCATGGTCTCACATTCAGGGCAAGGAAGGTTGCCGTGCGACATAGTGGACTCCATTTATCAATTCATGATTTGAATGATCCGAGTTAGCACCGAAGCTAACTCAGAATTTTGATTGTGACAGCGCAAGTCCAAGAAGGGCTATTTCTTCTTGGTCTTATCCTTGTCTTCGTCTTCAACGAGATCGTCCCAAGACTCAGGCTCTATGACTTCAGCCTTCTTGGTCCAACTCTTGCCGTTCTTTTCCCACCAACCGAACCAGCGGCGAACTGCCTTGGTGCGTTCTTCGGGGGTTGCACGAGTCATGCCGCCCATGCCAAATCCTTGACGGGTCGCCATGGGGCGGAAGTTGAAGTTGAGGCCAGTGATTTCGCGCAACACTTGGACGACTTGGAATGCTTTGGCGACCTCATCCTTGTCTTCTTCGAAGTCAAGTTGAGATAGGGCGCGAAGCAATCCTGTGATGGCCGGTTTAGCACGATCTATCAACGAGAACTTGCCTTGATCAGCCTTACGGAAATCTTCCGTTTGCATGAGAGCAGCAACTTCGCTTTCGATCTTGCTCTTGGTCGAGTCGCCCATTCCTTCTGGCCAATCAACAAGCTTTGGATCTGCCTCTGGTGGCCCAGCGGTGCTCTTCTTTCTCGGCTTTCTTTTCTTCTTGAAGATGTTCTCGGTGATGCTCTTGTTCCGCATGCGGATCTTGGCGCCGTCCGGGGAAATCTTACCCATCACTTGGTTACTGACATCGACGATGCCCCAAGCTTCTTTGTTCTTAGCGTCCTTGACCGTGTCCTTGCCCTTCTTGAGCTGGGACTTGACCTGGAGCAACAGTTTGTCGCGGCCACGAGAGTCTTGGACCATCATGGTGACATTGCCGTAGTCAATGCCGACGTCTGACGTGTTCCAAATGAAATTGCCCGAGTTGAGCAGCTCGAGAGAATTCTCTCGGATCAATTGGGCAAAGTCGGGATCGAGAATCTTGATCAGCAGTTTGTCTCGGAGTGTCATCTGAGCATCAGGATCAAGATTGACGTACTTCTCTTCTTCCGAGCGGTTGTTGAGGTGCTCAATCTTGGCGAAGAGAAGGTCCCAAGCGATTAGTTTTGAGACGGCATCCTCATCTTCATTGGCCAAGGCAATCATGAATTGCTCGGCCAACCAGATTGGGACTTCACTCTCCTCCTCAGGTGCTTGTCGTGTGTCGCCTTCAATCTCGACTGGTGCCCGACGAGGTTCTTTTTTCTTTATCGGCGTATCGTCACTGAGTGACATCAGTCCAAAAATAACGATGGCTCCGACAACGCAGGCTCCCAGCACCTGCATGGCCATCTTGTTATCACTCTTGTCCATTTGTTGGCGGGCATTGAGTTCAGGTTCTTTTTGTTTCCTGCTGCTGCCGCCTTTTCGCTGGCGATTTGCCGGTCTCCGTGAAGCCATGAAGGGCCTTACTCCTTATCTTTTGCAATCTTGATTCACTATAGCTCGCTTTTGGCGAGCCATCTGGCCAGTGCCAGTATTTGGGGTGGGTGAGTACCAAGGAAAATCAATCTACCAACTTCATGCTTACCTGTGTCGGCTTTCGTCAAATTTCGTTGGGCACACGGCTTATGGCTTCCCGTGTCCCCGTTTTTGGACACATTTGTGGCTCGATTACCGGATGCTGGACAAGAACGTTGGCTCGGTTCCTTGTCTCTCCAAGTGAATTGACGCTGGAAGTCATTGCCAGGGCATTATTTGTGGCCGTTTTCTTCCCTGGCCACCCGAATTCGGCCGATGGCATGCGATTTGAGTAGTGTTGAGGTGCAGATGGCTGGTCGGAAGATGTTCTCTGGAGGTTGGAAATGAACGTATACCCAATCAAATTCGTGGCTGTATTCTTGATGGGGGCTTTCTTGGTCTCCTTAGCACCTACGGTCCAAGCCCAGAAGAACGACAAGGCGAAGCGGCCTCAACGTCGTGCTGCTCCGGCCCCTCGTCCGCAGAATCGCCCGGCGCCGAGGCCCCGGGCGCAGCCCCGCCCCACACCCCGGGCGCAGCCCCGCCCGACACCCCGCCCCACACCGCGCCCCACACCGCGCAGCACACCGCGCAGCACACCGCG
>JBLINQ010000179.1:0-9555 GCA_047639315.1 Planctomycetota bacterium
GAAGCAGCACGTTTGATCATGGTGTCGGAAATTGAATAACCCGCATTCTTAGCTTCTGCTAAACCGTGCAAGACGTAAGCAGTGAGATGCATCGAACTGGTATCAGACTTCCACCAGCCAAATCCACCATCTGAATTTTGCATCGAGGTGAGCCGACGAAGGCCGGCTTTGACCACCGAATCAAGTTCATACTTGGTGTAAACCGGCACGAGATTGCGGGCATTCAGTTGACCTTTGTTCTCAAGGTCAACACGGCGAGCTGCGATTTCATCCAAGGAGATCCCCATATCCTTGAGAGTTCTGGCAACAATCACGGCAGGCAAGAAACGGCTCATCGTTTGTTCGGTACATCCATATGGATACTCGACAAGATAAGGCAGTGCTTCCAAAAGTGAAGTGGCCAATGATGGTGCTAGGGTCAATTCCATCGCCGTTGTACCAACGCGACGATCTTCTGGGATGTCGATTGGGAAGTTGGCTACACCGTCACCACCATGAAGGACCTTGGTCTTAGTAACGACCTTGTCAATGCCGTAAGTGAGTACGGGGAAGGTCATACGCATCGCATCGCTTTCACGAGCACAAAGCGCCTTCAGCATGATCCGAGCTTCACCAGCCTTCTTGACCTTGACCAACCAATCGATACGTATTTCAGACTTCGCTGCGATTTCAACCTCGCGTTCAAGGCCTGCATCAACCACAAGAGTATCTCCGATCAATGTAAGACTCACTTTCGCCTTCACGGCCTCGGCAAAGTCATTGCGCACAATTCCACTGACCACAATCTCGTCGCGTTCGGTGAAGAATCGTGGAGCCTGTAAACGAACTAAGATGTTCTTTGTGGTTTTGATTTCTGTTTCGGCTACACCAACTTTAGTGTCTTTGGTGAGACCACGAAGAGTGGCCACCCATGTCGTGAGGCTATCAGGGAACTTAAACTTCAAAGACGCTTTGCCATCGGCGCCCGTTCTCAGCTTGGCGTGCCAGTGAGCCAAGTCGCTGAAATTCTCACGAATCTCTGGCTCGTCCGCTCCGACGGAATTCTCGAAATCACCCTGAGGCTTCTTGGATTTAAGATCCTTGCGGCTCTGCCTCATTTTCGATTGGGGAGCCATGGCCCGGGATACCGATGGACGACCCGCGTCTGACTTCTTATCGGCGGTAGCAAAGCTGTCATCACTATCGAGAAGCAGCGAACTTTCTTCCGCTTCGGGTTCTCCTGATTCCTGGGGAAGCTCCTCTTTCAGGAGACCTTGGGCAGCCCCCCAATTGCCTTTCTTACCGCTACGCTGGCGTTCATCGAAGACACGCCCAGCCAGCCCTAGATCAAGGTTGTAGCCTGAAGGCATGCCGTGACGCCGGTAGTTCTTCCAATCTCGGTTTCGAGCGAGGTGCCCGCTGAATCGGAATTGGCCCGAATTCGAAGTGATGTTGTTCCACCGGTTGCCGCCAGAATAGGTGCGGCGACGACCATAATAAAACTTACGGATGTCCGGAGTGTCGTCTTGGGCAATATAGGTGATCGCCTTGTCCATGACTCGCAGAGCAAACTGGGCTGGAATGCCATCACCATTTTCGTTTCGACTGTCTACTTGGAGTGTCGCCATCTCACCTGGCAGGTAAGAGTCCTTGTCGAAGCTCAACCCAACATTCATCAACTTGTGAGTTGGCGGGACGAATAACTCTTGTGACGAGACATAGAAGCGACCGCTGTGGATCATCGTCGCTGTCATAAATACGTTCGGTGCAAAGTTCTTCTCAATCGGTAATGTCATGACGGCCGTTTTGCCGATCATCTTAACAATCTGATAGGAAAGAACGCTACGCTCAGCTTCGATAGCAACCATGACGTAAGAGCCGGGGAATTGGCAATTGATCATGAGGAAGGCCTCATCACCAGGCCGGTATTCCGTGCGGTCGGAGACAATCTCCACGTTGTTCAGCTGGAAATCATCGGCCTTGTAGTCAGGCGATGTGATCCAGGTGTATTGCTCGCCAACCACAGGCTCGCCCCAGCGATCTTGAGTGACGTATCGAATCACGAAGCGACCAGGCGAATCTGTTTGCCAATCGAATTTCCCCATGCCCTTCTTGTCGGTCTTAGCCGCGGAGACAGCGACTTGACGACGTGATTCATTGATTTCCTCACCATCCCTCGTGGCCGTCACTTGATAGACGATCACTTGGCCGGTCGATTCCGATGGCGACCCGTCGGGCTTTTGCAGGCGAATTTCAAAGCTCGCCTTCTCACCAGTCCGGTAAAAGCCACGATTAGCTTTCACGTGAGCAAAGAGACCACGCCGAGGTGCAAGGATCTGCCCCGAGCCGGAAATGGTACGCCGCGACAGGTCGGTCAGATCTGCTTCAATGACGAAGCGATGATCTTGATCAGCGTATTTGGTCTTCCATGGGGCCGAGTCGATTTCTAAAAGAAGATCACCAGCAGAATCCGTGGTGCCATTTCCTTGAGCAACGAGCTCGCGATTGCCGCGCCGAGACGGACGCCTTTTCGAACTCCGCTTGCCATAGAGATAAGAATAAGGCTCACTGAAATTGAAGGTCGGATAGTAACGCTCGCGGAAGATTCGCCAAGACACCTTGGCATCAGCAACTCCGCCACCAAAGTAGAATTCGCCGTGAACCTTGGCGTTGAATTTGTCGCCGACGCGAATCGCCTTGTCTGGTCCGTCAACGGTCACTTCAAATTCGGGTTTTTTGTACTCTTCGATGCGGAAGTTGTGGCTTCCGACCCAACTCCCTTTATGTCGGTACGCAACGCGATAGACGCCAAGCGGTGGCTCTTCACCAACCGTCAGCGAGCCTGATACAACACCAAAATCGTCAGCCTGCAGGACTTGGGTGAATAGCTTGTTGCCCTTTGGATCGGAGATTTGTACGTCGAAGTACTCGCTCTCCATGTTCTTGTAGTCTTCATCAATGCGTTGGCGCATGTTGCCGACAAACTGAATGGTCTGAGCAGGCCGATAGACCGGACGATCCGTGAATCCGTAAAGCGTTATCGTCTTATTTCCAGAGCGTTTTGGATAAGTCGATTTCTCAAGAGTCAGGGCATAGTGCTCGCCTTTTTGGGCAAATGCCTCAATGTTGATTTGCTTGCCTGAGGAACTCGCATGAACTCGAACCGCGACGCCTTCAGCGTTGGACTCTTTCCAGTCGTAGTTCATCTTGTCGTACCAACCGAGCAACCCCTTGGCGCGATGTCTTTGGCGGACGAGAACTTTAGCCTCGGTAATAGGCTTGCCGTCTTCCGCCCCACCAACATAAACAACCGTTTCTTCATCGGTGGTTTTGCGGATGATGGCGATGTTAGAGACAACTACGAGAGTCTGAAACGTCGACTCATCGGCTGACAGTTCAACGAGGTATGCACCGACCTTAGGCAACTGAAGCGTCGTCTTCCCTTCACGAGAGAAGTGCTTGCCCTCGTCGCCGGTGCTGTAGGTGCCGGTAAAGGCCGGACGGCGCCGACTTAGATACTTTGATCCGCCAGCGCCAATCAGTTTTGCGAGGTTGGCGAATCTTGACTTGCTGTCCTTCACGAATGAACGAGTCGCCATAATCTCGCCGAGGTCGACTTCATAGGCGGTGACATCAAGAGTCTTGATGTTGCGCGATTCGAGTTCGAGTTCGATTTTCTCACCTGGCTGAAATGCCTGAACGCTGGCGGCGTTCAACCGTGGATGCGTGATCTCTTGAACCAAGTTCAGGACATCAGAACGCCAGCGACTCTTAGGAAAACGTTCACTAAACCCAGCGACCATCTTGAGAGCCTCGACGTGCAATCCGTAGCGGCTCTGCATGGTCGCAAGCACATAGATGGAGTCATCGGTCACCGGTGATTCCGGGAAGCTCTTGATCAGTGACTTGAACAGCAAGAACGGGTCTTTGTCGGCGGGCATCTTGATCAAGATTGGCTCTTCATCGGTGCCTCCAACGCGACAACGTGTGACGTATTGCCCGTCCTCGAATTTGATAGTTGGAGTTTCTTGAGAATCGAGAAGACGGCGGCAGTACATGGCTTCCATGTAATGAGCCAGCGCCTGCCGATCTTTCAGTGCATAGCGCTGGCAGAGCGTTTGAGCTGCTTTGAACCAGACTTGTGGGTCACGGCCAAATCCGAAACCAATATTGTGTTTCTCTAAGTCAGCTTTGACGCTCTCTGCAGGTTCAATGCCATTGAGCCCACCCTTCTGCTGACGGTGAGCTTCAAGGGCGGCTGCCATGTTGAAGCAGAGGCGGGAGTACTCATCCGCCCTGACCTTGCGCTCATCATCGCTGATGCTGGTCATGCCGGGTGACCATTTGGGCAGGAAGGGCTCGTAGAGTTTCCGCGCTTCTCCGAGCGCCTTCATGCCACTCAGCACGTCGTCATAATAAGTGTAGTTGTAAGTGGCTCCTTGGATCCACTGTTGACGACTAATGACATCGCCCTTTTTGTAATAATAGTGAGGCATGCGCACTCGGATGGCACCTTCCAAGGCACGAATCCGAGGACGCCAAATTGAACCAGCGAACTGGGCATAGGTCGTGTCCAGATGCTTGAGGGCATCGTCCCATTTCTTGAGACGTTCCAAGCACAGTCCAATGCGGCGAGCAGCGTGGCCCCGGGCATCCTCAGAACGCTTCGGATCGGCGAGGATCTCCTGGTATCCCTTGAGCGCTGGTCTGTATGAGTGCTCCTTGAAGTCTTTGTCGGCCTGCTCCACTTCATCCTGAGTGGCGAAGGCATAACCGCCTGCCAAGATCAACGAGACGAGAAGCAGGAGAAAAGCGAAGAGGGATATGCGCTTAGACATGGAGGTCACCTTTTTCGTTCTTGGCACGGGCACAATTTGGCCCTTCAGGCCTTGGGACGCGCTTCGATGGCGGAAGTTCACAGAAATTCTCTGGAAATGAGGAAGGGCTCTTAGAGATCTAACTGCCAGAACCCAACATTGATCCAGCGCTCGAACTTCCGGCCGACTTCGGGAAATTCTGCAACTTTTTTGAAACCAAGTTTCTCGTGTAGAGCGATGCTTGCCGGGTTTGGGAGCGCGATCGCTCCTAAGGCCACGTGAAATCCCCTGCTTGAGAGTCGCAAGCGCTCAATAAGTGCCAGATAGAGCTCTCGCCCATACCCACATCCCTGAGCGTCTTCACTGACATAAATCGCTGTTTCGACGGTCTGTTGATAGGCGACTCGGTGTCTCCATTCGGTGGCATATGCATAACCACAGAGAGCCCCGTCTTTTTCCAGCACGATCCAAGGATAGGTCTGAGTGATGGAAGAGATTCGTTCACGCATTTCAACTTCGCCGACAACATCAAATTCGAAGGTCACAACCGTGTTGCGCACATGCTCGTTGTAGATGTCACAAATGGAGGCCGCATCTTTAGGTTTTACATCACGTATTGTCATGACGAATCCTCGACGTTGTTGTGGCCCTATTTATGGAATTCGCACCAATTGCGGCAGAGCACGTGACGACCAAAGGCAGGCGATTCAACCTAACAATCCCCGACTTACGGTGATTAACTAGAATGCGGAGCTTGGTGAAAATGCGTTGCGAGCAAACTTGAGAGTGAACCCTTGCCCTTCGGCGCTTTGCACATCGACCCTCAGGTGATTCTCATCGACTCTCTGGTAGATCAGGCGTTGCGGAAAGTCGTGCTTGAGATTCTCAAACGTCGCCGTGTCATCCTCATAGCTCACAAGTTTGAAAGGAGTGGGCATGCTATTGTCGCCAACCTTGGCAAAATAGAAGGTCTCTCCTGACATGCTGACCAAGCGCAGTGACTCTTTGCTCGTCACTTTCTTCTGGTCCTTATCAAGCGTGGAGCCCATTCCCTCAAATGTCTTGCCGCTCGCCTCACGCCAAGATTCGATGATAAGATTGCTTCCTTGCTCTGCGCGCCAGTCGCCTAACATCCACCGAAACTCGTCCAGTGGTGCTTCTTTCTCCATGGAAGAGCATGCAGATAAAACAAGAAATGCACTCATCAAAGCGACTATGGTGAAATTCCGATTGGTCATGTCTTCCTCGCGTTCCAGTGATCGATTCGTTGCTTGGTGCCCCAAGTCACACCGTTGTAGGATATGTTTTCTGGTCGCCCTTGGGTAGTAGTCAGGCCTCCGAGGCTAACCCACCCCCGCGCACCAAGAGATGTCTGGCTTCGTTCGCAGTCCGCCGTGTCGACCGATTGCCCCCAACAACCGGGCCGCTCCCCATTTTGCCCTATGCAGCATGAGGCCCAAAACGGCTGCGATAAGATGCCTGACACCGTACTATACGCAAGATGAGCTACCGTTCTTACCTTCACAACGACGTGTACGGTGTCAGGCACCAGGGCGAATAGCATGCGCTGGAGGGAATGGTCTTCTGGGGAGAAAGGAAAGCGAACAACCCCCGCGCACCAAGAGGTGTCTGGCTTCGTTCGCAGTCCGCCGCGTTGGCCGATTGCCCCCAACAACCGGGCCGCTCCCCATTTTGCCCTATGCAGCATGAAGCCCAAAACGGCTGCGATAAGATGCCTGACACCGTACGAAAAAAAGCACGCCCCGAAGAGCGTGCTTTCATTCTTACTTAGAGTCAACGAAACCGTGACTTAGATGTCGAATTCGACACCTTGAGCCAACGGCAATTCAGCTGACCAGTTGATCGTGGTGGTCTGGCGACGCATGTATACCTTCCATGCATCAGAGCCAGATTCACGTCCACCACCGGTGTCTTTTTCGCCACCGAATGCACCGCCGATTTCGGCGCCGCTGGTTCCGATGTTGACGTTGGCAATGCCGCAGTCGCTACCGGCGTGGCTGAGGAATTGTTCAGCGGTGCGCATGTTCAAAGTGAAGATCGCAGACGACAATCCTTGATTCACATTGTTGTGCATTTCGATTGCGTCTTCGTAGCCGTCGATTTCAAACAAGTAGAGGATTGGGGCGAAGGTCTCTTCCTTCCAAACATCCATGTCTTTGTTGGCTTTGACGATGGCAGGTGTGACGTAGAAGCCATCACGGCTCAAACGGTCACCACCACAGAGGACCTCTCCCCCTTCTGCACGCACTTGATCAAGGGCGCTCATCATGCCATCAACAGAGTCCTTATCGATCAGTGGACCAACAAGTGTTCCACGATCGAGGGGATCACCAATCTTGAAGCCACTGTAGGCCTTGACCAAAGTCTCAGTGACTTTCTGTGAGATGCTCTTATGCAAGAACACGCGGCGCGTTGAAGTGCAACGTTGACCTGCTGTTCCAACAGCACCAAAGGCAATGGCGCGTACAGCCATGTCGAGATCGGCGTCCTCCATCAAGATGATGGCGTTATTACCACCAAGCTCAAGGAGACTACGGCCCAAACGCCCAGCAACCTTGGATGCCACGATACGACCCATGCGGCATGATCCGGTTGCACTTATGAGAGGCAAACGACGATCGGATGTCATGGCTTCGCCGACTTCGACGTCCGAGCCAACGATCATGTTGAAGACGCCTTCGATGTCGTGCTTCTTGGCAACGTCAGAAACAATGTTCTGAACTGCGATCGCGGTGAGTGGTGTCTTAAGAGAAGGTTTCCAGATAACCACGTCGCCACAAACAGCGGCGAGCATGGCGTTCCAAGCCCAAACAGCGACAGGGAAATTGAAAGCCGTAATGATGCCGACGTTCCCGATCGGATGCCATTGCTCATACATGCGGTGACCTGGGCGTTCACTGTGCATGGTCAAGCCGTAGAGCTGGCGCGAAAGGCCAACTGCAAAGTCACAGATGTCGATCATCTCTTGGACTTCGCCTTCGCCCTCGATCACGATTTTGCCCATTTCGAGGCTCACGAGAGCACCGAGCTCGGCTTTCTTTTCGCGCAGAGCATTGCCGATTTGGCGAACAATTTCACCACGCTGCGGAGCCGGCATCATGCGCCATTTTTTGAAGGCCACATCGGCCCCGCTCATCAGTGCTTCGTATGCTTCCAGTCCGTGCATTTGGACTTTGGCAATATCGGAACCATCGACTGGCGTTGAAGAAGTAATTTGGCCTTGGACATCAAGCTCAAGGGCCTTGCACCCGTTATGGGCACCAAAATTGACATCTTGGACGCCAAGTGATTTTAGGAGTGTTGCTGTATCAAAGGAGGACATGATTGATCCTAATGATTATGGGACATCGATATGATCTGAGGGTTGCGCTTCATCGCAACGGCGCTGGGATTATGGGAATCGAGACCGCAGAAAACCAGCCCTACTACGGCGTCGGGCATCTTATTGCAGCCCAATTTGGCTGGAGGGATAACGGAAATCTCTTGAGGGAGGCGGCATTCTGGGGCGATTAAGGTCCTGACGAGGGGCTGCAAACGAAGCCAGGCACCTCCGCTGCGCCAAACTGGTACGGTGCCAGGCATCTCTTGGATCGAGTGGTTTACTGTAAGCCTGGGCGGGAAAATGTCTGAAATTGCCGTGATGACGTAGTCATGGGAGGTGCCAGGCTTCGTTTGCATTCCAACATCACGGTCGACTGCCGCCCAACGATTTCATCTCTCGACAAGTCGCCTCATGCTGCAAGACGTATAAACGGGCTGCAATAGGATGCCTGGCACCGTAAGAAGAGTAAGAATGCTGGCGGGACGCCAGCGCTCCCAGTGTGCATGCTCCCATTTTCGCCAGCAGCAGCAGCATCAGCATCAGCATCAGCAGCTCAGCAGCAGCAGCATCAGCAGCATCATCGCCATCATCGCCAACATCGCCAGCATCGCCAGCATCGCCAGCATCGACAGCATCGACAGCATCGCCAACATCGCCAGCATCGCCAGCATCGCCAGCATCGCCAGCATCGCCAACATCGACAGCATCGACAGCATCGACAGCATCGCCGATGGTGCCTGGCTCATGTTGGCAGTCCCCTGCCAATTTCGAGAGACATCCCACCAAAGGAACCCTCGCCAGTGATCCTCGTGATGCAAAAAGCATAATCGGGCTGCCGACATGTGCCTGGCACCGTACTAGTCGCCAAGGGCCTAGCAGCAAGAGCGCACCCAATGGCAGAATCTCAAATCATCCAGAATCCGCCCGTAGATGCTATCTACGCCACCTCAGCGAGAATTCCCTATTCTCAGTCATTTCAGACGTGTTGATCGAAGGCTTATCGCCTAAGAACAAAGAATGACGGCGGGACGCCGCCGCTCCCGGTTGGAAATCCAGCCACAAAGCGTGAGCACCAGCGAGGGTGCCTGGCTCATGTTGGTAGTCCAAAGCAAAAAACCAAATGCCACATGGAAGTCCGGCACGCCTGATGATCCTATTGAGCCATCAAACCCAATAGGACTGCCAACATGTGCCTGGCACCGTACTAGCCGCCAAGCCCCCATCGACTTTCGCGCACCAAGAAGAATGCCGGCGGGACGCCAGCGCTCCCAGGTTCGAATCCAGCCACGAAGCGTGAGCACCAGCGAGGGTGCCTGGCTCATGTTGGTAGTCCAAAGCAAAAAACCAAATGCCACATGGAAGTCCGGCACGCCTGATGATCCTATTGAGCCATCAAACCCAATAGGACTGCCAACA